>MHGR01000114.1 GCA_001805655.1 Omnitrophica WOR_2 bacterium RIFCSPHIGHO2_02_FULL_52_10
AACCTATTTCGACGTCCAGCGGGGCGCGCCGCTCAAACTGTTCGCTCCAATCGACCGGCTTCCCAAGCATGTGGGGAATCACGACGGGCTGAAAAGAGCAATGCTTCCTGGTCATAATGGGAACTCACGCGTTCGCAACTTTTGGCTGCGCTTCATCATACAGCGGGATGTTTATGGACAACGCCGGATTGGTCTGTATTCTTCTGATGACAATAAATAGCGAAAGGCATACTATCTTTATATACTCCAGGGACGCGTACCGAATTATTCGTAAGTTACAGACCACCGCATTAGTAATGGAACCGGTGCATCTTTCACAACTCGTTGGAGCGGTGGCAGTATTGACGTTCGTAAAAGTTCCATTATCTATACGGACGTCAATAGGCACATGTCCGTGGAACTTCTATTCTTCCGGCAACTTACCCTTAACAAACTCAAAGAACCTCTCGCTATCAGTGAATATCTTTTGCGCTTCGGACCTGTTCACCAGCCGTTCCTCATATTCAGCCATATTCTTCATGCGCAAGATCCTTAAAATGCGGTTCGTATTCGTGTCAAATTCATCAGAGTTCTTGATCGATCTAAATAAAACGGCCGCTTCATTGTGGTTCTCCCCGCTATGGCGCTTCCCCAGGAAATAAACGCACATCGCGTCACAGGCGGCAATGCAACAATGGATCGCGTTGATGGCGGCGGCGTTCCATTCTTGTGACTTAAGGGAAGTTTGGGCCACATGAAAGCACTCCGCGCCCTTTTTAAGATAATTGACATACGAGGCTTTACTGACATCTTTTGTCGTGAATTTAGGCGCCATATATCAAACCTTTGCTTCAGGATAGATCACAATGCCCTTATTGATCTCGGCCATGACCGGCAGATCACTTTTTTCTTTAAGCTGCTTTTCAGTAAGTATATAAGGGGCCAAACGGTTGCCGAACACATCCAAACACTCACTCGAAAGCTTTTCCAGCGGGCTTTCCAATTTTTGCTGATCTTTAAGGCCCTTCACGAGAATAAAAAGATCAATATCGCTCTGGGGCTTCTCTTTTCCTTTGGCAACAGAGCCGAAGAGAACGATCCTTTCAACAAGAGAGCCGGGCAAATATTGGCGGATCAACTCCTTAAGCTCTCTTAATGGTTCGGGGATACTTTTGAGCTTTGCCGAAAGCTCTTGCAAAGCCGTGTAAGCGAAACTTTTGCGGTTGACCTGCCAAAGATGCGCTTTGCCAACGGTCACATAATGAACCAGATTCATGCCGGAGAACTCCTGCATGGCGCGGTTGACGCTCATGTGCGAAACCCCGATCACCGCGGCGATCTCGCGCTCGCTCATTGGCGCTTCGTGGTCAAGCAAGAACCGGGTGATCTTCAATTTGGCCTCAGACCGGAAAGGCCCTAACGGTGCGTCATGGAACCTCATGGGCCGCCTCCTTGTAACAATTATGTTACAAGTGTAACATTATTATGATATTTGTCAAGGGGGCCTTCCCTGTCGCCATAAGCCCGCGCCCCTGCCTGACTCGGCCTAGACCAGCGCAGTGGAACACGATAAGTATTCAACGAAGCCGGCGCGCGTTTAGCTACGCAGGATACGTCCCGGTTACTCTTGATAAGCCGTTGCCAATCTCTGGTCTAATAATTCCTGATTCAAAAACTTCTCCTCTGACCCGTAAAACAAATCCGTCAAATATCTCCCGTACTTATCATCCTTATAAGTCTTGATGATCACAAACTCCAACCCCTTTAGCGCCTTCTCCACAAACCTCTTAGCCCTTTGCCCTGCGCTCTTCGCCAATTCCGGGCAATCTATTCCCCGCAACCGTAACTTCTGGCGCGTAAAGTAGCCGGGTAACAGTTCTATATTCATCCACAGAGTATCGCCGTCAATGATCTCATCGACGTGCGCTTTAAAGGTATAGTGGGCTTTGGCGACGATTCCCTTAAAATCCTTGGGGACCAAGCGCCAATTGTTAAAGCCAAGGTCAATGGCCACCTTGCCCTCGGGGGCTTGAGGCTGTTGGGGAGTATAGATAGCATAGGTCCCCACCTCGCCGCGGCCGGCGCGAAGAGTTACGTGTGCCTTGTGTCCCGTATCTTGTGCCCCTTGCTTCGTCCCGCGTCCCGCGTCCATCGTCCTTCGTAAACGAATCTCCTGCTCAAGCTCTCTTTTCGATAAATTCTTTGCAAGGGCTTTTCGCTCAAAGCGCGCACGCATAGACTTATCTTCCACCCTTAACAGCGCGCGGAAGTGGGACCAGCTTAATTTTGAGCCCGGGCTCAAATTCGGGTATTCCCGATAAAACTGGACCGTTTGATAAATGGAGCGTTGATCAATATTGAGGTCTTTGGCAAGCCGGGGAAAGAGCTTATCGCCGTAACCGGCGCGGTGATCGTTCTTTAAGATATGTTCGCTGATCTGTTTGCCCACACGCCAATAGGCCAGGGCGAGGGTGTGGTTGATGTTCTTTGTCGCAGATGTCATTTCGCTTTTAATGCAATCAAGGAGGCGGGAATAGCCGTTGGGGTCCGTGACTTTATTCACGCCGGCTATTGTACACGGGCACCCACGGGCTGACAAGGGGATTTTATGAGGGGAATTACTCTAATTGTAAAATAAAAGAGTACCCCAGCGGGATTTAGTTGAGGTGTAATTTAAAGCAGATTATGCTGTTCAAAGAGACTTATTTAAAAAAAGCGCCTATCATAATGGCCTTTAAATCCTTATAAAGTTTTGGATCAAATTGTTTGGTGAAGTTAATGCGCCCCCAGAGACTGCGCTGGAGTTCTCTTGGCAATAAACCAAAATCTGCCGCCAATAATTCCATTCCCTCTTCCGTCCAACAACATCTTATATCGTTTTTGAGATCATTTATAAAATCTTTGTTTGGTCTGACCTTGTCATTTACGACTAAATTATTAACAATTTGGGGCCTGTCCCGTCCAATGAAATCTATCTTGTCCTTTGCTACTACATAGCCTTTTTGCTCGATAAACTTTAAGAATTGTCCCTTGTGGGGACGGAAATCGATATCTCCAGAAATTGAAATATCATCTATATATCGAGAATAAATAAGTCTATGTTTCTTGCAAAATAATTCAAATCTATCATCAGCATCTAAAAATACTAAGTTAGCTAACGACACACTAGCCGGCGATCCCTGCGGTAAGGCATTTTTATAAGTACCTAACTCGACGATTAATTTTGAAGCTGCTTTTCCTATTCCAATCTTTTCAAGGCTTTCTAAAACCATCGAAGGATTTGTTGAAGGAAAGAATTTCCTAATATCCAACCATGCCACCATTTTCTTACCACAATGTAGTCGCGCATTACTTAATATAGACCTTTTTCTTATCCCTCCTTGAACATACCGAGGCCAAGGAAAATGATCGAAAAACTTTTTAATTTTTCTTTGAATCAACTTCAGTTTCTTGCGAGGAGGATGGATGTCTCTAAGGGTTCCGTCCTTCTTTTCCTGACGGAAAAAGCCATAATGTTCTTCTTTATTAGAAATAATTTCTTGTAATGCAGAAACTTCTTGATTAGCCAGCCGAGCGACATCTTGCTCTGTCTGTATTTGGTGAGGTTTAAGGCTCTTGTGCGGATGGATTGTTAGATTCAAGGTAATATCGAATAAGAACTTTAGCAGTTTCAATTACTTTTTTATCTTCATCCTTTATATCTCCTGTGATTTCGACGGCATCCCAAAACAGCACTTCCGGTGGGAGATTGAGAGCTTTGCACAAATCAGCCAATAAACCGAAGCTGGATGATTTACGAGAATTTTCTAAAGAAGAAAGATATTCCGGAGTAATATTAACTTTTTCCGCTAACTCTTTTTGTGTGAGTTTTGAGGCAACTCGATATTTCTTTATGGCATTTCCAAAATTAATCATAAATTTAAGAAGGGGGGCTTAGCCCAATAATGCGTCAATGAAGGTCTCTATAACTTCTCTGTGCTTAACTAATTGCGCCAACAATCTTAAAATCATCATAAAGATCGTGGCCGGCACTTCTACCTTTTCGGTTCCGGCAGCCGCAATTCTCTGTTTGAGAAAACTAGCTGCTTCCTCGAACTGACGCCGCTTATCGGCATTTAGTTGTTTCTTATTGGATGCTTCTGTTAGCAAAATCTCCAAATCGGAAACGACGTCAACTGGCAAGGCAATCTGCCTTGTACTGCTACTTTGCGTTTTATTCACTTTTCCTTCCTCCTTTCTCTCTTTGTTAAATGCTTGCTTGGTCCATAGGCTAGTGAAAAACTTCTCACATAGCCCCCTATTAACCCTCGTTTAATAATTTAATTATTAAACGAGGGGTTGGAAAGCAACGGAATAACGCTTTCTTCTTGAGATTGTTCTTCGTATTTCGTGCTCCGATTCCTCTTTGGTCATTCCAAAGAGCAATTCATCAGCACAGTAACCGTTTCGATAGTCATTTGGACAGATCAAAACTTGACCGGAAACAAACGCCTATAAACGTGAAGACGGAAACTGACCGAAAAACAACCTCACTAAACTGAAAACGGCAGATCGCCATTTTCGGCGCCGAAAGGAGGATTTTTATTACGCCAGTTGACAAAGAGCGAAGTTGGCTTTAACTTATACTCAAAGTATAACAATATGTACTTAGAATACAAGAACTTTTACTAAAAGTTTTTACTGAAATTCGGTATCGACCCCATTGACCAAACTAAAAACGGTGAGAAAATTGGATTATGCTTTCGATCACCGAATGTCGACGATATCTCAAGGATTTCTCCCTGACTGATCAACAAATCGAGGAAGTTAGAACGACATTGTACCAATTGACGGACCTTTTAATGGCTAAATATTGGAGATCGAAAGAAAAACGGGTCCTTGCGGAATACCCCCAACCGGATTTGAACCGGTGTTCCATGCCTGAGAAGCATGTGTCCTGGACCAGGCTAGACGATGGGGGCGGAAGTATTTACGTGCGCTGGGACGCGGGCCGAAATGCTTTACAATACTATCATATTTTCACCCCCGGTCAACACTAAAAATAAGCCGCGCCTGATAAAATGTCTTAACATAATTGATTTTTGATTTTCCATTTATAATACTAGAAGCTATACTTATATCAGTTAAATCAAGGAGTCTTCGAGCATGGCCACCCACATCGGTATCGGCTTCAGCCAGGACATTGACGCCCAGACGGCGGCAAAAGACGCCGGTTTTGAGTCGAAAACGAACTTGGGCGCCGACAGGATTGACATTGCGATCGTCTTCAGCACTGTCCACTACAACCCTTCACAGACCGTTCCCGTCCTGCGGACAGTTCTGAACCAGGCGAAAATGATCGGCTGCTCCACGGCCGGCATCATTTTGTCCAATACCATTGAAACCCATGGGGTGGCCGTTTTGACCATCAGCTCCGATGAATTGGCTTTCGGCATCGGCTCCGCGGAAAACCTGGATACGCAGGACGCCCTTTTGGCGGGGAACTTTCTGGCTAGAAACGCCCTGAAAGACTTCGGCCCCCGCAGCCGCCAGGCCTTCATGTTCTTTGTGGACGGCAAGCTGGAGAACAATTCCGTTCTCCTGAAGGGGATTCAGGACATCTTCGGCAGTGTTTTTCCCGTTTTGGGGGCGGGCAGCTGCGACGATTTCCACTTCGCGAACACCTTCCAGATCCACCAAGACAACATCTTAACCAACGCCGCGACAGGGTTAATCATCGGCGGCCAAACAAGCATCGGGATCGGCTGCTGCCACGGGGGGCGGCCTCTCGGAAAACCGCGCGTCATCGACCGGGCGGAAGGCAACGCCATATACTCCATCGACGACAAAAAAGCTTCCAGCATTTACGAGGAATATTTCGGGGAGCAGGTCGATGACCTGCGCTCGAACCAATTTGACCGCTTGTCTATCCTTTATCCTTTGGGAATTTTTGTCGACGGAAGCCGGGAATATCTCCTGCGCAACGTCACGAATATCAGAGAGGACGGCAGCATCATTTGCCAGGGGCATGTCCCGGAGGGCTCTGAGGTCCACATCATGATCGGCAACAAGGATTCGTGCAAACAGGCGGCGGTCCAGGCCGCGCAGGACGCCAAAGCGAACCTCCGCGGCCGGAAGGCCAAGCTCGTCGTGGTCTTTGAATCCATGGCGCGCCTTAAACTGCTGGGGCGCGCGGCGCATGAAGAAACCGACTCCATCCGCAACGTTTTCGGGGCCGGCATCCCCATCGTCGGCATGTATTCCAACGGCGAAATTTGCCCGTTTCAAACCGTTGAAAAATTTAAAAAGCCGTATCTGCTGAACGGCACGATCGTTGTCTGGGCGGTCAGTTAGCGTTAATTTCTCGCTTCTTTGGAGTTTTGAGTGGGTAATGGACCCTTTGGATTCCCCTCCCACGAGGGGAGGGGAATTGCTAAATTAGGATAACTTCCCATTCAAATTTCAAAAGAGGCAATTTTTCAAGTTCGCCATAAGGTGTTGGTGGTTTTATGGTATGATTTTATCGGCCGTCGTTCCCCTGAACCCGGCCCATAGGAGCCGTTGGACATGGAAAATTTTTCTTCTTACATTTTGGGCGGCCTCGGTTTAGCGGCTTTCGTTATCATAGGCATCCTGATATTATTGCTCGTCAATAAAAACGAAAAGATCAACCTCCTGGCGCGCTCTTTCGAGAAGCTGAGAAGATCGTTCAATGACCTGGACGAACAGGCCAAATTGATCGTTAAAACGGACCTCGAACTCAACAAGGCCCAGGAAGAACTCGACAAGAGGCTCGGGGGACTGGACGCCCTGCAGAGAATATCCCGCCTGATCAGCACGACCCTGGATGAAGCGGAAATATTTTCCCGCCTGCGCCAGGCATTGACGCTGCACCTGGCGTTTGAAAAAAGTCTCATCCTGATCTATGACGACCGGCGAAACTTGAATTGCCATGTCGCCATCGGCATTCCGGACAGAAATATTCCCGTGTTCATGGCCGCCCTGGAAAACCACGCCGGGGTCGGGGCCGCCATGAAAAGGGGCAACGCTTTTTCCTCGTTCAGCGCCCCGAAGGAACAGCGGGAATCCATTGCGCACGCCTGTGACGCGGAGCATTTTGTGGTCTCCCCCATCCTTTCCAAAGAAGGCATCATCGGCATGATCTTCGTGGGCAATCAATCAAACGCGGCGGCCATCACGCAGGGGGATGAAGAGATTATTTCCATTCTGACCAGCCAAATCGGGCAGGCCCTGGAAAACGCGAGGTTATTCGAGCAGGTGTACCGCTCCCGCCAGGACCTCGAGGCCAAAATCCAGGACAGGACCAAACAGCTCGAATCGGCGCTGGCGGAAGTCCGGAATATCAGCAAAACAAAATCAGATTTCGTTTCCGCGGTTTCCCACGAACTGCGCACTCCCCTGACCTCCATCAAGGGATACGCCTCGATTCTGATGCAAGGCAAGCTCGGCAATATCCCCGAGCCGGTCAAGGAACGGCTGGGTAAAATCAACACCCACTCCGACAACCTGGTCCAGCTCATCAACGAGCTCCTTGACATTTCCCGGATCGAGTCGGGGAAGGCCGAAATGAATCTGGTCCCCTGCGGCCTGTCCGCATTGATTGACTCTATCCACGATTTATTGACACCCCAGATGAAAGATAAAAATATACAGTTCATAAAGCAAGTCGACGCCAATATCCCCACGCTGATGCTCGATCCCAGCCAGGCCAACCGCATTTTCATTAATTTGATCGGCAACGCCATCAAATTCACGCCGCAGGGCGGAGCGATCTCCGTCAGCGCGAAGCTCAACAACGACACCGTCACCGTTGATGTCGCCGATACCGGCATCGGCATTTCCAAAAATGACATCGGCCGGCTCTTTGACGAATTTTACCGGGTGGATAATGTGATCAACCAGAACGTGAAGGGGACCGGCCTAGGCCTGCCGCTGGCCAAAAAGATCGTTGAAGCGCACGGCGGCCGGATGTGGGTGGCCAGCACCGTCAACAAGGGCACGACGTTCCATTTCACATTGCCGGTCAACCAACCATTAAAAGCTAACACTCAGGATGACCAAACATGAGACGAGAAAAAATATTAACCATCGATGATGACCCCGACATCCTGGATGTCCTGGAGTTGACCCTGTCCGAGCTGTACGATGTCTTCCAGGCCAATAACGGAAGCGACGGGCTGAAGATGGTGCAACAAAAAAATCCGGACATAATCATTTGCGATTACATGATGCCCGTCATGAACGGGCGCGAGTTCTGCAAGGCCTTAAAGAAGGACATCCTCCTGCGCCATATCCCCGTCATCATGCTCACGGGCAAAGGAGAGGTGCAGGACCGCATCGAGGGCATCGAGGCCGGGGCCGATGATTACATCGTCAAGCCGTTCGACCCGAACGAACTTTTGGCAAGGATCAAAATGATCCTCAAACGCACCGTCAGCAGTCTGGACGCGAACCCCCTTTCCCACCTGCCCGGGAACACGTCCATCATGGAGGAGTTCCAGCGCCATATCGACGCCAATGATACCTTCGCTGTCGGCTACGCGGATCTTGACAAGTTCAAGATCTATAACGACATTTACGGATTCGAAAAAGGCGATGAGGTCATCCGGGAAACGGCCAGAATTCTCATACGGGTCGCGCGGGAGGTCGGCGGGCCCGGCTCGTTCATCGGGCACATCGGCGGAGATGATTTCGTGTTTATCATGGACGATGACCTGATTGATAAGGCGTGCCAAAAAATCGTCGACGCCTTTGACAAGAAAGTGCCCTCTTTCTATTCGAAAAAGGATTTTGGGGCGGGCTTCATTTCGGGCAAGGACCGGCAGGGGAAAGAGCAGAAATTCGGTTTGTTAGCGGTCTCCATCGGGATCGTCAGCAACACGTCCCACGAGATCAAGCACGTCGCCCAGATCAGCGAGATCGCGGCGGAATTAAAGAAATACGCGAAGAATATCGACGGCAGCAATTTTGTCAGGGATAAACGGCAGGGCTGACCCGCGTGCCATGAAGAACAAAGCCTTTCACCCTCACGTGCCGCAATCCGTGGGGCATTTTCGGGAATCCTCAATCGCCGCCGGACAAGGCTCGCTCATGTTGCCAAAAAATCTGATCGGGCCGCAACAACCGTCGCCGCAGCGCGGCGGTTCCCCGTAGATTCCAACCCCCACACGGTTGAAATAAATGTTGGACGCCTCATAGAACCGGGGCAAATAATTCTTAAAGCCTACCAGAATAATAGCAACCACAGCCGCCAGCAGCATCATATATTCGATGGCTGTCTGCCCTTTGTTTTTCCCTGTCCCTGGCCTAAACAGCATGGCATCACCCCGGATAGAATGTTTTAACGGCTTTTTAACTATAACACCATAGCAATCTGATTTCAATATAAGGGGCTCAAGAATATCCGAGGGATTTCAAGTGCCGGACCGCGGCCCCGGGGTTATCCGAACCGAAAAAATAACTTGCCGTGGCCAGAATGTCCGCCCCGGCCTTGACGGCCATCGGCGCCGTCGAATCATTGATGCCCCCGTCGATGGCTATATGCCCTTTAAAATATGCCCGCAATTCCTTGACTTTCGACAGCACCGAAGGCAGAAATTTCTGCTTGGCAAAGCCGGGGTTCACGGACATGACCAAAACGCCGTCCAAATCCTTGATGAGGGCACCAAAACACACCGTCGTGCCGGGGTTAAGCGCCATAAAGGCTTTTTTTCCCTTTGCCTTGATCTTGGCGATATCCTTCTGGGCCATGGCCGCGTCAATGGTGTCTACTTCCTTGGGGTACTGGTCCGGCCCGCGGCAGCCCTCCCGCCTGGGGCCGTAACATTCGGCGTGAACGGAAATGATGTCGGCGCCGGATTGGATAAAGTCCTCAATATACCTGCCCGGCCGCTCAATCATCAAATGCGCTTCAATGGGAAGCCTGGTCAGGGGGCGGATGGCTTCAATGATGACGTTGCCGATGGTGATGTTCGGAACAAAAAGGCCGTCCATGACATCCACGTGCAGAATGTCCACACCGGCGGCTTCACATTTTTTAATCTCATCGCCTAACTGGGTGAAATCGGCGCACAGGATGCTGGCGCTGACTTGAATGGCTTTTCCCATAACTTGGACCTTCGATATTGCCCCCGGTGGTACGCATTTAACCATGATCATTCAGGGCGCCGGTTTCCGCCCTCCATATTTCCTTGTGCGTCGAACAATAGTGCGCGAGAGAGGACTTCCCCGCTCTTCTCCTCTTAAATGTAAGCGGGGTCCCGCCTACAACTAAAAAATCAGAAAAGGCGGGAGAACTCTCGATGTGCGCGGGAGAGGACTTGAACCTCCACGGCCTTGCAGCCACTACCCCCTCAAAGTAGCGTGTCTACCATTCCACCACCCGCGCAGAGTTACCATAATTTCTATCCCAGAAAAACTCAAGCGAGTCCTACGAAGCCAAAGGTGACAACCTCTTGGCGAAGTAGGACCGCGCTTAAGAAATATTTATGGCCCGCGGTGTTCCAGCGCCGCGGCGACAAAGCTCCGGAATAAGGGATGTGCCCGGTCCGGCTTTGATTTGAATTCCGGGTGGAATTGGCAAGCCACAAACCACGGATGATTTTTTAGCTCAATGATCTCAACCAGGCTTTGGCCGGTATTGATGCCGGCGAAAACCATCCCCTGCTTCTCAAATGACTTCCGATATTTATTGTTAAATTCATACCGATGCCGGTGACGTTCCGAAATAATGTCCTTTTTGTAGGATTTGAAACTGTGCGAACTCTTGGAGAGCTTGCAGGGATACGCGCCCAACCGCATGGACGCGCCCAGATTCTTGACCTCTTTCTGCTCTTCCAGCAGGGATATGACAGGATTACCGGCCTGCTTGTCGAACTCCGTCGAATTGACCCCTTTCAGCCCGCAGACGTTCCGGGCAAAATCAATGGTCGCCACATGCATACCCAGGCAGATGCCGAAAAACGGAATCTTGTTCTCCCGCGCGTATTGAACGGCCCTGATCTTCCCCTCGATCCCTCTGTCGCCGAACCCGCCCGGAACCAAGATGCCGTTGGCGCCCTTGAGCTTCTCATCAACTTTGCCCCTTTCCAGAGCTTCCGAATCGATCTTGATGATATTGACCCTGGTATCATTGGCAATCCCTCCGTGAACGAGCGCCTCATAGATTGATTTATAGGCGTCCTGCAGGACGATATATTTGCCAACCACGCAAATCCTGACCTCGTTTTTCGGACTTTTTAACCGCTTGATGACAAAATTCGTCCAATCGTTCAAATCTTTGTCTTCACGCTTAAGATTCAGTTTCTTAAGAATAAGATCGTCCAGCCCCTCCTTCTTGAACGAAAGCGGCACCTCATAGATGTGCCTCACGTCCGCCGCCTCGACAACGGCTTCCCGGTCAACATTGCAGAAAAGGGCTATCTTTTCGCGCTGCTCTTTGGTGATCCTTCTTTCCGTGCGGCACAGCAAAATATCCGGGGCAATCCCGATCTCCCGCAATCGGCCGACGCTGTGCTGGGTCGGTTTTGTCTTTTGCTCCCCGGCGGATTTGATATACGGCAGAAGGGTCACGTGGATGTTCAGGGCATAGGATTCGCCCAGCTCCCAGCGCAGCTGCCGGATGGCCTCCAAAAACGGCAGGCTTTCAATATCCCCCACGGTGCCCCCGATTTCAACAATAGTGACATCCACCGCCGTATCCTTGGAAACATTTTTAATATTTCTCTTAATTTCATCGGTAATGTGGGGAATGATCTGCACGGTTTTCCCCAAATAGTCCCCGCGGCGCTCTTTCGTGATGACCGTGTAATAAATCTTGCCCGTCGTGATGTTGCTGTCCTTGTTGATATGCGCCTCGGTGAAGCGCTCGTAATGGCCGAGATCAAGGTCGGCCTCCGCGCCGTCATCCGTCACATACACTTCCCCGTGCTGAAAGGGGTTCATCGTCCCGGGATCGACATTGAGGTACGGGTCGCATTTGATAATCGCCGTGCTCAGCCCGCGCGCTTCGAGCAGTTTACCGATCGAAGCGGCGGCGATTCCTTTCCCCAGGCTTGAAACAACGCCGCCCGTAATAAATATGAATTTCGCCATTTTATATTCCTTGCTTTAAAGAGCCTCAGATCCGAAATCTGCCGTTCGAAATTTCGTGTTTCGGGTTTTTATCATTTCGCCCCTTCCAGGAGGTATTTGCTCTTATTCGTCGGCACCTCAACAGGATAATGACCGGTAAAACAGGCGTCGCAGAAATCACCGGCGTTTTTCATGACTTTCAGCATGCCCTCCAGGCTCAAATATTCCAGGGTGTCGACCTTGATGAACTCGGCGATTTCCTTGACCGACTTTGTCGCGGCGATCAGCTCCTGCTTGCTCGGAAAATCAATGCCGTAAAAGCAGGGGGATGTGATCGGCGGACAGCTGATCCGCATGTGGATTTCTTTCGCGCCGGCCCTTCGTAACTCCTCCACGCGCCCCCGTGACGTCGTCCCGCGGACGATGGAATCCTCAATGATGACGATTTTCTTTCCTTTGAGCACGCTGCGGATCGGGTTCAATTTCACCCGGACGCGGAAATCCCGCAAAAACTGCGACGGCTGTATGAACGTCCGGCCGATATAGTGGTTGCGTATGATGCCCACCTCATAGGGAAGGTCCAGCTCCTGGGCATAGCCGATGGCCGCGTAATTCCCGGAATCCGGGATCGACATGGCAAAATCCGCCTCCACCGGGAATTCCCTGGCAAGCTGGGCCCCCAGGCGCTTGCGGACCTGGTAGACATTGTCACCGAATATCTCGCTGTCCGGCCTGGCAAAATAAATATTTTCAAAGATGCAGTGGGATTTTTTCACCTTCTCCCGGCCGGGCAGGAACACCGACTCAATCTTGCCGCCCTTGATGAAAATAATCTCGCCCGGCTCGATTTCCCGGATAAACTCGGCACGGATGAGATCCAGCGCGCAGCTTTCGCTGGTAATGATATAACTGTTGTCTATTTTCCCCAAACACAGCGGCCGGAACCCGTGCGGATCGCGCGCCCCGACGATGACATCCTCCACCAGAAACACCAGGGAGTACGCGCCTTTCAATTGCAGCAGAACGTCGATAAACCATTTCTTCATGTCCCCGTTACGCGCCGTCTTGGCCAAAAGGTGGACAATGATTTCCGAGTCCATGGAAGTCTGAAAAATGGAGCCGTCCTCCTCAAGCTTGCGGTACAGCGCTTCCGTGTTGGTCAAATTGCCGTTATGCGAAACGGCCATCGGGCGGTTGCGGTGCGTCACCAAAAACGGCTGGATATTTTTGTAGTTGCTGGATCCCGTTGTCGAATAGCGCGTATGGCCGATCGCCGTCTTGCCCTTAAGGCCTTTGAGCGATGCCTCATCAAACGCGTCAGCGACTAAACCGGTATTCTTGGTAAGGTGGATATTCTTGCCGTCATAGGAAGCGATGCCCGCCGCCTCTTCACCCCGGTGCTGCAGGGCATACAGCCCCAAAAAGGCGATGTTGGCCGCTTCTTCATGATTGGAAACGCCTATGATGCCGCACATGGAACATCCCTCCCGGCCTTATACAGGCTTTGCAATGAGTGCACTTCAAATTCTTTGGCCAATGTCGCTTCGATCCCGTTGACGGCCTCGCGCGCGCCTTGAATGGTCGTGATGCACGGGACGTTGTGCAGGATCGCCTCCGCGCGGATGGCGCGCATGTCCGATTGGCTGCGCTCGCCCGACGGCGTATTGACGATCAGGGCGATCTCGTTATTTTTAATTAATGTCATGAGATTCAGCATGTCCCCCTTGCCCTGGTCGTAACGGCCCACTTCCTGGACATGGACGCCGTGCGCCCGCAGGACTTTTGCCGTCCCCCTGGTGGAGACCAGCTCAAATTTCATGTCCTGCAGTTTTTTGGCGATGAAGACCACCTCGCGCTTGTCCTCGTCCTTGACGCTTAAAAACACCTTGCCCTTAATGGGCAGATGTTGGTTGGCGCTGGCCTGCGACTTCGCGAACGCCTCCCCCACCGAGGAGCCGATGCCCATCACTTCACCGGTGGATTTCATCTCCGGACCCAGGACAATGTCCACCCCGGAGAATTTCGAGAACGGCAAAACGGATTCCTTCACCGAAATATGCGTCAGCTTTTCAATCCTTTCGTAGGAAAGGTCGAAGTCTTTCAGTTTTTTGCCGATCATGATCTTGGCGGCGATCTTTGCCACTGGCATTCCCGTCGCCTTGCTGACGAACGGCACGGTGCGGGAGGCCCTCGGATTCACTTCGAGGATGTACACATTGCGGCCGCGGATCGCGAATTGGATATTCAGCAGCCCGATCACTCTTAAGGCCCTGGCGAGGCGGCAGGTGTGGTCCTTAATCTGCTCGATGACCGCCTCGCTGAGCGTAATGGGAGGCAGCACGCAGGCGGAATCGCCGGAATGGATGCCCGCGTTCTCAATGTGCTCCATGATCCCCGCGACAAAAGTTTCCTGGCCGTCCGATATGGCGTCCACGTCCACCTCAATGGCGTCATTGATGAATTTATCGATCAAGATGGGCTTTCCCGCAGACACCTCCTTGGCCTCTTCGATGAAACGCCGCAGGCTTTCCTCGTCATAAACGATCTTCATGGCCCGCCCGCCCAGCACATACGACGGCCGCGCCAGGACAGGATAACCGATCTTGGCGGCAACCTTTACCGCTTCTTTCGCGGACACGGCGGAGCCGTTTGCCGGCTGCAGGAGTTTCAGCTTCGAGATCAATTTGGCAAACTTTTCCCGGTTCTCCGCCAATTCAATGGAGCGCACGCTTGTGCCGATGATCGGCACGCCGGCATCGCTGAGCCGCTGCGCAAGGTTCAAGGGGGTCTGCCCGCCGAACTGGACAATAACCCCGTCCGGCATTTCCACATCAATGATGTTCATCACGTCCTCGAACGTCAACGGCTCGAAATAAAGACGGTCGGAAATGTCGTAGTCCGTCGAAACCGTTTCAGGATTGGAATTAACCATGATCGTTTCATAACCCATTTCCTTGATGGCGAACGCGGCGTGGCAGCAGCAGTAATCAAATTCAATCCCCTGCCCGATGCGGTTCGGGCCGCCGCCGAGGACCATGATCTTCTTCTTTTTCGCCGTCCCCCGTTCCACGGTTTTCTGGATCTGCAATATGGCCTCGTCCTCAATCCCGTACGTCGAATAGAAATACGGGGTAAACGCCTCAAACTCCGCCGCGCAGGTATCCACCAATTTGAATGTCGCGACAATCCCCTTCTTCTTGCGCAAAGCGCGCACCTTGAGCTCGGTCGTTTCCATGATCTGCGCCAATTGCACGTCGCTGTATCCGTATTCCTTGGCCTTGCGCAGCAGTTCATCCGAAATGGTTTTTTTGCTTTTAAATGTTTCGATCAGCTGCGTTTCCAGGTCAAGGATCTGCGCGATCTGCGCCAGAAACCAAATATCAATCTTGGTCATTGCGGCGATGCGCGCGAGGGGCCATCCTTTCTGCAGGGCATACTTGATGTAAAAAATCCGCGAGGCATTCGGCTCCTCCAGCCGCCACTTGATCTTCTCATCGGGGATCTCCTGGTAATTCAGCTTATTGTCCAGGCCGAAGTGCCCGATCTCCAGGCCGCGCAACCCCTTTTGAAGAGCTTCCTTGAACGTCCCCCCGATCGCCATCGTTTCGCCGACCGACTTCATCTGAATGCCCAAGATGTCCTGGGCCTCCGGGAATTTCTCGAACGTAAAGCGCGGGACCTTCACGACGCAATAGTCAATCGTCGGCTCGAACGAGGCCGGTGTTTCCTTGGTGATGTCGTTTTCGATTTCATCCAGCGAGTAACCCACGGCGAGTTTGGCCGCGAATTTCGCGATCGGAAAGCCCGTCGCCTTGCTCGCCAGGGCGGAACTGCGGGAAACGCGCGGGTTCATTTCAATCACGACCATTTTCCCGGTCTTGGGGTGCACGGCAAATTGTATGTTGGAGCCGCCGGTTTCGACACCAACCTCGCGGATGATCGCCAGCGCCGCGTCGCGC
>MHGR01000115.1:0-1950 GCA_001805655.1 Omnitrophica WOR_2 bacterium RIFCSPHIGHO2_02_FULL_52_10
CCAGGCACCTGACTTATGAGGAGGCCGAAGCGGCCCAGGCGGATTACCACCGGGGAAACTGGATGGATATTGAGGAGAATCTGGCCGGCAACGGGCGGGGAGCCGGCAACGCCTTGGGCGGAATCGTGTTTGAGTGGCTGGACGAGTGGTGGAAGAACTATGAGCCATTCTTTCACGACCGCAAATCGGATGCCATCGGGCCGTTTCCCGGCGGATATTATTACGAGGAATGGTTCGGGCTCGCGGGGCAGGGCAACGGACAGCACAGCTCGTTTTTACGGCAGCTGCGCCAGAGTTATTTTGCGTATAAGGAGATGTGGAGTGAACACTGATAAAAATTGGCATTTTGTGTTAAAATATTGTATATTTGTTTGTATAAATTTCCCGCAATCACTATTAACAGAAGTTAAATCACGAGGAGGAAGCAGGATGAAAAAAGTCGGTTATGTGTTCACACTATTATTGTTGGCGGCAGCTTTGATCCGCCCAGGCACGGCCGCCGCTTATAATTATGGGGATTTCCGCTCTGTCACGCTGACCGGCAAGGCGTGGGAGGCCCTGAAAGACAACGATCTGGAAGCCGTGTTGGCGTATACGAACAAATGCATCGAGCTCTATGCGGACGCGGCCAAGAAAATGCAAAACAGCCTGAATGATTTTCCGAAAGGCGCCGATGAGGAGATTCACGGTTACTGGGCGCTGAATGACGTGGCGACGAGTTTGTTTATCCAGGGGGAAGCGTACCGCAAGGCGCAGATGAAAGACGAGGCGTTGGCGGCCTATAAACAGGTCGTGAGCGACTTTGCCTACGGGCAGACATGGGACACGGGCGGGTGGTTTTGGAAGCCGGCCGATGCGTCCAAGGAAAAAATCGCGATGATCGAATCCGGTTCCGACCTTGATTTCGGCGATTATAAATCCAGCACCCTGACGACAAAAGCGTGGCAGGCGCTCAAGGATAAAAATGAGAAGGCCGTGATTGCCTATACCGATAAAGTCCTGGAGCTGTATGAGGAAAAGGCCAGGGAGATGCAGACGGGCATGACCGAATACGCGTGGGAGTCGCCCGACGCGATTTTTTCAAAATGGGCCTTGAACGACGTCGGGACGGCGCTCTATATTAAGGGAGAGACCCTGAAGAGCAAGGGGGATTACAAGGAAGCGAAAAAGGCCTACAAGAAGCTTGTCGACAATTACTTTTACGCGCAGTGCTGGGACCCGGGCCCCAATAATGAAAAACTTGACCCTGGCAAAGGGTGGTTCTGGAAACCGGCCGAGGTCGCCCAGGAAACGCTGGATGAGTTAGAATCTATTTAACAAGGTGCGGATAGGTCAAAGGCAAAATTCAAACGCGCTCTTGATTTATTGTCATTATTTTATATAATCAAGAGCGCGTTTTTTTAGGATCTAACAGCCATTCAAATCCCGGGGGTATTCAATGGAAAAATATTTTACCATATTCATCATCATGTCGGTTGCCGTTATGGGCTGCCAAAAAGCTCCGCAGGAGACGCCCCAACAGGCCGCGGAAAAGGGCTCTGCTCCCGAAGCCGCCAAGGAGATTTCCAATGCTCCGGCCCAGCCGCCGCCCCAGGTACAGACAGACAAAAATTCGGAAAAGGAAAGCGCGCCATTTCAGCCGTTCTATGTCTATGCGACAAAAGCTTTCGCGGGAAACCATTTCATTCCCTCCGGCTATATGCCCAATTCCAACTGCGTTAAACTCAAGGATGATTGGGCGGAAAATTGCCGCGGGGAAGGGACATGTATTCGGGTCGATTATGACGTGGAATGTTCCCGCAAAGACGAAAAGTGGGCCGGTGTGTACTGGCTCAACCCGGCCAATAATTGGGGCAGCCGCAAGGGCGGGTTCAACCTGACCGGAGCGCGGCGTTTGACGTTCTGGGCCAGGGGGGAACGGGGCGGTGAGCAGATTCAGGAATTTACCGT
>MHGR01000115.1:2011-5711 GCA_001805655.1 Omnitrophica WOR_2 bacterium RIFCSPHIGHO2_02_FULL_52_10
CGCGGGAAAGACCTTTCCTATATAAGCGGCGGCTTCGCCTGGGCGACCAGCGAAGAAGTGAACCCCGAACAATGCACGTTTTATTTGGATGACATTAAATACGAGTAATTATCCCACCAACCACCTCGGAGGTGGATGGCGGGTAAACGTCACCCCTCCAGCGTCAAATCCTTAATCAAGGCGAATTCCCTCTGGCCATTGATTCGGTCATTCACGAAATCCACGTATGATCGAATGCCCATATCCATCCATTCCCCAAAGTCGCAAATCTTCACAGCATTCTCAGTTGTATACTCATTGTAGGATGAATAACTCCACTCTTCGGGCTTATTGACAAGGTATGCGGTGACAGGATTTAAGTGGACATATCTTGTCAAGTGCAGTAATTGCTCCTCAGTCTCGACCAGTACCTTTTTATATTTCCCTTCCCACAGCGGCCCTTTACGTTCATGGCGGATATTGAAGTAACGAGTGTAACTGTTGAGCAGTCTCCCCATGAACCGGCTAATGCCGTTTTCAACTAAAGGTTCCAGAACGAAGTGCAAGTGAGTCGGCATGAGGCAGTAAGCTATGATCCGCACCAGCATGGGCTCATGGCTACAATGGTTCAGGTTGCTTAAATAACCCGAATGCTTCCAATGTTTTCTTTCGTATTCCTTGAACAAAGAATATTTTATCGGCGGATTTTTCGCCCGGTAATACTGAATGCTTTCCATCATTCGCAGGAATTCGGAATCATACCTGAAAATGGTATATCCCGCGATGCTTTTGCTGAAAACGTGATAAATGTCGGCTCCGGTCATTCCCCGCTCCTTTCTTGTAATACCCACCAACCACCTCGGAGGTGGAAGCAGGCAGACAATTTGCAGGGGGAAGCCGGACAGGGAGGAGAGGACGCAAACTAACAATACTTATTATACTTAAATGCCGCAATAAGTCAAAATAATCTACATGCCACCTCGGAGGTGGATGACGGGGAATGAAATAATTGAAATAATTGTTTTATTGCTGGATATTATATGATATATATAGTAATTATTGTGTTTACTATATCTATCGTGACTACAATAGAATCAAAAGCTGCCTCTAATTTTTATTCACTCGTAGCGGATGCGCTTTGAGAATCATCATGGCCGACGGAGAAGAGGGCTCAACATGATTAAAAAAACAAAAACGGATCTCATTTCAGCAGGCGACATTGTCCAGAGATATGGCGTCACGTATCAGGCGGTCAATCATTACACGAATCTTGGATTGCTGCAGGTCGTGACAAGGGAAGGGAATGCGCGGATGTACGCCAAATCAAAGGTGAGGGGCAGGCTTTCAAAAATTGCGCAGCTGGTCAACGAAGGATACTCGTTGCGCCTGATCCGCAAGAAGTTAATCGGAGTTTAATCCTTTTGACTCATTCGACGGCGCCCGAGTCCTTCGACTTCGCTCAGGACTCTTCGAAGGATCCTGAGCCTGTCGAAGGGCCCCCGCCGTCAAGGCGGAGACAAAAGGCGCCGCTCAGAGTCACCCTGAGCCATGTTCAGCGCTTAGGAGCGGGGCGGGTCGAAGGGGTGACTTTCAGGAGAATGGCGTCGGCGGGGCTCATTCTCAAGCGGTACGGTATGACTGGATAATCATGGCAGAGGATAATAACCGGGGAAAGGAATTGTTGGGCAGAGCCAAAGTGCCCGGGAATGTTCCCCCTCTTCCTGGGGCTGGGGGCGGAGGCAAGGGTATAAAGGGATTTTTCGGCGGCGTGCGCGCCGTTATCTCCAAGGTCACCGGCAGGGGCGGTAAATCCGCCGGCACGGCGGTCCCGGCGGCGCAAAAAAAGCAGCCGCTGTCCCAATTGTTTGAAGCGTTCAGCTTTCAAAAGCTGGACTTGAAGTTCATCAACAGGATCTTGGTAGCTGTCCTGGCCGGGCTGATGGTTTTGACGCTCTATGTCATTTTTCGAAAGCGTCCGGATGTGACTTCGGTCAGGGCTGCCGTATCGAAGATCAATTTTTCTGAGATTGCGCCGGTCCAATCTGCGGCATTTCAGAATGTCACGTATTATGTGGAGCAGGCCGAGGCGCGGGACATATTTAACGCCTTTATTGAGAAGAAAGAAGAGCCTGTGGCGGTCGTTCAGGTGGAGCCGGAAGAGCCGCCTCCTCCGCCGAAGGTCCCGATTGAGGAGAAGGCGAAAAACTTGAAACTGATCGGGATTTCATGGGGGAACGATCCCAAGGCGATGATCAAGGACTTAAAGACGCAGGAGGTGCATTTTGTGGCGGAAGGGGAATTGATTCAAGGCACGGAAGTATCCGTTCAGGAGATCAAGAAGGATGAGGTGATCCTCTCTTCTGAAGAGGACACGATGTCATTGCTGTAAATAGGGGGCAAGAGCCGGGCGTGCGAGGCCAAGCGTGGATAACACGAACGCGAGCTTCTTTTTCCTCGGGTTTTGAAAGGATATGGTCATGCAAAGATTATTTATCATATTAACGGTCTGCCTGGTTTTGGCTTTGCCGGACGCTCATGCCCAGGACAAAGCCTTGAAGACCGATCCGGCGGGATTGGATAGTGAAACGGGCAATGGCTCCGCCCCTATCGAGTTGGAGCCGATTACCTATACCGAGGGCGGCGAGTCTGCCGCGCGCGCGAAAGACCCCGCGGAGGTCTATCCGGAGACCATCGTGCATGAGGGCGGCGCGGTCCCATCCATCTCGACGGAAACTTTCCCGGGGTTCGAAAAGAAAATATCCGTCGACCTGCGCGGGATGTCGGTGGCCGACGTGTTGAAGTTTATCGCCGTGGAAGGCGATTTGAACATCGCCATCGCCCCGGACGTCAGCGGGGTGGTCAATCTTTTGATTAACGATGTTTCGATCAAGGACATCTTCGAGATCATCCTCGCGACCAACCGCCTGGCCTACCGCGTGCAGGGTAATATCATTACCGTCATCTCCAACAATGAATACCGGATTCTGGAGGGGGTGGATTTCTTTGACAACCGCCGCACGGTGGTCTATCAGCTGAAATACGCCTCGGCCCAGGCGCTGGGAACGTTTCTGGGCAACATCAAAAGCGATATCGGCAAAATCATCTTTGACGATTCCACCGGGATGCTCGTCCTGATCGACACGCCGCCAAAAATTGAGGAAATGAAGGCGATTGTGGATAAGAGCGAGATCCCGACCATTGCCCGCGTTCCTCCGACCGAAACCGTGGTCTATGAACTGCAGTACGCGCGCGTCGAGGACGTGCAGGCGGAGATCACGGCCGCCTTGACGGAATCGTACGGGTCGATGCGCGTCGACACGCGCACCAACACCCTGATTATTTCCGACCTGCCGCACCAGATCGAGAAAGTCATGACCATCGTCAAGGCCTTTGACCGCAAAACGCGCGAGGTCTTCATCGAGGCCAAGATCGTCCAGGTGACCCTGACCGACGCGTATAAGTGGGGCATTGACTGGGATTCTCTGTTCAACAAGGCAGGCGCGAAGCGTGGTCTGGACCTGACGCCGGAAGTCAACATGCCGTCGAGTTTGTCAACGTTCGGCAAGCTGACGGTGGCCAGGACCACCAGCAAGACCACGATCAATGCTGTCCTGGAGACCCTCTCGACGGTCGGGGAGACCAAGATTCTCTCCAATCCGCACATCGCCACGGAAGAGGGGAAAGAGGCGACGATCAACGTCATTACGCAGCAGCCGTATTC
>MHGR01000116.1:0-177 GCA_001805655.1 Omnitrophica WOR_2 bacterium RIFCSPHIGHO2_02_FULL_52_10
GAGATTATCCGTCAATGCCGGGCCGTTGTCGCGCGGGGAGCCGTTCCCCGTGAAAATGCGGCCCAGCAGATTTTCCGAGCAGGACACCTGAATAGGGCGCTTCAGGAAACGCACCTGGTCATTGGTGGAAATCCCCCGGCTTCCGGCGAGGACCTGCAGTGAAACCCTTTTGTCCTC
>MHGR01000116.1:212-880 GCA_001805655.1 Omnitrophica WOR_2 bacterium RIFCSPHIGHO2_02_FULL_52_10
TTGTTTTGACCTCGGCAATCTCCTTGTAACTGACGCCCTCGGCCTCAACGGTAATAACATCACCGGCAATCTGTAAAATCCGGCTGTATACTTTTTGCATCGCTCACAAACCTCTTTCGGTATTCATTAAGTAACCCCGTTGGATATTCTTTCCCTGATATGGCGTTCGCTTTGTTTAAATTCGGGGGAGCCAAACGGCATGGAGTTCATGGTAATAAAGCTCTGGCGCAATTCCTGAAAGAACCGCCTCGCCCCGTCTTTGGAATCAAAGGACAGGGGTGTGTCGATGATATCGACAATGAGCGCGTACACGTGCCGCTGGCGGTCGGACGCGGTGGCTTCATCGGTTTTGTCAAAAGCATTTTGCTGCAGATAAACGGAATCGAAAAACTCCCCCTTGAGATAGTCAATGAACTCGGCCGTCGAGGTCCCCTCCTCGCCGACGACCTTCATCATCTGGTTGACCGAGCTACTTTTCTGAAGAATGGTCTTGCCCTTTTTGACCTTGTCCGGATCGATGAAACTCGTGTATTTGCTCCAGCTGTCCAAGGGATCGATGGAGGGATAACGGCGGGCGTTGGCGCGGTCACGGGACAATCCATGAAACGCGCCGACCACCTTCAGCGTCGCCTGGGTGACCGGCTCCTCAAAATTCCCGCCGGCCGGGC
>MHGR01000116.1:900-9129 GCA_001805655.1 Omnitrophica WOR_2 bacterium RIFCSPHIGHO2_02_FULL_52_10
CCGCCGGCCGGGCTCACGGCCCCGCCGATGGTGACGGACCCGATTGAGCCATTGCGCAGTTTTACCAACCCAGCACGTTCATAAAAGGAGGCGATGCGAGATTCCAGGTACGCCGGAAACGCCTCTTCGCCGGGGATTTCTTCAAGGCGTCCGGACATCTCCCGCATGGCCTGCGCCCAGCGCGAGGTGGAATCCGCCAGCAGCAAGACATTCAACCCCATCTGGCGGTAGTATTCGGCTAACGTAACGCCGGTATAAACGCTGGATTCCCTGGCGGCGACCGGCATCGAGCTGGTATTGCAAATGATGACCGTCCTCTCCATCAGCGACCGGTTGGTCCGCGGATCAATCAGTCCCGGAAATTCCTCCAGGATTTCGACCCCCTCCCCGGCGCGCTCACCGCAGGCCGTGATGATCACCACATCCACCTCCGCATGCCGGCTGATCAAATGCTGCAAAACGGTCTTCCCGGCGCCGAACGGCCCGGGCGTGCAGAATGTTCCGCCGACGGCAACGGGGACCAGCGTATCGATAATCCGTAATTTGGTGACCAAGGGTTTGGTGGGTTTTAATTTATGCGCATAGGCCGTGATCGGCACCTTGACCGGCCAGGTCTGCTTCATCGTTACCGCAACGACCTTTCCGGATTCGTCTTTGACCTTCGCGATGGTATCCTTGATCGTGTAAAGGCCCTTGCCGGCAATCTCGCAGACTTCCCATTCGCCCTGAAGCGCAAACGGGACCATGATCCAGTGCTTGAACATGTTTTCGGGGACCGTCCCTAATGGATCGCCTTTGCGCACTTTATCCCCGAGGGTGACGCCGGGCGTGAACTCCCACGTCGTTTCGGCAACCAAAGGTTCAAGGTAGGCCCCGCGCTTTAAAAAGAAGCCGTGCCGCTCGGCTAACTGCGGCAGGGGATTCTGTAATCCATCGAAAATCTGTCCGAGCAGCCCCGGCCCGAGGTCCACGCTTAAAAGCTCGCCGGAGAATTCCACCCGGTCGCCGACCTTAATGCCCAGCGTGTCCTCAAAGACCTGCAGGTCCGCCCGGTCGCCTTTGACGCGGATGACCTCGGATTTCAGCCGGTCTTCCCCGACGATAACATACGCGACCTCGTTCTGCATGACCTTTTGCTCAAATGTGACGGCAACCATGTTGCCGTTGACTCCCATGACCCTGCCCTGCCGTACTTCTGAATGCACAGCGCTCTCCTTTATTTCAGACGGGATTCCAGAATGCAGCTTTCCGGAAACTCTATCATCCTGATTTCATCAAAACTGCTCCTCCCCTGAGGAGAATGATACTGCCGGTGCCGCTCAAGGATCTTGAGCTTAAGCCCGTACACGAAAATATACACCGTATCGTAATAGTGCCCGCTGACCAGTTCATCCAAAAATTGCCAGACGGTCTGGTCCAACAATGTTTCCGCGCTCATGAGATTAGAAGATTTTGACGCTTGATGGATGACATCCTTCAAACTCGGGTCACTGTCCCAGTCGCCGCGGACATGCTTCGCGGGGTCCTTACCCAGCCGCTGCGCGCGGAATAAGGCCATTTCATTGCGGAAATTCCTGTCAAACCGGAGCCAGGCGTCCGCCGCCGCATTGCCCGTTGCCCCCGTACCGCCCTCCCCTTCCAACAGGCGCCTGACCAGGGCATAGTCGTTTTCCTCCAGCAACCTTTGGCAATCCGACAGATAATCCTCCATGGAAAGCGGAACCTTCCCGCCCCACAAGAGCATCGGCAGGCTTGCCGCAAAATAATAATAGGCACGGTTCATGCGGTTAGGAGGCATCCTGAATCAGCGCGGCCAGCTGCGCGTTCAGGTAAGTGCTTAAGTATTCCGCCAAGCCGGCGTCGCTGAAATCAAAATAGGATTTCCCCTCGTCAAAGCTGATGGTGAACCCCTTCGCGGAATCATCCCTGGGCTGAAGCTTGATTGAATTCTTAACCTGCTTTTGAAGCTTCGCCATAAAGCCTTCGTTAAGCCGTGTGAGGTCTTTGGGATTTAGGGAAACAAGGATGTCCCCTTCGGCCAACTTTGCGTCTACGGATTTTTGAATCACCTCACCGAGAATACCGGCCAGATGGTCCGGGGACAAAGCGTCGCCGACCTGGGCGGAAACGACTTTCCCGAGCACGCCTTCGATTTCCCTGCGCAGGGCGAGCAGCGTGTCGCGGGCGGCCTGCTTAAGCGTTATTTGCGCGGACTCCTGAATCCTCTTGGCTTGCGTGTTGGCGTCGGCGATGATTTGCCTGGCCCGGCTGTTGGCGTCCGCGATGACCTTCTGCGCATCGGTCTGGGCCTTCGTTTCGATTTCCTTGGCCTTTTCATCGGCGGCCCGGACGCCCTCGGTTTTAATCTTTTCAATAAGTTCCTGAACTTGCTGGGACATATTCTGTCTCCCGAATAAGATATGCTTGAAAATGAATTTAAAAGAATAAAAAATCCTGGTATTCCGCCGAAAATCATAGGGCGCTTCGGATTAAGAATACCAAATGCCGGATCGGTGCAAAGATTATGTCTGGTTGATTATGCTTAAAATGCGTTTTGTTACATCAGAGGGATTGTCTGCCTTGATTATAGGACGGCCGACAACGAGAAAATCGCTGCCGCTGGCGACCGCTTCCTGCGGTGTTGCCGCTCTCTTTTGATCTTCCGCCTGAGAACCTTCAGGCCGTATCCCCGGGGTAACAATCACAAAGTCATCACCAAACTTGTCCCGGATGGCGGCGGCCTCCTGGCAGGAAGCGACTACGCCATTGAGCCCGGATTCCTTTGCCAAACGGGCTTTTTCCAAAACAAGTTGGAGTATGTTATCCCTTTTTCCCTCGCTTGTCAAGACCGTAATTCCGACGAGCAACGGTTTCATAACTCCAATGTTTTGAGCTGTTTTTGTAGCGGCCATAACCGCCTGCCGCAGCATTTCCCCTCCTCCCGAGACATGTAATGTGCACATAAAGATACCCCGGCCGCCCTCCTCCAATCGGACTGCGGCGCTCACCGCCTGGGCGACCGTGTTGGGAATATCGTGGAATTTGAGGTCCAAAAAAACCTTCTTCCCGGCCTTAAGCAAATAGCGGACGACCGCCGGACCGCAGGCCGTGAACAGCTGGCTGCCGACCTTGTAGATGCCGACATCCTCTTTCAACCGGCCGACAAGCGCTTGGGCCTCTTCCAGGGTGTCAACATCCAGAGCGACGATCAATTGGGGGGTATGTTTTTTTGCCATGGAGGAAAGCTAATTCCGTAAGCTTCCGATTATTTCCTTAATGTCTTTTATTTTATTTTTCCGCATATACGCCTTGATCCCCTCCAAAACGTCCAGCGGCGCGCGGGGATTAATAAAATTCGCCGTCCCGACCGCCACCATCGTCGCGCCGGCGATCAAAAACTGCAGGGCATCCTCAGCGGCCATGATCCCCCCCATCGCTATGATGGGAATTTTGATCTTTTTTGCCGCCGCATAAACCATGTGCACCGCCATGGGGCGGATGGCCGGGCCGCTTAGCCCCCCCGTAACGTTCCCGAGGACGGACGCGCGCTTCTTGACATCAATGACCATTGCGGAAAACGTGTTGACTAAGCTTACGCCGTCGGCGCCGGCCTCTTCCGCGGCCTTGGCAATCTCGGTAATGTCGGTCACATTCGGCGCCAGCTTGGCAATCACGGGGTAGCGGGAAATCTTTTTCACCGCTTTGACAACGCGGTGGGTCGCCAGGGGATCCTGCGCCACCAGGACGGCCTTCCCCAGATTCGGGCACGACAGGTTTAATTCTAACGCGCTGACTCCGCCGGCCGCGTTAAATTTCTCCGTCAATAGTTCAAACTCATTGTCCGTGTGCCCCAGAATGCTGATGATCAAAGGTATACCTATTTTCTTTAAAGCCGGCAACTTAGTCCTTATAAAACCGTCCGCGCCCGGATTCTCGATCCCGATGGCGTTAAGCATGCCGGAGGGCGTTTCCACAATCCTCGGCGGGGGATTGCCCTCCCGCGCTTTGAGGGTAACCGTCTTCGGTGTCAGGGCGCCCAATTGCTTGACTTCCTCAAGGTCATAATATTTCTCGGTATGCCCAAATGTCCCCGAGGCCACGGTGACCGGGTTTTTAAATGTCGCGCTCCCGATTGTAACGGATATATTCATAATGAATATGGGTCGCGTAGGGGTGACCCGACTCGCCTCTGCGAAGCCTATCTTCGATAGACTTCGCTACGGCGGAGCAGGGTGGGTCGCCCCTACGGTTAATGATTAAAAATCACTTCGTGTAAATCAAACACCGGGCCGTCGCAGCAGACTGTTTTGTAGCCCTTTGTCGTTTTGATCGAACACCCCAGGCACGCCCCCAAGGCACAGGCCATGACCTCCTCGCATGCCGCTTCCCCGTGAAGCCCGTGCTTTTTTGCAAACGCCTGGACGGAAGCCATCATGGGCGCGGGGCCGCAAGTGTAGAGGAATGTCGTTTTGCGGTCGGCATGAATCTTGGGAAACAGTTCGGAAACGCGGCCTTTCGTCCCTACGCTGCCGTCATCCGTGGCGACATGCACCTGACAGCCATTCTCCTTGAATTCCTTCATCGGATAGACATGCCCGCGGGTACGGCCGCCGTAAAGAAGAATTAATTCTGCCCCACGGAGCGCCGTTGCGCGCTCACGACACAGGACGTCCGATAACATAAGAAACGGGGCGATGCCGATGCCGCCGGCGACCATCACGACCTGTTTCGTCCCTTTTGGAGGAAACGTAAACGGCGTTCCCAGAGGCCCCAGCACGTCAATGTCATCGCCCTTCGCCATATGAGACATAATCTTTGTCCCCGGCCCCACGACTTCATAAAACACCTCGACATGCTTTTTCGCGCGGTAGACGCTGAACGGGCGGCGGAAGAACGGCTCGAAGCCGTCTTTTGTGCGGATGTGAATGAACTGCCCCGGGAGGACTTTTTTGGCGATCGGCTGGGCATCAATGCATAAGCGGTAAAACTTCGGGCAGAGTTTTTCGTTCGAGGCGACCTTGTAGATACCTTGAATTTTCCTCATGGATTGGTCTATTTCTGACAAGAAAACTCTTCACTTCGTCGTTTCTTCTTTGCTGCACAGGAAAGGAGTTTTCTAGTCCCAGTTTTCCTTCAAAATAATTCTAGATGAAGCTGGGGCAACCCCAACTTTCCTTTATAAAATATTCAGAGGAAGTTGGGGTTGCAGCATCCTCATGTTTTACTTTCCTCTGCTGTAGAAAATCCAGAAGACAACGGCAAAGGTGACGCCCGCTGTCAGAAACACCGTCAGCGTCTGGCTGAGAAGCGTCTGTTCAAAAACAAGCTTCTCCTGGAAAGTTTCCAGGACGACGGCCAAAATCGGCCAGCCGTACAATCCTCTTTGTTCATGCGTGCTGAACGCTTCCCTTAAATTAACGACTTTCCTGAGCCGCGCTTTCGGTAAATGCCGCAGGGAGGGAAAGATCCTTTGAACCCGCTTACAATACAGGATATATTTTTCCCCTGCCAACTTTGACAGATACTTCTCCTCATCAACGATCTGTTTATCAAAGCGCACATAAAAGATTACGGCAAAAAGCGGTAAACTCCACCATGGCCAAACCATGAAAATAAAGCCGGCCCCCATCAGAAAACTTCCCAGGTACATCGGGTTGCGGACAAGCGCGTAAGGACCGGTGGTGACGAGCTGCTCCCCTTCCCGGGAGTGAAACTTTTTATGCCCGCGCGCGGACATGCGCAGCATGATGCCTGATAAAAGCACCATCATGCCGATAAAATCCAGGCCGTCATCCAGAACCGGACTGCGGGGATAAAAATTACGGAAGGCGAAAAGAAACCCCGTCATGATGATGATAAAAGAGAGCAGGGCGCTATCGATTTTAATCCGCTTTTTCATGTTCCTCCTTTTGGATATCCTTAATCAATGCCTGGATTTTCCGTTCGGCCTCGCTGACATCTTTGACACGAATCATCCCTTCCCGGTTCCAGTGCCCCAAATCAATAATGGGCTTTTTAAAGACCAGACCATAAGAAATTTCCGAAGAAGTTCCGTGGCTGCCAGGCAGAGCAACAATGATGTCCGCTGAGCAGGCGACAATAACGTTTCTGGCATAACCGATACTGGTGGGTAAAACTATATCTATATAATCATTGGCATCTGCCTTGTCTTTGCCCGGTAAAATGCCTATTGTTGTGCCTCCTGCCGATTTTACACCTCTAGCAACCGCCGCCATTGCTCCATCAAGGCCGCCACATACAAGAATTGCACCCACTTTTGATATTATTTCACCTATTTTATGGGCAACTTCCTCCACTTCACTATTTATACTGTGGCCTCCAATTACTGAAATTATTATCTTTCTTGTGAGCATTTCTATGGGATATTAGTATCAGAAATTACTTAATTGAATACAAGTCAATCCACACATATATATGCGAAAACAGTATATTGTGGGATTATAACTCCACAATAAAGTTATCAATATATTGTATATAAATTGTTGAGAACTACCATATATTGGACTAATCCTGATATACCATATTTCCGCCACAAATAGTTGCCTTGACCCTGCCTGTCAGTTCCCTCCCTATAAATGGGGAATTATGGGATTTCGACACAAAATCATTGTCCTGAACAGTCCACCTTGCCTTTGGATCAATGATCGTAAGGTCGCCATCAAATCCTTCCTTAATAATGCCCTTTTTAGCCAATCCCATGATTTTCGCGGGCATGGCAGACATTTTCTCCGCCACATTGGGCCAGGAAAGAACCTTGGGCTGAACAAGCTCTGTAACCACCAACCCGACCGCTGTTTCCAGGCCTATCATGCCGCAGGGGGCATGGTCCATGTCCTTTTCCTTGTCCTCTGTCGTGTGGGGGGCATGATCCGTCGCGATGCAGTCTATTGTACCATCCCTCAGGGCCTCTTTGATAGCTTCAATATCTTCTTTTGTCCGCAGGGGCGGATTAACCTTAGCACTGGTGTTAAAATCTTTGAGCGCGTCGTCTGTCAATGTGAAATGATGCGGACAGGCTTCGGCCGTGACCCGGATCCCGTTGGCCTTCGCCGCGCGGATCAATTCCACGGATCGCTTCAGGCTCATGTGGGCAAAGTGAATCTTGGAATCAAGGTAGGCAGCCAGTTCGATATCACGCGCGACAATCACCGATTCGGAAAGCCCCGGGTCGCCTTTCAGCCCCAGCAGAGTGGAATTGACGCCCTCGTTCATGACGCCCCCCGCGCTTAAACAATGGTCCTCACAATGCTGGATCAGCAGAATGCCGACCATTTTGGCATACTCCATGGCCAGGCGCATCAGCTGGGAATTGGTCACGCACCTTCCGTCGTCGGAAAGCGCGACACAGCCGGCTTCTTTGAGCTCAAACATGTCCGTCAGCTCCTGATTGCCCAACCCTTTGGTGATAGCCCCGATGGGGTGCACATTGATCAGTCCCACGCGCCTCGCCTCGCTTAAGACCAGTTCGGCAATCGAGCGGTTGTCGATCACGGGGGACGTGTTGGGCATGCACATCACCGTCGTGAAGCCGCCTTTGGCGGCGGCCAAAATCCCCGTTTCAATCGTTTCCTTGTGCTCCTGCCCCGGTTCGCGAAAATGCACGTGAATATCGATCAGCCCCGGCAGGACAAGCCTGTCCCGCGCGTCAATGATTTTGGCTTTATCGCTCTTGATCGCGGCGCCGATCTTGGCGATGATGCCCTTCTCTATCAAAATATCCTGCGGCACCTTCGATTGCCCGTCGGCGTTGACGATGACCGCGTTTTTGATCAGCAATGACATTTCAGTTTTCCTCCGCCGATTTGCCTTTGGTCCCCAGCAGCAAATACAACAAGGCCATGCGCACGGCAATCCCGTTGGTCACCTGGTCGAGGATCACCGAATATTCCCCGTCGGCAACTTCCGCCGACAGCTCAATCCCGCGGTTGGTCGGCCCCGGATGCATGATGATGACATTCTTGGGAGCCCCTTTGAGCTTCGCTTTGTCGATCCCGAATTTCTTGGCATATTCCCTGATCGACGGCAGAAACTTTTCCTGCTGGCGCTCCAGCTGCAATCTCAAAGGCATGAGAACATCGCTGGCCCTGATCACTTCGCGCAAATCATAATTCACCTTTACCCCCAGGCGCTCGATCCCCCTTGGGATAAGCGTGGCCGGCCCGCACACGGTCACCTCGGCGCCGAGTTTCGTCAGGCCCCAAATGTTCG
>MHGR01000116.1:9164-16227 GCA_001805655.1 Omnitrophica WOR_2 bacterium RIFCSPHIGHO2_02_FULL_52_10
ATCGCCACTCTTAACCCTTCAATCTTCCCCAGTTTCTCTTTTATCGTGAACATGTCCAATAACGCCTGGGTCGGATGGGCGCGGCAGCCGTCGCCGGCATTGATGATTGAGGCTTTGAGATGCCTGGCCAAAATATGCGGAACTCCTGACGAGGCATGGCGCACGACAATCGCGTCGACGTTCATGGCCTCGATATTGCGGGCCGTATCCAGCGCCGACTCCCCTTTGGACATGGAGCTGCCTCCGGCCGCGAAGCTGACCGTATCGGCGGACAGCCTTTTCGCCGCCAGCTCAAACGACGCCCTTGTCCGGGTGGACGGCTCAAAGAACAGCATCACCACCGTCCGCCCCCTTAGCGTCGGCACTTTCTTGACATCGCGGGCGGAAACCTCCTTGAACGATTTGGCCGTTTCCAGGACCATTTCGATCTCCTCCCGGCTGAGCGACTGCAGATCCAGCAAATTGTGCCTAGTCCATTCCGTCATGCGTCATCCCCCGTTTGGATGATCACCTGATCATCCTGTTTGTCAGACTCCTCCAGGATCACCTGCACGTTCTGGTCAACGGATGTCGGGATGTTCTTGCCGACATAATCGGCCCGGATGGGAATCTCCCTGTGCCCCCGGTCGATCAGGACCGCCAATTGGATATTGGCCGGACGGCCGAAATCTATGAGCGCGTCCAGCGCCGAGCGGATTGTCCGGCCCGTGAACAACACGTCATCAACGAGTATGACGCGCTTACCGGTGATGTCGAACGGAATCCGGGTCTCACGGACCACGGGCTGCGCGTCAATGGTCGTCAGGTCGTCGCGGTAAAGCGTAATATCCAGGACCCCGAACGGGAGGGATTTTCCCTCTATTTGTTGAATACAGGCATTGATGCGTTCGGCCAGAACCGCCCCGCGCGTGCGTATGCCGACCAGGCAAAGGTCCCGCGAGCCCCGGTTCTTCTCTAAAATTTCGTGGGCGATGCGCATCAATGCGCGCTGAACGCCCTCTTTGTCCATGATTTTGGGGGTATTAGCCATATTTTCCCTTGATTTATATTTTCAATGACGGCACGACTTATGGACGGCGGCAGAGCCGACCGGAACATAAGTCGTTGCCGGAATTGATCCCGAGCCGCCACAACCTTCTCACTCATTGGCGAGGGACCTTTATCGTCATTTCTTACCCCTCGCCTACAACCATTCAAAGATTGGGGCTCGGGGTTATTTTCAATGACGGCACGACTTATGGAGCGCAGTGAACATAAGTCGTTGCCGGAATTGATCCCGAGCCGTCACAACCTTCTAACTCATTGGCGAGGGACCTTTATCGTCATTTCTTACCCCTCGCCTACAACCATTCAAAGATTGGGGCTCGGGGTTATTTCGGCCTTTAATTTATGTTCGCTCGCTTCGCGAGCTCCATAAATTATGGCCTCAATAAAAAAGCCCGCCCTAAATCTAGAGCGAGCCTGATATTTAATACCGCCGTTATAGTCCTTCGCATCGGAAATCCTTACCGGCCTCACAGGACCGGATTAAAGGTTCATATTGCTGGAAAAATATAACATCTCCCCCAGAGTTTGTCAAGCGGAACGTTTGGACGCGACGCGCAGGAGAAGAACGAATTCCCCTTTCGGCTTTTTGCGCTCAAAATGCTCGATGAGGTCCCTGGCGCTGCCTTCTTGGACCTCTTCGAATTTTTTAGTCAGCTCCCGGGCGCACACAAGACCGGGATTCCCGAAAACCTCATCGATGTCCTTGAGAACTTTTTGGAGGCGGTGGGGGGATTCATAAAAAATCAGCGTTCGTTCCTCGCCTTTCAGCTGTTCAAGTTTTTTGCGCCGCGCGCCCGGTTTTACCGGGAGGAACCCCTCAAAACAAAAATTATGGCACGGCAGCCCGGACAGGGTTAACGCCGCAATCAGGGCCGTGGCGCCGGGTACGGCCGTCATCGGGATGTGATTTTCCTTGGCAAGGCGGATGAGATGATACCCCGGATCGCTGATCCCCGGGGTCCCGGCATCCGTGACCAAAGCGATGTTTTTGCCTTCCTTGAGCAGGTTTAAAAGATATTCCGCTTTTGTGAGCTTATTATGTTCAAAATAACTCGTCAGGGCCGTTTGAATGCCGTAATGGCGGCAAAGGATGCGCGTGTGGCGGGTGTCTTCCGCCGCGATGAGGTCGGCGGCTTTGAGGGTCTCAACAGCCCGGTAGGTCATGTCCTGAAGATTGCCGATGGGGGTGGAAACGATGTATAGCATGATCGGACTTTGTTAAGCTAAATCTGGCTATCGTGTCTCGTCTCTCGTTCCCCGTGACCCGAGGCACGAGCCACGAGCAACCAATGCCGATATCATTCCACGGTAACCGACTTGGCCAGATTTCTCGGTTGGTCGACGTCGCAGCCTAATTGAACGGCTATATAATAGGCGATCAGCTGCAGGGGCAGGGCCACGAGCAGCGGCGTGAGGAGGCTGTTCGTTTTCGGGATATAAACGACGTGGTTGGCGTGCGCTTTAATCGCCTGATCGCCCTCGGTGGCGATGGCGATGATTTTCCCCTTGCGCGCGCGTATCTCCTGCATGTTCGAGATCATCTTTTCGTACACCTCCGACTGGGGGGCGATGCAGACGACCGCGCGGTATTCATCAATCAGCGCGATGGGCCCGTGCTTCATTTCCCCGGCGGGATAGCCCTCCGCCGGAATGTAAGATATTTCCTTCAGCTTCAACGCCCCTTCAAGCGCCGACGGATAATTCACGTTTCTGCCTAAAAAGAGAAAGCACCCGAAATGAGAATTCTTCCTGGCGATGACCGCAATGGCGTTTTTGTGTTTCAGGATGTCCTTGTACAGCGCCGGGACGCGTTTAAAGTCCCTGATGATCCGCAGCCGCGCCCGCGCGGCGATCTTCTTTCGATGAGCGCTTAATTTCAGGGCCATTAAATACAGCATGGCGATCTGCGCCACATAAGCCTTTGTCGACGCCACGCCGATTTCGGGGCCGGCGTGGGTGTAAAGGACGCCGTCCGCTTCCCGGGTTAACGACGAGCCAACGACGTTGCATATCGCAATAACCTTCCCGCCTTTGGACTTTGCCTCGCGCACGGCGGCCAGGGTGTCGGCGGTCTCGCCCGATTGGCTGATGGCCACGATCAGGGTGGACTTATCGACAATCGGATCGCGGTAACGGAATTCGCTGGCGGCATCCACCATGACGGGAATCCCGGTGAGCTTCTCGATCACGTATCTTCCGACAAGGCCGGCATGATAGGCCGTCCCGCAGGCGATGAGCGCAATATTCTTTATGCCTTTTAGCTGCGCCTCTGTCAGCCCAAAGCCGTCGAGTATAACCTGATTCCCCTTCAGGCGGGACTTGATCATCTGGGCCAGGACATCCGGCTGTTCGTGGATTTCTTTCAGCATGAAGTGCGCGTAGCCCTGCTTCTGCACGGCGTCCATGTGGAACTTGACCACATCCACTTTCGGCTTCACGGCCTTGCCCCCGAACCAGAAAACGCGCACGCTGTCCTTCTTAAGGACCGCCATTTGCTGATCCTTCAGATAAATGATCTTTTTGGTATGCTCTAAAATGGCGGGGACATCGGAAGCGACAAAATTCTCGTTTTTCCCAAGCCCGATAATGAGCGGGGAGCCTACGCGAGCGGCAATGAGGGTGTCCGGGTAGTCCGATGAGATAATCGCCAGCGCAAAGGCCCCGTCGAGTTGTTTAATGGCCTTTTGGACCGCCTGGACAAGGTCGCCCCGGTTGTTTTCCTCAATGAGATGGGCGACAACCTCGGTATCGGTATCCGAAACGATTCTGTGCCCCCTCTTGCGCAGGGCATCCCTCAGCGGCTCATAATTTTCGATGATGCCGTTATGGACGATAAGAATCTTTCCTTCACAGTCGGAATGGGGATGGGCATTGACGCGGTTGGGAGCGCCGTGGGTAGCCCAGCGCGTGTGGGAGATTCCGATACAGCTTTCAGGGAATGGTCTGGACTTAATAAGCTCTTCGAGATTCTGGATCTTGCCGTGCGATTTGCGCAGAATCACCTTGGACGGGACCGGCCGCATCCCGCCGTTTGGCCCTGAGGAAATCACTCCCACACCGCTGGAATCATAGCCGCGGTACTCGAGCTTTTTCAATCCGTCAATGAGAATCGGAGCCGCTTGCTTTTCGCCGATATAGCCGATAATCCCGCACATGATCCTGTCAGCTCCCGGTTATTGCTTGGCCTTGGCGGATGGACGGACGTTGATGACGGTCACGGACTGGTTGTAGCCGCCTCTCTTCTTGGTAAAATATACTTCCCCGTCGCAGACAGCCGTCAAATGCATCCGTCCCGTGACGTTCAACCCCGGCTTCCATTTGTCGCCCCTGCGGGTGAGCATGGTCCCGCTCTTGATCTGCTGCCCTCCGCTGACCTTCACGCCGCGCGTTTCCCTGTAGAATTTTTTTTTAACCCACCTCTTCGAGCCATTGTCTTTCTCCTCAGCAGTTAAACTCCGCCCCAGCCCCGACATTACGTCGGGACTGGTGTCGGAGTAAAAACGCAGGGGCCAATGACGTGTTGGCCCCTTTGTTATTTTAAATGATACAAATGCTTATTGTTTTAGTATTGCGTCGATTTCGCTTTTTAAACTTTCAAAATCCCGGGCGTTGGTTTTACGGCCGTTGATATAAAATGTCGGCGTGCCGCGGACGTTCACTTGCGCCCCCAAGGCGATGTCCTTTTCTATGTAATCCTCCCATTGGGCATCCTTCCCTTTAAAGTCCTTGAGAAACCGGTCGATATCCAGCCCCAATTGCCCGGCCAATTCTTTATATTTCGCTTCGCTTAATTCCCGTCCGCTCAACAGCAGGGCGTCGACCATTTCCCAGTATTTTCCCTGCTCTCCGGCGGCAAACGCGGCCTTGGCCGCCGGCCGGGCTTCGGGGTGAAAATTCAAGGGGAAATTCTTGACCATTAAATTGACATCCTTGGGATACGCCTTTAAAACTTCGCTTACCGGCGGATGGAACCGGGCGCAGAAAGGACACTGAAAATCGACGAATTCCACGATCGTCACCGGAGCGTTCTTGACGCCTTTGATCGGCGAATGGGCCGCGGCAATATCGTACACTTTCGATAAATCCTCCGGAGGAGGCCCCTGCTGGGCATTGCCGCCAGCCTGTTGCAATGTGTTCAATTTCGTTTCTAAGGCGGCGATACGGGCTTCGAGGTTTTGCTGGGTCTGGATCAGAGAAGCAATTTGGGGGCTCCCCGCGGCCCCTAACCCCTGGGCCGGGACAATTTGGTCTTCGATTTCATTTTGCCACTCGATGATGTCGTTTTGGTTCTGAACGATCTGCCGCAGCAACGGATCTCTGGCCTGTTTTGAAACAATGCCCACACCCACAAGAACACCCACCAGCACAACAAGGATCATCGTAAAAATTCTTCGTTCCATGCCTGTCCTTTCCTTAACATATTGGGTTAATATACAGTCTCAAGAATATCATGAAAGCAATAAAATTACCATCGAAATTTACGCTCCGGATGTCCAATAATGGCAGATGGTTGCGTTAGAGCGCAATCCCGCCATAATGGGTAACGACATGTTTTATGTCTTCCCAGCGCTTGGGACATCCGAAAACGGCAATAATCAGGGTGCTGTCTCCCTTTTGAACCGTTCCCACAAAGCAAGCCCTGGCCGCCCGCGTATATCCTGTCTTTCCGTAAATATTCTGCTTCCAGCCCTTAAAAAGGATCTTGTTGTGGCTTTTAAGGCTGATCTTCCTCCCCGCCCGCGAAGCAATGGTTTTGTATTTCAGCTTAATGGCGTTTCTGAAAAAACCGCGTTTCAAGGCCTCGCGGAAAATGAGGTACATGTCATACGCCGTCGTGTACTGGGCCGCCTTGGTCGGCAGTCCGTTCGAATTGGCGAAGCGCGTATGTTTGGCCCCCAGCCTTTTGGCGCGGGCGTTCATCATCTTTACAAACGCCTCTTCCGATCCCGCGACGGCCTCGGCCAGCGCGACGCTGGCATCATTGGCCGAATTGATAAGGATGGCGTAAAGCAGCTCGCTGACTTTATACTTCTCCCCGGGTTTCAAATGAATCTTTGAGGGAGACGCGAGCGTCGCTCTGGAGCTGACCGTTACATATTCGCCCAGCTTCAGCCGCTCCATGACGAGCAAGGCCGTCATCACCTTGGTCGTGCTGGCCGGCAAAACCCGCCCATGCACATTTTTCCCGTACAACCGCTTCACTTTCGTGCTGTCGGAAAAAATGACCGATTTGCACGTGACATGATGTTTGCTCTTTTGAGCGAAAACTGCGGAAGGGAAAATAAACGTTACAAGAAGAACGGCGGCAAGTATAGAGTGGTTTGCTTTAAATCGCATTCGATAGGACGGCAAATATAACGGCCTCAGTTGTGCCCTTCATCCCGGGACAATCCCTTAACCGCCTGCTTGGTACGGACGGTTTGCCGGGCGGCTTGATAAACGAGGTCCAGCGCCTTGGCGACGCCCGGTGTAGGAAAAATATTCTGCCCCTCGGCCTGGGTGAGGCTCCACTTATCCTTCTTTTTTGTAATGAGTACCCACACGTGCTGCGTCAAGTGCTCCTCGGCGACAAGCACCTGCACCATCGCCCGCTGCCGGGCGCCGTCATAGAGCATGTCCTTGAAAATAACCGTAGGATCGCCGGTGGTGTCCTCCAGCCGGAAGTGTTCAGCCTGAAAATCATCGATGGCATAACTTTTCAAAACTTGCTCCTCCCCGGCCGGGACCGTTATGTGTCTTTTCTTAATAAAATTGAGCTCAAAAAATTCTTTTTGGCCTTCCCCGGCCCATTTGCGCTCGAACTTCGTGTCATACACCGGCGCGACCGTGCCCGTTTCCACTTTAAACCCCGTGCGTCCACCCTGCCCGAGGACCCATTCATAATACGGATAATAATCCGTGACGATCTTTAAGCCGCCGCCTTTTTTAAGGCGGTTATTCAGCAGCCTCATAAATTCACGGGTGAACAAGCGGTGTTTCGCATGGCCCTTTTTGGGCCACGGGCACGGGAAAAGAC
>MHGR01000117.1:0-1049 GCA_001805655.1 Omnitrophica WOR_2 bacterium RIFCSPHIGHO2_02_FULL_52_10
GGTCACCCCGGAACCGATGATCTTGCGGATAGTCATCCGGTCCTCCAGAGAGATCCTGAATGGCATTTGCAACAAAATCGGCTTGGCTAAACCGTAAACCTTCATCTCGACCGTTACGTCAGGATCCAAAGGCCCGGGCCGCCTTTCTCTTAACGAGGCAACAATATAGGAACGGATCGCCTCCATTGTCCGGTCTTCGATAACCCTTACGGACGTGAGGATCTCTCGATAAAGGCCCATCGCCTGCTTGTGATCTTTTATCCGCAGAAGCATGGTCAACCGGCCTGACTGCTTTATTCGTCTCAATTCAAAAGCGAGATGCTCCAGATACCGCACAAAGATCCTGTCAGCGATCGTCTGCATCAGTTCATCAGAAACGTTCATGTCCGGTCCAGCGACGTGTTTGGGGGCTATCCCTCCATCAACCAGGACCTTTGCCCATTGGCCCAAGGCCTCCGGCAGGTTAACCCCCGCCTGCAGCGGAACATAAAGGCTCTTTCCTCCGCCGTAGGGGATCCCAATAATAAGATTTTTGTCCCTCTGGGAAATGGCCAGGTCCTTGACCTCGTTAAAGGCGTTGTCCACATTACGGATAAGATCCCCCTCTTTATCTAACGTGATGACCCGCAGGCCGCCTTTGGTAAACAGCGGCAGACGCTCATCCTGGCTGTGAACGGTCATGACAAAGAAGGTCCCGGGGGCAAAGACAAAATCGACTTCGGTGATCTTTTGGTGCCGCGGCCCCAAAAGATCATGGAGGCCTTCTCTGCCAAAAGTCACTTCAATGGGATCGGATGGTTCATAGAGCGGATTGGTTAAATTCGCGGACTGCATGGCCCTGATCGTGCGGTAGGTGATCTTTAACAGCTCATCGGAAAAATCCTCTTCTTTGGGCACTATTTGCTTTTCGTTTTCATCTGTCCCGATCACCTTCACCTGCATCATGGCAAAGCGGGCCAATTGATGGCCTTCCTTGGGGTGCCGGCGCAGGATCTCTCTCGCGCGGTCGGCGCGATAGCGTTCATCGATCTTCAATGAGCGGTTGACCA
>MHGR01000117.1:1077-3309 GCA_001805655.1 Omnitrophica WOR_2 bacterium RIFCSPHIGHO2_02_FULL_52_10
AAGGTCGAGCCCCTTTGCGGTGATGCCGCTTTCCTCATCAAGAAGGTCATTAAGCCCGTCGCGGTCATCTGCTTGTCTTTTGAGGCTTGCCTGGTACTCTTTTTCTTCATCTGCGGCCGGGATGAACGCGAACGGTGGAAGGGCGAGGAAAAGGGTGACAGGCCCCGTAAAGAAGCCAACCAAATCGCTAATATACGGGGCAGGCCCCGTAGAATCCCAAAGGGATTTATACGGGGCAGGCGCCATTTTCGAGAGAAAATCCAGCAAAAGGTAACTATCACCATTGAGCAGACTGATTGCGCCTGATATTAATGACGCAACGCTGGATAATATCAGGATGCTATTGTCCAGGGTATTAAACAGATTGTCGATCATCAACTCGGCGACGCCCGGGACATTGCCGGCTGTCTGGGCATAGAGTTCTGGGACCGCGGTGAACGCCCACACCAATCCTGCCAGCAGGAAGGTTCGCCAGCTGTCTGGCATTTTTTGCCGGGACTTGCCGGCGGGAGGAGTTTTCTTCTGCGGAACGGGCTGTTCCTGCGGCAATGATTGCGGCCTGTCCGGGGCAAGCTTGGCAGGAGAACCTCGGCGGAATTTCTTGGCATCATCATTGAGCGGTTCGACCAAGTTCTTGACACGCTCGGCAAACTTCAGAAGCTGCTTGGAGTACTGTTCCAACAGCATTCGCTTTTGCCCTCTGGTCAAATTCCTGGCCTTGCCGGGCTTTTGGGACTCATTGACCAATGCCATGATCAATTTATCCATATCCTTTAACACCGGTTCAAGATCTTTGCCTGCCGCCGCTTCTCTGATTTGTTTCTCCAGCACGACATCTCTTATATGCCCCGCCAAGAGCCCGCTGAATTCCTTGCGGCTGACATCCCCATCGATTATGGACGGGATATTGAACTCTACCGCTATCCGCAATAATCCGATGATATAGTTCCTGGCCGCGTTTTTCAGGTAAACGCCAATCAATGGGGAATCAGGATTTCGCTTATTAATGTCAAACGCGGCCAAGGTCCAGGCCTCGGCATCGAGGATAAAGGAATTATATTCGCCGGCAACTTGCTGTTTTTGCGCCGCCGGGATAACCGGCCGAGCGATGAATCCCCTGCGGGCAGAGGAGCCGGACAACAGATTCCAGGCCCATTGCTCCCCGAAAAGCTGACTGTCCCTGTTTTGTATTTGTCTGATTTCTCCCGGCAGGGGAATCACTTTTAACACCGGCGGTAATTCATCGATTTTGATGCGTTTGGCCAGGCCGCGCAGGAACTCCCGGTACTTAAGGAACGTTATCCGCTTCTCATCAACGGTCATCAATTTGTATTTGTCTCCCGCTTTTGCTTCGTTAGCGAGGTCCTCAATAAGTTTGACCATGTCATTATAAATCTCAACAAAGTCCGCTCCCCACGCCGCGTTAACAATAATTTCGCGCAAGATATTCTCTTTGAGGTAATTGGAAAGGTTTTCCTTGAAGTCGGCCAGGACGACAAGTTCCCGCAGCTTACTGTGAATATACACATCCGCAGCGGCAATGAGAAGGCCGGTCATGATATTGCGCGCTGAATTCTTTCTGGCATGCTCCCCGAGCTCCCCTTTCTTTTTCTCATCGTCGAGTCTCTCTCTTCCCATGCTCCACTTATAGGCATCGATGAAATAATCGGCCGGCCGCTTAAGCTCAACCTGCCGCTGCGCGACTGCCGGGGAATAGGACCTGATTTGATCAAGCGAACAACTTAAGCATGAAACCGCGGCGGCAAACAGCGCAAGAACGGCGGTAACCGCCTTTTTGGTAATTGGGGACAGACCCCTATTACTTCTGTGAGCAACAGGGCTAGAGACTCCGGGCCCTGCTTCGCCGTAGCGAAGACCAATGGTATTGGGCTTCGCAGAGGCGAGCGCCACACCCGTACTGTTTTTCCGTTTAAAATTATTAGAAGGAAACAGTACGGTGCCAACTTCCTCTAAATCTTTAAAGGTAAGTTGGCCCGGAGTCTCATCATCAGCCGCTGTTTCCACGGAGAACCTGCGTAAACTTCCGAAGTTGATGTTGGTATTTCTGCTGACAGCTGATAGCTGACGACGGAAAACTCTGCCGCGGACCTGGCGCACGGGGCCGAGGAAAGTGACATAAAGGTACGCCGTCTTTGCTTCGGTTTGGTTGACATGCTGCAGTTGAAGGGTATATCCGTTCAGGCGCCTGAAGACCGGCCAGCCCTTTTCCAG
>MHGR01000117.1:3326-3548 GCA_001805655.1 Omnitrophica WOR_2 bacterium RIFCSPHIGHO2_02_FULL_52_10
GCTTCGCGCCGCCAAAGAACCTGCCGCCGCGCTCCCGCTCCCGGATAAGCCACTGCGGCGGTGTTTTTACCGCATTGCCGCGCAGGTCAAGATAGTTTATGGCATACACATGTCCGGCAAGCGGAACAATGAAGCTCGCGGATTTATTAAGGCCGGTTACGTCGATCACCCCGACCGGCCAAATGTTAACCTGCGACATGCCGCCGGCCGCCTCGGCCGCGG
>MHGR01000117.1:3568-5709 GCA_001805655.1 Omnitrophica WOR_2 bacterium RIFCSPHIGHO2_02_FULL_52_10
ATGAACATCGTAAACTTCGCCGAATCCGAATTAGGCGGGTCTTTCTTATCGGTAGAGAATAACTCCTCCTTTTGCCTGTTATGAGCCGCTTTAAGTTCTGAGAGCCGGCCTTCCTTGCGGGCGACATCGCCTATTTCCTCCATCAAGTAAATAGCAGCTGGGATAGGTGTTTCTTTTTCATCCGCTTTTAATTTATTCTTTTCATCCCGTAATGACTTATCGAAGTACTCTTGCCCAAGGATCGGCACTTCGAGTAAAGCCCAGGTGGCGGTGGAACTCATATAACCGTCGCCAATCAGCTTCTTATCCTTATAAAATGAATAATAGCCCGGATAAATAAACACCGACTGGTTGAACGCCTTGCGATAGAAAATGACAACCGGCGTCCGCCAGACATAAGTCAACCATCCTTCTTCAGCCGCCGCACGCTTGCGGCCGTCTTCCGGACTCATTTTGCTGAACCGGTAGATCAAATATTGACTTTGGGCCTTGCGGACCAATGTCAGGCCCGCCTTCATTAGCGGTTCATAAATCGCGCTTCCTATCAACACAAGAACGAGCCCAATAGCAGCCACCTCAGCAATATCCAACACTACTGACCCGATATATTGCACTGTTGGATCTGCCGCTATCCTGTCGATGGTTGAATCAATGAATGCCCCAACATATTCGGCCCGATTCACAATAAACGAGGTAACGCTTTTGAAAATTCCTTTAATATACGGACCAAAATTATCATAAATCAAATACCCCGCGCTGATCAGCATGCCACTCAAGAGTATGTCTCCGGGCACTCCTGCCAAATGACTTCTGATATCAGGATCATGGATATTCATTAAAACCCTGGTGTCTTCCTGGGCATCATTCTCATCAACGATCCCTTTGCCGATATGGCTGATGAGTTCGTGCAGTATGGCTTCATATAAATCATTGCGCGATAGCGCGGGGTGTAAGTAAATGATCTTCTTGTCAATGTCCGACGCGGCCTTGTAGAACCGGCCGCTGGCATCTTTGGCAAGGTAAGCAGGGTCGGTCGTCAAAACAATCGAGAACTCGCTGATCCTTTGCCTGACCGCTTGCGCATCAACAGTGGAATCTTCTTTAAAGGTCTTCAGCGCTGCTTTTATTGCTTCCTCTATGCTTTTTCCTAACAGAGACCATCGATTATAATTCCCCGTTATATCAATGCCCTCCCCTTCCAGCTTTACGGATAACCTTAAAAACTCTTTTTCTTCTCCGTTGGTTTGAACCATGAGCGCGACGGCATGCTCCCCTTTGCTCACCGGCAGCTTAGAGTGCGGGACAATACCCTTGTCGCCCGGCCGGGCGGATACGGGAGAACCCGCCTTCGGCGTAGTTTTACTTTTACCAGGCGAGGCTTCGCTGATTTCTAAAGAAATCGGCGAGCCTGCATCCCGGAGGTGAAGGTAGAGAACCAGGGTTGGGACTATAAGCGCCACACTTATAGTCCCATGAACAGCCACTGGTTCCACGGAGAGCTTGTCATTCATTGGACCGGCAGCGCTATTTCTATTCTTGACAAAATAATTGGCGCGCTTTATAGTATCCCCATTCCCCGCGACATCCCCCATCCCAATAACCGCAGCAAAAGGAGAAATTATGATGATGAAAAACTCGCCCAAGAAGAAACGGTCAGATACGTTCACTGCCGCCCAAGTCGGCGTGTTGGTTGAAGACTTCAGAAGCCAATTCCGGGTGTTCGGCGAAGGCATGGATCTTCTCAATAACCGGTTCGGCGGCCTTGAGAGGAGAGTGGACGGCATCGCAAACAGGCTTGAGGATGTCCGCATAAACCAGGCCATGACATTAGAACGGGTCACCCGGCTGGAAATTTCTGTGACGGGCTTGAAGAGTGACGTGTCCGTCTTGAAGAGCGACGTATCAGGCCTCAAGAGTGACGGGACAAGCTTGAAGAGGGACATGGCCAGCCTCAAAGCAACCACTGCCCAAATCCTGGTGGACACGACGGACATTAAGAAAATAGCCGCCGGCCACGAAAACAGGATTGCACGGCTTGAGGCCGGCAAACTCTGATTGTTGTCCGCGTTCAACGCATCAACAGGGCTGGAGGCAATTCCGTCGCTCGTGACTCGCGGCGAAGCAGCCCTTCGACGCGGTCG
>MHGR01000117.1:5800-6975 GCA_001805655.1 Omnitrophica WOR_2 bacterium RIFCSPHIGHO2_02_FULL_52_10
AGCCCTTCGACGCGGTCGCCAATGGCGACCTTGTGGTTCGACGAGCTCACCACTCCTCGAATCATCCCGAGCGGAGTCGAGGGGCTCAGGGCGGTCCTGAGCTTGTCGAAGGACAGTACCCGAAGGGTATGACCCTTGACTATTCTTGACATTTGGACCCCTTGGCTTTATAGTATCCCCATTCCCCGCAGCATCCCCCATCCCAATAACCGCAGCAAAAGGAGAAATAAATATGATGAAGAATAACTCACCTAAAAAGAAATCAGGCACCTTTACGCCATCCCAAGTCGGCGCCTTATTTGAGAGTTTAAAAGGCGACATCCAAGTTCTCGCTGAAGGCCAGGGCATCCTGAGGAAAGATGTGGGTGATGTGCGCGAAACGCTGGGGCGGACATTAGAGCGGGTCACCGGATTAGAAATTTCCGTGACCGGCATGAAGGAAACGGTCGCCCTAATCCTGAGAGACACAACCGATATCAAGAAAACAATCGCTGACCACGGAAATAGGATTACGCGGCTTGAGGCCGGCAAGCTCTGATTGTTGTCCGCGTTCAACGCATCAACAGGGCTGGAGCTGGTCCGCCGGACATAACGGGATCCCGGCCCGTCGATGAAACGGATGCCCTTTTTCGGGCGCGGACGCGGCGGATCCACGGTGAATATCATTTGATTATCGTAAAAAACACCGCCGAGCTTTTTGTAAAACCCTTCCGCTCCGCCTCCAATGACGTTGTAACTTGTGAAACTGCCTATACCCCGCCGCCGGACGATTTCAAACGTGTAGGCCATCATGGTCTCGCCGATGCCGCGGTAGGAAACAGCCTCCGGATGATCGACCGCGATCCCCTGTGTGCCCGAGAGGTAATTCCCGCGGGCATCGATCCGGCTCTTGGCCTCGGCCAGGCCGTCACGGATCATAAAGTGATGATATCCGACCGGCCGGCCGCGGTGGCGCACGATGAGGCGATGGACTTCCCTGTCCGGGAAATGCCGCAGGTAATGGCTCACCTCAAAAGGATCCCCGCCGCGTTCCCCGTCCGCGGTTATTTGACCGGTAAACTCAAGGACCTCCTCGGAAAAAGTAAGCCGTTTACTCTCCCGGACCGGCGAGCTGGCCTTGGGTGGCGTGTTGTGAAATGAGTCTGGCTCATTTTGCAACAATTCTGCCGATACAC
>MHGR01000118.1:0-11111 GCA_001805655.1 Omnitrophica WOR_2 bacterium RIFCSPHIGHO2_02_FULL_52_10
AGATCAAGGAGCCTCAAAGGGAAGAATTTGCTTTGCTGCGGCCGTGGTTGATTGTGTTCACGTATTTTCATTTTGCCGCCAGCCGTGAACTGACCGAGGCTATGCTTCAATCCAAAATCATAGCCTTTGCCTATGAAACGCTCCAGCTGGAAAGCGGGGAATTGCCCTGTTTGACCCCAATGAGCGAAGTGGCCGGCCGCATGGCGGTTCATGAGGGGGCGAAATACCTTGAGGAGCCGATGAAAGGGCGCGGGATCATGCTGGGAGGCGTTCCCGGGGTCAGCCCCGCTGAGGTTGTCATCCTCGGGGCCGGTGTCGTGGGTTCCAATGCCTGCAAGATGGCGGCCGGGTTAGGGGCGAATGTCACGGTCCTGGATATCAATCTCACCCGGCTGCGGTACATGGATGAAATCATGCCGGCGAACGTGCACACCCTGGCCAGCAACCGCCATTCCGTCAGGGAAGCGGTGACCAAAGCGGACCTGGTCATCAGCAGCGTATTAATCCGCGGGGCTAAGGCACCCTGCCTGATTGACAGGGCCATGCTGCGCTCCATGAAGCCCGGAGCGGTCATTGTCGATGTGGCCATTGACCAGGGTGGCTCTGCCGAAACCAGCCGGCCGACCACCCATCAGGACCCGGTTTACGTGGTGGACGGGATTGTCCATTATTGCGTGACCAATATGCCGGGGGCGGTGGCCCGAACCAGTACTTATGCCTTGACGAATGCCACCTTACCATATATCCTATTGTTGGCGGACAACGGTTACAAGGAAGGCATCCGCAGGTATTTTCCCCTCCATCGGGCCGCAAACATGATTCAGGGGGAACTTGTCATCAAGGAAGTTGCGGACACATTTGGGATGCCCTACAGAGACCCCAAAGATATTTGACAGGAATAAGTTATGGTAAAACAGGTTGTACAAGAACGCCGCGGGCATATGCGGGCCAAGCGGGTGTTGAGCATTCAATACCGGCTGGTTAAAAGTCAGAGAAAAGACGCAGATCATGACTGGCTGCTGTCCACAACGCAGGATATGAGCCCGGAAGGCCTTTCCTTTTATACGGACCGGGAGTATGTCAAGGGCGATATTTTGGACATCCATGTCGTTATGTCCGGGGTCCTGGATGTGTTCAAGGGTTGCGGTGAGGTGGTCCGTGTCGAGCGCAAAGAATCCGGGGCATGTGTTTTGGCAGCGGTAAGATTTATGGACAAAGGGCAGGTTCAATATAATACCCGGCCCAGCGGCCGGTCCCTCAAAAGGCACCGTTCTCAAAAAAGAATATGATTCCAGCCGGTTCGTCCAACACCAGATCCGGCATGAACTCCCGGGATTGGGCTGGCGTTTCCATCGGCTGCGCTCGCGGCACTTCCGGGAAATCCTCAGCGATAGTCGAAGAGCCGGCTTGCGAGCGGGACGGCGGAACGGGTGGAGTTTCATAGAGCTTCGGGCAGGCGCGCCGAAGTTTTTCTTTATCTGTCCATCAAATCAATTTCGTATCGGGGGAGGATGACGCATGGAAGAGCAAAATCAGGAGCGGAGGAAGTACAAGCGTTATAACACCGAAGTTAAGATTTATTTTGATTTCTCCTATGATCTGCAGACCAAGGTCCACTACGAAGTCATTGACAAGAAAAAGAAAAAGCCGCTTCCCGGGAAATACACGGCCATCAGCCGGAACATCAGCGTGGAAGGCATCTGCCTCATTTCCGACCATGCGTTAAAAAAGGGCGATGATCTGCGGCTGGAGTTGTACCTGCCCAGTTCCAACAAACCCATCCTGATGCAGGGCACCGTCAAGTGGTGTTCCCCCAGCAAACCTCCCGAAGAGATCAAAGACAAGAATGAAAAGATCCAATACCTTGCCGGAATTTTACTATCCACGGTCAACGGGGAACCCGTTCCAGATTCGATTTATTATGATGAGGAATATAAAATCGACTGGAGCAGCGTCCTGGAGTCCGTGTTCGGGAATTACAAATTGCTGATGGGCGGAAAATACAGAAAAGAGTCCAAGTAGATTTTTCGCGCGGGGGACGGGGGAGAACATCCGGTGAACAGTTTATGGAATGATGAAGAGGCGTCCGCGTTCGGCAGCGATCCGCTTTCCATAAGGGTATGCACGTCGCGATTGCTGGGGCGCGAACCCGCGCTGGTCCTGCACGGCGGGGGCAACACGTCGGTCAAGCTGCGCGAAACAAATATCTTCGGCGAAAGCGAGGAGCTTCTGTATGTGAAGGGAAGCGGCGGGGACCTCGCGGCCATTGAAAAAGCCGGCTTTGCCCCCGTTAAAATGAGCGTGCTCCTGAAGATGGCCGGGCTGAGCGGCTTGAGCGATACAGAGATGGTCCGCCTGTTGAGAACGGCGATGACCGATCCCGGCGCGCCGAATCCTTCCGTTGAAGCGGTTCTCCACGCGATTATCCCGTTTGTTTTTGTCGACCATACCCATGCCGACGCGGTCGTGGCCGTGACCAACACGGAGCGCGGCAGTGACTATATCCGAGACATTTACGGCGACCGTGTTCTCACCGTTCCCTACGTCATGCCCGGTTTTATCCTTGCCAAAAAAGTCTATGAGATGACCAGGGGTATAGATTGGAAGCGCCTGGAAGGCATTATCCTGATGAACCACGGCGTTTTCACGTTCGCTGACGACGGCCGGACAAGCTACGAGCGCATGGTCCGGCTTGTCACGCAAGCGGAAGATTTTTTTGTTAAAAGGGGGATCGCGGTTCCCGGCCATGCGCCGCGCAAAGGTCTTGCGGATATTTCAGGAAAATTCAGGGAAGTATTCAGCGGCCTGCACCATCTGATCAAACCACACAAGAAAGAATCACCCCAACAGGATCCGCGGACGACGCTCTTGGAATTGGCCCGGCTGCGCAAAGCGGTTTCGGCCAAACGGGGGCTCCCCGTCCTGGCCAGGCTGAAGGCCTCCAGGCAGGATTTGGAATTCGCCAATGACGGCGCTGTGGAATCGAAGGCCACGCGCGGGCCGCTGACGCCGGACCACGTGATCCGCACCAAACGCACGCCGGTCATTCTCCGCGGGAATATGGAGGAAGATGTCGAGCGCTACGGCGCGGCGTATGAGGAGTATTTCAAGCGCAACGCCAATGGCAGCGCGCTGACCTGTCTGGACCGGGCGCCGCGCTGGGCGGTCTGGCCCGGGCGCGGGACGGTTGTTTTCGGCGGGACGGTAAAGGAAACCGAAATCATCTCGGATATCATTGACCACACCCTCTGGGCGATTCAGGCGGCGGAAGGTTTGGACCGTTGGCAGGCCCTGCCGGAGAAAGATATATTCGACGTAGAATACTGGGAATTGGAGCAGGCAAAAATCAAACAAGGAGGCGCGCGGCCCGTTTTCCAAGGGAAGGTCGCGGTGGTCACGGGCGCGGCCAGCGGCATCGGCAAGGCCTGCGCGCTGACCCTGCATGCGCAAGGCGCCGCCGTCTGTGCTTTGGATATTAATCCCGGCATAGAGCACATGTTCACGCAAAGCGGCATCTACGGCGGCATCTGCGACGTCACGAATGAAGAAGAGGTCAAGCGCGCCGTTGAATCGGTCATTACCCGGTTCGGCGGGCTGGACATTTTAGTCAGCAACGCCGGGATCTTCCCCGCGGGGGAAGCCATCGAGGACGTTCCGCCGGACACGTGGGGGCGCAGCCTCGACGTCAATTTATCCAGCCATCAGCGTTTGCTCAAACAATGCATTCCGTTTTTGGCGCTGGGAATAGATCCGGCAGTGGTCATCGTGGCCTCCAAGAACGTGCCCGCCCCGGGACCGGGGGCCTCCGCGTATTCGGTCGCCAAGGCGGGATTGACGCAGCTGGCCCGCGTCGCCGCGCTGGAGCTTGGGCCGCGGGGGATCCGCGTCAATGTGGTCCATCCCAACCAGGTCTTTGACACGGCGATATGGACGCCGGACGTTCTGGCGTCCCGGGCGCGGCAATACGGAATGAGCGTTGAAGAATATAAAAAAAGTAATATACTAAGGACCGAGATTACCTCGTCCGATGTCGCCCAAATGGTGTGCGCGATGGCCGGCCCGGTATTTGCGAAAACGACCGGAGCGCAGGTCCCGATTGACGGCGGCAATGACCGGGTGATTTGAGCCTCGGCATGAAAAAATATTTAGGGATCACATTGATGCTGGCAGGGATTTTTGTGACGCTCCTGTCCCGGGGACAGCCGGGCGCGGCGGGGAGTGAGGAGGGTAAGACCATTAAAATTTATAATGCGGACAGCGGGACGTATGAGGAAGTGGAGACGATCGCCAAAGACGATGCGCAGTGGCGCGCTCAGCTTACCGGCGAACAGTTTCACGTCACCCGGAAGCACGGCACGGAGCGCCCGTTTACGGGCGCGTTGCTGAAGAATAAGAAAACCGGGGTGTATACCTGTGTGGCCTGCGGGACAGACCTGTTCCGCTCCGAGGCCAAATACGATTCGGGGACGGGCTGGCCGAGTTTCTGGCAACCGATTGCCGAAGAAAATATGGGGTACAGTGAAGACCGTTCATTCTTCACGAAGCGCGTGGAAGCGCATTGCCCGCGCTGCGGCGCCCATCTTGGCCATGTTTTTGACGACGGCCCGCCGCTGACCCAAAAGAGGTTTTGCATCAACTCTGTGGCGCTGAATTTTAAACCGGGAAAAGCGGATGAATAAACTTGCCGAACCCGCGGCCGGCAGGGACATCGATTTCAACCGGGAATTCGCCCTGGCGTATGACTTCCTGGAAAACACGTCGCGCAACGTGTTCATCACGGGCAAGGCCGGGACGGGCAAGTCAACGCTGCTGGAGTATTTCCGCGGCCACACGCTGAAAAATGTCGTTGTTTTGGCCCCCACCGGTGTGGCGGCCGTGAACGTCAAAGGCCAGACCATCCACTCGTTTTTCTGCTTTAAACCGGACGTCACTGTGGACAGCGTGCGCCGCATCCGGCTGCGCCGGGCCCAGAAAAAGCTCTATGCATGTCTGGACACGCTGATCATTGACGAGGTTTCCATGGTGCGGTCGGACCTGCTCGATTGCATTGACCTGTTCCTGCGGCTGCACGGCCCTAAAAAAATGGTCCCGTTCGGCGGGGTGCAAATGGTGCTGATCGGGGACCTCTTTCAGCTTCCTCCCGTGGTGACCGCGGACGAGCAAAGCCTCTTTGAGGACATTTATGCCAGCCCCTATTTCTTTGACTCGAAGATTTACAGGGAGCTCAACGGCGGGGCCAACCACCCCTACAGGATCGAAACCATCGAATTAAAGAAAATTTACCGCCAGAAAGAGGAGGATTTTATCAGGCTGCTGGGGGCGATCCGCGACCGCACGGCCACGCCGCAGCATTTGAAGGCCTTGAATCAAAGATACTTGCCCTATTTTCGGCCCGGGGGAAATGACCTTTATATTTATTTAACGACGACCAATGCCATGGCGGACACAATCAACCGCGCCAGGCTCAAGGAGCTGCCCGGCGACTCGTTTCTGTATGAGGGGACCGTGACCGGCGACTTTGAGTCGAAAACCCTCCCGACCCAGCAGGTCTTGGAGTTGAAGGCCGGCGCGCAGGTGATGCTTTTGAACAATGAACCCGGCGGGCGCTGGCGCAACGGCAGCATCGGAAAGATCCTGAGTTTTGCCGATGACGGTAAAATCGTCGTTGTGGAGCTGGCGGATGGCGGCACGGTCGAGGTGGCACCCTTCACATGGGAGATGTTCCGTTTTTATTACAACGAGGATACCGCAACGCTGGAGTCCCGGCCGGTGGGGTCGTTTACCCAGTATCCGCTGCGGCTGGCCTGGGCGGTGACGATCCATAAAAGCCAGGGCAAGACATTCACCAACGTGATCATCGATGTGGGCAGCGGGACATTCGCCCACGGCCAGATCTACGTGGCGTTGAGCCGGTGCACGACTTTTGAAGGCATTGTGCTGAAAAGGCCGATATTGCTCAGGCATATCCTGCTGGACGAAAGTGTCACGACCTTCATGGCGTCGCATCCGGCCGGCTGCGCGCACAACGGAGAGGCATGAATTTAAAACAGCTGACCGCGCAGTTCTGCCATTTAAGGGTGAACGAGAAGCGCACGAGCTCGCCCGGCTACGAGGAATGGGTCATTTACGCCGAAGACCTCGGCAAGTGGAACAGGATCCTCTCCGATCTTTTGGGACCCGCGGTCAAGCCCAAAGGCGAGAAAACAACGCAGGAGGCTTTCGCGTTGACGGTGAAATTCGGCGGCATCCTGGAGGACCAGATCTTGTACCACAAAAAAATCGGCGGCGTGTCCGTGGTCGCCATGCTTTGGCCGTGGAAAAACAACGTGCACGTCACAATTAAAATGGCAAGCTTTAAGAGCGGGAAGGGGGCGGGAAACCCTGACGCGTCAATGCAATCGGAGGCAATGTGATGCAACTAAAAACACTGAACGATTTGTTGGAGGTCGACGAGGAGGGCATACAGAAGTACAGCGTTGACCAATTGCGCCTGATCCTGGGCGTGGTCAGGTTTTTCGCGCGCTCGATTGAGCGTGAAATCAACCGCCGGGAAACTTCCGCGGCCGAACAAGACCTTATTCTGCTACGCCCCGCTGTTAGCGGGGCTTCGCTCGCCTCTGCGAAGCCCATCTCCAATAGCTTTCGCGACGGCGGAGCAGGGCAGAAATATTCTCGGGCAGAATAATTCCTCCGAAGCAAAAAAGTCTTTCCTATTATTTTTGCGAAGGAGAATAAATTCCTGTAAACCATCACACCAGAAAACATTTCAATCGAGGAGCTCAAGTATGAATCATGCGGTCTTACTCCTGTCCAGCCCGGACCGGCGCGGGATCACGGCGACCGTGACCAACTTTATTTATGAGCACAACGGCAATATCGTGCACGCTGACCAGCACATCGATGAGCAAAGCAACACGTTCTTCATGCGCGTGGAATGGTCGCTGGACGGCTTTAAACTCGGCAAGCAGGATATCGGGAAGAAATTCAGGCCCATTGCCGCGAAGTTCAAGATGCGCTGGGACCTCAGCTTCAGCGATCAGCGCCCGCGCGTGGCGATTTTTGTTTCCCGGCACCTCCATTGCCTGCATGACCTGCTCTACCGGCACGCCGACGGCCAGCTCAACTGCGAGATCCCGTTGATCATCAGCAATCACCCCGGTGCCCGGCCGGTAGCGGAGCATTACGGCATCGCCTTCCATGAAATTCTCATCACGAAAGGCAATAAGCGCGGACAGGAGAAGAAGGAAATGGAGCTTTTGAAGAAAAACGGCATCGACCTGCTCGTCCTGGCGCGCTATCACCAGATTTTTACGGAGCCGTTTGTCACGGCCTTTGAACACCGCATCGTCAACATCCACCATTCGTTTTTACCGGCCTTCGCCGGCAAGAACCCCTATCTTCAGGCGTTCAAAAAGGGAGTGAAGATCATCGGGGCCACGAGCCATTTTGTGACGCCGGCGCTAGATGAGGGGCCGATCATCGAGCAGGACACGGTGCGGGTCAGCCACCGCGATTCTCTCGATGACTTGGTCCGTAAGGGCGAAGACCTGGAAAAGGTGGTTTTAAGCCGGGCGGTCCGGCTGGCCCTGGAGAAGAAGATCCTCAGTTACGGCAATAAAACGGTTATTTTTGATTAGGCGGAAGACGCTCTTCATGGCGGGCATGATTCAGGTGGCCAAAGGCGACATCACGAAATTGGAAGTGGACGCCATTGTCAACGCGGCCAACGCCTCCCTTTTGGGAGGCGGCGGTGTGGACGGGGCCATTCACCGCGCCGCAGGCAAACAGCTTTTGGTGGAATGCCGCACCCTAGGCGGGTGCGACACCGGCGATGCCAAGATCACGAAAGGGTATAAGCTCTTTGCGCGGCACGTGATTCATACCGTCGGGCCCGTTTGGAGCAACGGCCGGAAGAGCGAGCCCGAACTTTTGGCCAACTGTTACCGGCGCTGCCTCGAACTCGCCGCTGAGCACAAGATTGAAACCATCGCGTTCCCGTGCATCAGCACGGGGGTCTATCGGTTTCCCAAGAAACTGGCGGCCGAGATCGCGTATAAAACGGTTTCCGAGTGTTTAAGGAAAATGGCGGCCATTGAGCAGGTGGTCTTTTGCTGTTATTCAGACGAAGATTACAATTATTATCAATCCTTGGTCTACGGCAAGGATAAAACGGGGGGGGAGGTGAACATGCTCAAAGGCAAGCACATCGTTGGGGTGTTGCTGTCAGCCGCCGTGTTATTGTGCGGCGCGTCGTCCGGATTCGCCCAGTCAAAGATCGAAACGGAGGCGCTGAAAACCAGGACCCGGCAGGTCATCCGGGAATCCCGCCAGCAGCAACGGGGTTTTTTAAATCGGCTGCGCGCGGCGATTCAGGACCTCAAGAGCAAGGTCAGGCAACTGAAGACGCAAATGACGGACAATGAGCTGCGTCTGCAAAAAAACCGCGCCAACGCGCGGGAGGCCCAGGCCAGGGTCAGGGCGCAGCAGCAGGAAGCCAAGCTCAGGATGCAATCTGCTTCCATAAGACAGAAACAACAGATGCGTGACCTGAGGGATTTCATGAGGAAGAATAGATAGCATTTACCATGGCTCAAGAATATCTGCGCGTTTCGCAATTAAACGAATTAATCCAGGATGTCCTGCATGCCGGCTTTCCCCAGCCGGTCTGGGTCTGCGGCGAAATCCAGGGGTATGACCGCAACCGGGGGAAGAACCATATCTTTTTTGAGCTGGTGGAAAAGGACCCCGCCTCTGAGAACATCATCGCCAAAATCGGGCTGGTCCTCTTTTCCGGCCGCAAAGCGCACATCAATGAGGTCCTGAAAAAGAGCGAGAACGCCTTTGCCCTCAGGGATGATATCGAGGTGAAATTCGCCTGCAGCGTCGATTTCTACCCTCCGCACGGCGCCGTCCGGCTCATTGTCGAAAGCATTGACCCCGCCTACACGCTCGGCCGCCTGGCCCAGGAGCGGCAGAAGCTGATCGCGGAGCTGAAGGAGAAAGGTGTCCTGGACAAGAACAAACTTCTGGAGCTGCCGCCGGTGCCGCTGAACATCGGTTTGGTGACTTCGGATGACTCGGCGGCCTATCATGATTTTTGCGCGGAGCTGCGCCACAGCGGGTTTGGTTTCCGCGTATTTCTGTATAACGCCCTGATGCAGGGGAGCAAGGCGGAAAAAGAGATTTGCCAAGGTGTCGAACAACTCGGCGGGATGGAAGGCCCGGAGGTGATCGTGATCACGCGCGGCGGCGGGTCCATCGCCGACTTGAGCTGTTTCGACAGCCGGAAGATCGCGCAGGCGATCGCCGCCTGCCCGCTGCCGGTTTTAAGCGGCATCGGCCATGAGATTAATTTGACGGTCACGGATCTGGCTGCGCACACGTACCAGAAAACCCCGACGGCCGTGGCACAGTTCTTGGTCGCCCGCGTCCAGATGTTTCTCGATGACCTGGATGCCAAATTGGAATATATTTCCCGTGAAGCGCTGGCAAAGCTCGAAGCGGAGCAACAGCGCCTGAAGGATAACGCCCTGGCCCTGCAGGCCGGCACCACGGCCTACTTGAAGGCCCACCGCGAAAAAATCATCGGGTTCCAGGAAGTCATCCGGCAAAGGCCGGCGATGGTGTTAAAGAATCAGCGAGTATATCTGCAGGAGCGGCGCAAGACGCTCGAAAAAACGGCCGGGACGTTTTTGGCGAACAATAAATTAAAAGTGGCGAACTACCGGAAAATGGTGGACATGGTCCACCCGGACAACACGCTCAGGAGGGGCTTCAGCATCACCAGGGCCCCGGACGGCTCCATTCTCAAAAGCATCCGCGCGGTGCGGGCGGAAGACGAATTGGTCACGGAGGTTTCGGACGGCGCTATCAAGAGTTCGGTCATTAAAACATCAAGAAATAAAAAGTCCAACGATGACAGTGAAGGAGATATATGGCTGAAGCGAAATACGGCAAGTCCATTAAAAAGTTAGAAGAGCTCATCGAGAAGATCGAGAGCGAAACCATCGATGTCGATGAGCTGTCGGACAGCGTGAAAGAAGCGGTCGCGCTGATCAAGGCCTGCAAAGACAAGATCGAGAAAGCGGAGCTGGAAGTCAAGAAAGCCGTCAGTGATTTTGACAGCTGAAATATTTTTCCTCCGTTAAGAAAGGAAAACAGTGCTATCCATTTCGACCTCCTGGTTGGGGCCGGAGATCAAGGTCAAAGACTGGCTGGCCAAGGTCAGGGATCTGGGGTTCGACGCGGTCGAGCTTAGTTACAAGATCACCGCGGACCAGTTAAAGGAAGCCGAGAAATATTTGAGGCCGACGGGGCTGAAGGTTTCCAGTATCCACAATTTTTGCCCGACACCCGATGACGGGCCCTCCGAACGCCATCTTTCCAATTATTACCGCCTGTCCGCGGTGGATGAGCAGGAGCGCCGGCAGGCCGTCAAGTGGACCAAGGTCGCCGTGGATACCGCGCGGCGCGTGGGGGCCGGGGTGGTGGTGATCCATGCCGGGACGCTGGAGCATGAGGATGTGCGCTCTCCCGGGTTATTTGATCTATACACCGGCGGGCAGAAAGACAGCGCCGCGTTCAAGGCGGAGCGAAAACGCATGCTGGCCTTAAGGGCGGGAAAAAAAGGGCCGTATATGGCCGCCCTCGAGAGGAGTTTGCGTGAATTGATCCCCTACAGCCTGTCCCAAAAAATCACGATCGGTCTGGAGACGCGCTATTATCCGCTGGAGATTCCCGATTTCGATGAGATCGGGTATTTCTTAAATCTGTTCGGCGAACGGGAGATGGGGTACTGGCACGATGTCGGCCACGCGGAGATCAACAGCCGGCTGGGGATCAAGCCGCACAAGGCGTTCTTGGAAACGTATAAGGACCGTTTGATCGGCGTGCATCTGCACGGGATCAAGGGCAAAAAGGACCACCTCGCGCCGTTCGAAGGGGATATGGATTTGAATGCCTTCCTTCCTTTTTTTAACGAGCATGTGATCAAGGTCGTTGAGTCAAAGTCGTTCGCCGACGATGAAATGATGAGGGCGGCGGTGGCGAGGTTGAAAGCGGCGTGAGGGAAGCTCCTGATTCCTTGCATTCCCTCCCCCTTGCCCCGCCTT
>MHGR01000118.1:11121-14241 GCA_001805655.1 Omnitrophica WOR_2 bacterium RIFCSPHIGHO2_02_FULL_52_10
TTGCGGGGAGGGGTAGGGGGGGATTTGTGCGCCTGCACTTTTGCTGTTGGCAAAAGTACTGGCGCAAATTTTTCTGGATGGTTGTCATTGCTTCTGTTGGAAGCAATGACGTTATTATTAGTTGAAATTTGCGCCTGTAGCTCAGTTGGATAGAGCACCTGCCTTCGGAGCAGGGTGTCGGGAGTTCGAATCTCTCCAGGCGCGTCAGTCTTCGTTCAGCAGCTTACACGTTGAGATAATAAAGTTGCCAGACGTAGTTCCATCCAATTTGGCCACCGCAAGGAGGGCTCAATGGGAAAGAAAAGGTCGAAAGGTGTAAGTATATTTGCTTGGATAGAGCTTATATTTGGCATAATTTGTATTTTTAATTTCTCGTTATTAATAATCCTTTATGTGGCAGGTAAATATCCAGCGGAACGGGTGTCCTATGGCATATCAAACAATATTGAAGAACTCATTTTGGGGGTATATTTTATTATTGCCGGCATTTTGACTTTAAAATTAAAGCCCAAGGGAAGGAGAATATTTTCATATTCCCAATTATATTTATATTTTCGGTATATATGGAGATTGTATATCATCAGATAGGTTTTTCATTGGTAAGTTTAGGCGGCATAGCGATGGGGTTACTTATTTCTTTGTTGCCACTTTATTTCTTCACTCGTCCAAAAGTAAAGGAGCAGTTCGAATAGCTGCCTTCATAAAACATTGGTCTAGACAAGCGGGGCCACTTCAAAGGAGAGCAATGTGCAAAAAAATGCACATTCTTCTTGAACCTGCTTAAACAATGACTCCAACTATGTTGATTCAAGAGAAACTTTTGAAAACGCCGCTCTACGATGAGCATGTCGCTTTAAAAGCGAAGATGGTCCCCTTCGGCGGATGGTCGTGCCAGGCACGGATCCATCCAATTCTTGCCGAACGGCAGGAATTGGGAGCACAGTCAGTGGGAAACGGTTATGACGATGCCGGGAAAGCGATTACGGTTTATGGAGCAAGAGAATGCCGCCTGAAAAGCACATTAAAATAGACGAGCCCAAAGGTGAGGTTGTCCTCTACAAGAACAAGTTGGAGGTACGGCTTGAGCACGAGACTGTCTGGTTAAGTCTTAATCAAATAGCTGTTTTATTCGGACGCGATAAGTCCGTTGTCTCGCGGCACCTGCGTAATATCTTCGAAACAAAGGAGTTAAACAGGTATTCAACTGTTGCATTTTTTGCCACAGTTCAGAAGGAAGGGGGGCGCCCCGTAGAACGAACAATCGAGTATTTTAATCTGGATGTCATTATTTCCGTAGGCTACCGGGTTAACTCTTTACGCGGCACCCAGTTCCGCATCTGGGCGACGAGCGTCCTGCGTAAGCATCTGGTGGACGGATACACCCTCAACGAAAAACGCCTCAGGGCCGCGGAGCATAAATATCAGGCATTGCAGAGCTCTTTAAAGCTTTTGGGCAATGTGATGAGCCTTGAAGGAATCTCCGATGAGACAAAAGGGCTCATCAAAGTCATTTCCCACTACAGCCGCGCGCTTGAGTTTTTGGATGATTTTGATCACGAACGGCTGGCCGTTCCTAAAGGGACCTTAAAAGTCAAATATAGGTTGACCTACGAGAAGGCCAAGGAGATCATTGAACAAATGCGGCAGACATTTAAAAGTTCCGGTCTCTTTGGCCGGGAAAAAGATCAAAGCCTCAAAAGCTCACTGGGGGCTACTTATCAAAGCTTCAGCGGAAAGGACCTTTATCCGACCGTGGAAGAAAAGGCCGCGCACTTGCTCTATTTCATCACTAAGAACCACAGTTTTGTGGATGGCAACAAGCGGATCGCGGCGGCGTTGTTCATCTGCTTCTTGCAGGGCAATGGCCTTTTGCTGCGCAAAGACAAAAGCAAACGAATTGAGGATAACACTCTTGTCGCCCTGACTTTGATGATTGCCGCCAGTAAGCCGGCGGAAAAAAATATGATGATAAAGGTCATTTTGAACCTGCTTAAGTAGCTGACCCCCGATATGCTGACCCAAGAAAACCTTTTGAAAACACCGCTCTATGACGAGCATGTTGCCTTGAAGGCGAAGATGGTGCCGTTCGGCGGATGGGCCATGCCGGTGCAGTACGCGGGCATCATTGCCGAACATACGCACACGCGCACGGCTGTTTCAATTTTTGACGTTTCGCACATGGGGGAGTTTGTCGTGGAGGGCGACTGCCGGCGCTCTGGCCTCGAGGCCTTGGTCACCATGCCGCTGGCCGACATGCCGGCCAAGGCCTGCCGGTACGGATGCCTGCTCAACGAACGGGGCGGCATCATCGATGATTTGGTGGTGTTCCGGACGGACAAGGAAAAATGGTTCATCGTCGTCAACGCCGCGACAACGCAGAAAGACGCCGCGCATTTTAGAAAGCATTTGACGTCCCAGGCGGCGTTCAAGGATGTCTCGGCCCAGACGGGGAAAATAGACGTGCAGGGGCCGCGCTCGCGGGAGATTCTGAAAATTCTCGTTGCTAATATCGGCAACTTAGATTATTATTCATTTGATTTTTTTAATTGCTTGGGGCAGAATGTTCTCATTAGCCGCACCGGTTACACGGGGGAATTGGGGTATGAAATTTATTTTCCGTGGGGCCAGACGGCGGATCTCTGGCGGGAGCTGATGAAACTGGACGGCGTGCGCCCGGCCGGTCTGGGCGCGCGCGACACCTTGAGATTGGAAATGGGCTACAGCCTTTACGGCCATGAATTAAGCGAGGACATCTCGCCGCTGGAAGCGGGCCTCGGCCGGTTCATTGATTTTGACAAAGAATTTATTGGAAAAGACGCCCTGGTCAAGCAGAAGCAGGACGGGTTTAGGCGCAAGATCACGGGGCTGTGCTCCGCATCGCGGCGCGCGCCCCGGGAAGGGCAGAAGATTTATTTGCCGTCCGGCGGTGAGATCGGCCAGGTGACCAGCGGGACATTTTCCCCCAGCCTCAATCAGGGCATCGGCCTGGGGTTCGTCGACGCCCGGCACGCGGCCGCGGGGACGGCGGTCGAGTTCGGCGATGAGCGCGTCCGGCAGGCGGCGGTCCTTTCCCCGAGGAATTTTTTTAAGTCCGGATCTCTCAAGGCCTAGGCCGCGTTC
>MHGR01000118.1:14311-14693 GCA_001805655.1 Omnitrophica WOR_2 bacterium RIFCSPHIGHO2_02_FULL_52_10
GGATGTTGAAGAACATTTGTTTTACACCAAAGAGCATGAATGGATCAGCATCGAAGGCGACGAAGCCGTGGTCGGCATCTCGGATTACGCGCAGGAGGCCCTGGGGGACATCACCTTCATCGAGCTGCCTAATGTCGGCGACGTGGTCGAGCAGTTCGAGCACTTTGCCACCATCGAGTCCGTGAAGGCCGCCAACGACATCTTTTCGCCGATGTCCGGGGAGATCCTGGACGTGAACGCCGATCTCGAAGAGGAGCCGGGGATCATCAATAAATCGCCCTATAACAAAGGCTGGATCGCGCGCATCAAGCTTTCGGACGCCGAGGAGAAATCGAGTTTAATGACCGCTAAAGAATAAAGCAAATTCCTGGAGAGCGTCGGC
>MHGR01000119.1:0-3477 GCA_001805655.1 Omnitrophica WOR_2 bacterium RIFCSPHIGHO2_02_FULL_52_10
CCTTTTACGGTCTTGAGGGAAGATACATCGGCATTACGGGACACGGCGTTTACAGCTTTGGTTTGGTGCAAAGAGACAGCAGCAACGAAGACCCCATCAATTTCACGCAGGATTTTACTTATGATTCCGAGTACGCCGGCTTCGGACTGCAAGGCAAATTGCTGCCGCAGATGAATTATTGGGCCGAGCTGGCCTACGAAAGCGGGGAGAGCCACATCTTCGGCGTTGACGAGACGCGCCATGTCAAGGCCTGGATGGGGGATTTCGGCGCGACTTATAACTGGGACGTTTACAGCCATCCCAACTTCACGGTTGAATACGCCTTCGGTTCGGGCGATGCCGACCGGGCCAACGTGACCGACACGGAATTCGGCAACTCCTCCGGGCAGGACAATAACTTTCTTTACTTCGGCTACCTCCCTACCGGTTATGCGCTGGCCCCCAGACTATCGAACATCCATATGTACAAGACCGGCGTTCTCTTCAAACCGCTGGAGAAAATGAAGCATTTTGAGAACCTCAACTTCGGTATTGATTACTATAAGTTCTTTAAGGATGAAAATGCCGGGGCGATTTCCGACCTGAGCGCCTCAGTCACCGACAAGGATATCGGGGACGAGATCAATGCCATGCTCTCGTGGCAGTTCCTTTCCGATGCCACCTTGACGTTTCAATACGGCTACTTTATCGCCGGCGACGCTTTTCCGGATGAAACCAATGCCAGCGAAACATATTTTTCCTCAGACTTAACCTTAACGTTTTAATTCCCGCAGCCAATACGGTGGCATCAAAGGACAAAAAAATGGGCGGGCATTTAGGCCCGCCCATTTCTCACATACCCCCTATCGTTTTGAACTATTCACCATTTGATGCCATTTGATCCTGCTTCGGCTGTAACTTAATGTCTTCACGCAGCACATGCCATTGTTCGGTGAAGACATCGCTCTTGTACTCCTCATACCCTTCCGCTTGGGCGGTCAGGTAATACTTCCTGTTCGTTTGAAGGATAAACCCGAAACGGCCGGTCGCATCGGTGACCTGGGGATTACTGGCCGTCTTGTTCGTGGCTTTATCCAGAGGGACAATGGCCCCGTCTTCAAAATGAACAGTGATCTTGGCGCCCACGATCTTCTGGTCAGTTTGGGCGTCCTTTATTGTCCCGTAAGGACAACGGTAGAGGTACAGTGACTTATCATAGGCCTGTGTGTATGTTGCGCCTGTTGCCGGATCAGTGACTATAACCTCCATATTCACATATGCTTCATCATATAAAGTTCTCTCAATTAAATCGTCAGTTGTAGCAATACCAACCGTTAGGGTATCTGTTGTCGAATTAACATCTACTGTCTCTGTTTCTTCGTAAATAACTTCCCCGGCTTGATGTTCTACTGTTTTATATTGGTAGGTACCCGTTGCGGCATCATAGTAGAAACCGGATGATGAATAATCCTCTGCTATTACAATTTTTGTTGTCACAATGAGGGAATCGCTTTCAATGTCATTGAGCGAGATATCATAAAAATATCTCTCCGAGCTATCCCCAATATTGTTGAGACGAATCCCTGTTGATGAGGTTAGATCACCTCCCGGGAAAAAGTGGTCGTACCACATACTTTCCCATTGTTCATACGTGTATAAACCTTGGAGATAATCGGACGTGTAATAAGAGGCTACTGTCGCTTCATACCAGTCTACCAGCCACTGCATGTCATCTATGGAGCTAAAATCGATCAATACGCCTAATAGCTCAGATTCTTCCAGCGGCATAGTTTCTTCTATTGGTAATTCCTCTGCGACAGGTATGGGCTCTTCCGCAACGGGTTCGTCCGCTACAGGGTCACCTGGCAGCGGTTCCTCAATTACAGGTTCGTCCACCACGGGTTCATCCGGTATGGGTTCCTCACCCTCCCCGGCCTTTTCCCGGATTGGTCGGCCGTTGTTCCCATAAAGTTCCTTGCGATCCGAGTCCTTATCATGGCCGAACGGATCCAGCATGTCCACCTTCCCCATATTCCCCTGGCCGCGGGTATCATGAGGGTTATGCCACCAACGCGCGCGGCTGAGAGAATTCACCAAATCAAGCGCCCGCATGGTCTTTTCCATTTTCTGGTCCATATCATGGCGTTTCCCGTGATCTGGCCTGTTGGCTTGCCGGCTGTTAAACGCAAGGTCATTATGACCGGTGTTATGATCAACTATTGGATTTTTGTCTATGGAATGATTTCTCGCTTCACGTCTTTGGCTGGCTTCATTGGACCGGCGCGCCTGTTGCTTGTGCACGGCGGACTCGCCCTTGGTCTGCTCGGCTATCCTATTACTATGCCCTTGATTAGCGTTAGACTCGCCATTGCCGCCTCTGTTGGCAGACGCGTTCTGGGCATTGCCGTTATTACCATTATTTCCGTTGTTTCCGTTGTTCCCATTATCATTATTGTTGCCGTTGTTGCCCTGTCCATTGTTGCCGTTATTTCCATTATTTCCTTGCCCGTTGTTGTCTTTCGGCGAGCTGTAGACCGGGCTAATTTGCCCTACCATAAACACACACGCCAACATACCTATGCCCAACGTTTTAAGTATTCTCATTGCTCGTCTCCTAAAAAAAAATAACCTGCCCTTTCGCTTGAAAGAACAGGTTATCGTGAAAAATACTCGCGTATTTTTCAGGTTTGTGGGAGCTGGCTGCCCTTCTCTCCTTGGAGAGCTGAGGCCCTTTAGTTTTGCGTCCCCATCTTACGATGAGTTTGCCTTTTTCACAAATTCGACGTCCTGCTATGCTCGTAATTGTGCGAATCCGCGCTTTCTCCCCCTTACCTCCTTTCTCGATCTTTTTGCAGCTGACTGCTTAAATTTGAAATCCAATATGCTTAACTGTTTGACTATTCTCAAATGATCCCTCGTCACAGGCATTTTTAGATTGTAACTCGGGATTATTTCGGGCTCTAATTTATGTTCACTCGCTACGCTCGTTCCATAAATTATGCCCTCAATAAAAAAACCCATTCCTAATATGTTTCCTGGAATAGGTTTGGTGTTAGCCTTACCGTTTGCCTTGCTTGATTCGGCAACTGGCTGTCCTTCTCCAGGGAGAGAGTTAGGACCCTCTAGCTTTGCGTCCCCACCTTGCGATGGGTTTGCCATGTTTCAAATCAATATGTCAATGGAAATATAGCATGAATTTTGAGCAAATGCTAATTTCTTTTAAAATAATCCCCACCGCTCTACTAACCTGTTGTTTCCCTAAGGCTTACGATTCGTCAAAATTTTCCCTATCTTGACGGGCGGTCCCGGCGTCTGTTTCTGTGGTGGGCCGGGCTCCCCTGCCAGGAAGGCTGTTGCCCATGGGGCCTCCGGGGAGGCCTGGCCCCGCCTTCGGCGAAACGGGCATGGGCAAACTGGGGATGCGTGGAGCGCGGCAGCTTCATTTGTATCAGTTTTTCAATGTTGCTGATATCCTGGCTCTGGGCCGGCGTGGCCAAG
>MHGR01000119.1:3485-6605 GCA_001805655.1 Omnitrophica WOR_2 bacterium RIFCSPHIGHO2_02_FULL_52_10
TGCCGGCGCGGCCGGTGCGCCCGATGCGGTGCACGTAATTTTCGGCGTCATCCGGCACATCGTAGTTGACCACCAGCTCGATCATGCTGATGTCAATGCCGCGGGCGACGATGTCGGTGGCCACCAGCACGCGGTAACGCCCGCGCTTGAAGCCCTCGATCGCCTGGTTGCGCTGGCTCATCGAGCGGTCGCTGTGGATCTCGGCGACCCTCGCCTCCATGGCGCGGATATGGCGGGTGACGACCGCGGCCTTGCGCTTGGTGCGGGTGAAGACCAGCACCGTGCCGCGGTATTTTTGCAGGAGCATTTTCAAGACATCGTTTTTCACCGACTCGCTCACGACAAAAAGCTCCTGCGAAACATCCTTGGCCGTCGTGCCGGAGCGGGCGACCTCGATGGAAATCGGCAGAACCATGTATTTGACGGCCAGCTTCATGACGTCCTGCGGGATGGTGGCCGAGAACAGCATGGTCTGCTTTTTGCTGGTCAGGCAGCGCAGAATGCTCTTGACCTGCGGCTCAAAGCCCATGTCCAGCATGCGGTCCGCCTCATCCAGAACCAGCACGGACACGCCGCCCAGATCGATGGTGCCCTGGTAAATGTGGTCGTTCATGCGGCCGGGGGTCGCGATAATCACGTCGGGGTTGCGTTTTATGTCCGCGATCTGCGGGGAAATCTTGAGGCCGCCGATCAACACCGCGCTCTTCATCTTAAACGGCTTGAGCAGCGGAGTCAGGGCGGTATCGACCTGGATGGCCAGCTCGCGCGTCGGGACCAGGATCAGCGCCTGCCCGCCTTCGGACGCCAGGCGCTGAATAAGCGGTATGCCGAAGGCGATGGTTTTGCCGGTCCCGGTCTGGGCGACGCCCATGACATCCTTCCCCTCCAGGGCAATGGGGATCGCCTTTTGCTGGATGGGGGTCGGCGTGACAAAATTAAGCTTTTCTAAAACGCTCAAAATATCCGGGGCAATGCCCAGATGATAAAACCCTGCTTTTGTAGTATTCATAAAAACTCCGTTTTTCGATGTCTGTCCCTATTTCCTACGTTCTCACTTCCCACGGGCACTGTTTATTTAACATATTCATATCTGTCATACTCACCACCGTGTGGTCCAATAAAAAAATTCACTACAGCCTTGGTTCTCTTATCAATCACAAACAATAGCATCCTATCAACTCCAAGAAAATATTTTTCCTCAGGTTGATAATAAAATCTATATCCATAAATTACCTGATTACTATTCGGTATTGGATCCAGCCTTGTTAAAATATAAATGGACCACCCATCAATATGTTTTATATCTGAGGCAGCATCAACCTTTAGCTTCGGCTCCCCAAACCATTTAAGAATATCTTTCTCCTTTGTTTCATTCTTTTTCACAAACGTTAATACCCCATCGATTAAGTAATATTCACGGTTTTCTAGATCATCGGTTGATTTCATTTGTTTTCGCCTAACTTGAATTTCTTCACGAATTTGCTTAAGCTCCTGAACGATCAGTTCAAGGGATGAATTCTGATCGCCTTTAAATATAAAAAAGCGAGAAAAAAGCAAAACCAATGCTATTACAGACAGAAATATTGTGATTTTACTTACTTTAATTTTAGTTAAATTTAACATAAATCGCTACCTGTTGAGCAATTTTGCCGGATTACCAGCGTCAACCACCTCTTTGGCGATATCCGCGAAAAAGGGGGAAAGAGGCCCTCTATTCCTCAAACTCTCATCGCAAAGATCAAAGTATAAACGCTCATGCCGATCGTGATCAGTGAGCCGACGGAACAGAAGGAGGCAATCATGTACGTCTGGGAAACAGGGTCTTGAGGGTTCATAGTTTTTTCCATTTTTTAATAGGGACGGACCCTACTTGCGTATTCCTTACTATCCCGAATTATTGACTTATTATAGGACGCGGTGCCCTGCTTGGCAATAGAAACGGATAGTTCTAATCGGCTACAGACCACCGCATTAGTAATGGAACCAGTGCATCTTTCACAACTCGTTGGAGCGGTGGCAGTATTGACGTCCACAAAGGTTCCATACCTATAAGGACGTCAATAGAATGCATGGCAAAGGTACCCCGTCAAAATTCCCAGATAGGTCCCGATGATGCCCCCCAGCACGGCCAGCAACAGGCCGATGGAGGCCAGCCCCGGCTGGTAGACTTCGGCCACGATCGGGGCGGAGGCCACCCCGCCGATATTCGCCTGGCTGGCCACGGCCGCGAGAAACATCGGGGCGCGGATCAGGCGCGCGACGAGGACCAAAATGGCCGCGTGCAGCGTAACAATCAGGAACCCGGCGCCGATCAGCACGAACGATTCATGGATGTTCGTTAAACTGGCCTTGGCGCCGATGGAAGTCAGCACGAAATAAAGAAGAAGATAACCGATGCGGTCGGAGTTGTACCGCTCCAACTTCCGTGCCGGTGTAAAGGACAGCGCCAGGCCCAACGCGGAAGCCAAAATGATGGTCCAGGCGTAACCGGATATAATATCTTTTATCTCCGGCAAGTGCCTGGAAACCGCCATGGACACGAACCCTCCGGCGAACGCGACCAAAAGAATAAAGACGGTCATCGGAAAAGTAAGCTTGCTGCCGCGGCCGGCATGGACCGTTGCGGCTTTCCTGTTCAACGCGTCCAGGACCTGCCGGTCAGCGCGGGTGAACTTGTCAAACAGCGGCTGCAGGCTGACGGCGCTCACCAGAAGCCCCATCCAAACATAGGGAACGATCGTATCCACGATCACCATGGGCAAAAACACTTCATCCGGCGTCAAGAGCGCTTCCTTGACGGCCACCATGTTGGCGCTGCCGCCCGTCCACGAGGCTGACAAAGCGCCAAAACCCGACCACATTTCTTTGCCGACAATATTTTTAAACAAGGCGAACACGGCCACCGTACCCATCATAATTCCCACGCTGCCCGCGAGCATCATGGTCAACGCCTGGGGGCCCAAACGCGCGATCGCCTTGATGTCCACGCATATGAGAATCAGGAACAGGCTCGCCGGCAATATATTCCTGGTGATCTGGCTGTAAACCGCGTGCCGGCTGTCGATGAGCCCGGCCGTGGAGGCCAGCATCGGCAGGAAGTAGATCCAGAATACCGCGGGA
>MHGR01000120.1:0-2612 GCA_001805655.1 Omnitrophica WOR_2 bacterium RIFCSPHIGHO2_02_FULL_52_10
AAACGTATTAACGCCAGACCAAGAAAATGTTTACAATACTCTACACCATCAAATACTTACAAAACTTGTGTTGCACTTAAAAATTGAATCTGGGACTAGAAATTATATCATCTGAAGCACCCATCGCCAATTCCGAACGCTTACGGGACTCCATTGAATAATCATTAAACAGTGCACTGATAGCATCTAAATACTCTTTGATGTCATCTTTTTGATTAGCATATGTAGAACTGATTAAAAATGAACAAATTAATAATAAAATTACTACAATATTTGCAAATATGCATAAATTAGGATTGCATTGTTTCATATCATTTCCTTTATATGTGTAGGAGAAATTAAGCACATACACCAAACAATCAGAATTTATGAATGAACTCACCTGCTTCCCGCTTGCCAGGTGTAAAGATTGGCGGGCAGGTCCCAACCGCACTGTTTTTCCTTTAAAAATTTTATGGAAAACAGTGCGGTATTGACTACAACAATTTTTTATTAAGGAAAGTCAATGCTGAGCTATCTCGGCTTCAATATAAAAGTGCCGAGAGCCAGAATTGAACTGGCGACACAAGGCTTTTCAGGCCTCTGCTCTACCAACTGAGCTATCTCGGCAGCAATTTACCATAAACCAATTTATTCATTCAGGGAAAATTGCTGCCGCAATGGCTTCCATTAAAATACCAGAAAAGCCATGCGGCAAAAGTTTTCAACAAAACAACCGATGATCCATCCAGAAAAAACTTTTGCCGTGCCGGCTTCCATGAACCTAAAAGAAAAGCCGGTACGGCAAAATTCTCAGAGCCCCATTCTATCCAACGGCTCTGCTTATGTCAATAATGGCGTTAATGGTTAATAGTAAATAGTTAATGGCGCGAATACTATTAACCATTCACCATTAACTATTAACCAACACCACCCTATTCACTCACCTGATTCATGATCTTGACGTAGACGTCCTGGGCAATGGAAATCTTGGGAAGATAGGCCTTGCGGGCCTTGACCGACACCTTCGTTACGGTTGGGCTCAGGGTCATGACCCTGACCGTGACTTTCGCCGCGCTCACGCTGGCGACGATAACGCCGCTCTCCTCATTTTGCTCCTCAATCAACCCCATGATCGAGACGGTTTCAACGGCGGTATCCCAAACAAGGTCCGCCTCGTGTTCCGTGATCCCCTCCACCGTGTCCGGGCTGACAATGTAGCCCCCCATCGCGCCGATACCACCGACGACCAGATAAATGCAGCCCGAAAGCGCGACCGACCAAAAGGCCATCAAGGCGGTCATCAGCATCTTAGAGGAGGTTCTCCATTGAGGTCGCGTATGGTGAGGTTCGGTGAACTGGACTTGAGACATGAATTATTTACTTGGGAATAAGGTGGAACTCATACTCATCTTAATGAACGGGTTCATTCTAACACACGAGAAAATGTTTTACGAATGGTTTTCGGAAAATTTGGAAATTTTCGAGTCACCCCGGGCCGGAAAACCGGTGCTCTAGCCGCATCAACTTCCGAAGTTGATGTGGGTATGGCTCTTTAATGGATCAGCGAATTCTGCAGGACAAACGCCGCGAAGACAATCGAGACCATGGACATGAGCTTGATGAGGATATTGATGCTGGGGCCGGCCGTGTCCTTGAACGGATCGCCGACCGTGTCGCCGACTACGGCGGCTTTGTGGGCGGGAGATCCCTTGCCACCGTGCCTGCCTTCTTCGATAAATTTTTTGGCATTATCCCATGAGCCTCCGGAGTTGGCCATCATGACCGCCATGACAAACCCCGAAGTGGTCGCGCCGATCAGAAATCCGCCCACGCTGTTGACCCCCAAGAGCAGGCCGACAGCGACAGGCATGATCATCGCAAGCATGGCGGGAAAACGCATTTCCTTGAGCGCCGAGGCGGTGACGATATCGACACAGCGCGCGTAATCGGGCTTGGCCTTGCCTTCCATCAGCCCGGCAATATCGTGGAACTGCCGGCGGACCTCCAGGACGATTTGGCTGCCGGCGCGCCCCACCGCGCTCATGGTCAGTGAAGAAAACAGGTACGGCATGCACGTGCCCAGGAAAATCCCGGCAATCACCATCGGGTCCATGAGGTCGAACGTTATGCTGCCGCCTTCCAAGATGACTCTTTCTTTATACGCCGCGATCAGCGCCAAGGCAGTCAACGCGGCCGAGCCGATGGCAAACCCTTTTCCGGTTGCCGCGGTCGTGTTCCCCAGCGAATCCAAAGCGTCGGTGCGTTCGCGCACCTTCGGTTCCAGGCCGGCCATCTGCGCGTTCCCGCCGGCGTTGTCCGCGACGGGACCGTAAGCGTCGGTCGCCAATGTGATCCCGAGCGTGCTGAGCATGCCGACCGCCGCGATGGCGATGCCGTAAAGCCCAAGGTTGAAATCCTGAAAACCGCCGGACAACGAAAAGCTGGCAATCATCGCCACGCTAATGACAATCACCGGCAATGTAGTCGAGAGCATACCGACCGACAGTCCCTCGATAATAATCGTCGCCGGGCCCGTCTTGGCCGCGTCCGCGATCTTTTGGGTCGGCAGATAATTCGAGGACGTAAAATATTCCGTTGATAATCCGATGAGCAATCCCGCCGCCAATCCC
>MHGR01000120.1:2640-6069 GCA_001805655.1 Omnitrophica WOR_2 bacterium RIFCSPHIGHO2_02_FULL_52_10
AATATAGGAAAACACCGCGACCAGGCCCGCCGCGACGAAAATCCCCCTGCGCAATGCCATGAGCAGGGATTTCTGCGCTGTCTGCTCCCCCGTGCGCACGAACGCCATTCCGATCATGGACGCGACAATCCCGATGGCCGCCATGATCATCGGCGCCGTCACGCCGTTGACGCCCAGGCCGGCGGCCGTCCCCAGGGCCGCGGTCGCGATGATCGATCCGACGTACGACTCATAAAGGTCCGCCCCCATCCCGGCCACGTCGCCGACGTTGTCGCCGACGTTGTCCGCCACGGTTGCGGGGTTGCGCGGGTCATCTTCGGGAATGCCGATTTCCACCTTGCCGACGAGATCGGCGCCGACATCCGCCGCCTTGGTGAATATCCCCCCTCCCACGCGGGCAAACAACGCCTGAAAGCTCGCGCCCATCCCGAAGGTGAGCATGGTGCTGGTAATGGTCGTAATCTTGTCCAGCCCTTGGGGGGTCGCATGGTGAGAATAATACCAGTCGAGGCTGTAAAACCACACGCACAAATCCAGCAGACCCAGGCCGACGACGATAAAACCCATGACCGCCCCGGAGGAAAACGCCAGGCGCAAACCCATGTTGAGGCTGCTGCGGCAGGCATGAGCGGTGCGAGCGCCGGAGGCCGTGGCGATCTTCATCCCGCAAAAGCCGGCCAGGCCGGAAAACAACCCGCCCGTCAAGAACGCGAAGGGCACGAAAATGACCAGATAACCCTGAAAGGAAAGCGAGAGTAGTAAAATAAAAACGCCGGCAAAAAACAGGGCCGAAACCCTGTACTGCCGGCGAATGTACGCCCTGGCGCCCTCACGAACCGCCTGGGCAATCTCAATCATTTCCTTTGTTCCCTCATCATGGCTGAGGATCTTAAACACAAGAACCAGCGCCAATCCCAACGCGGCCAGGGAGCATAACGGCACCAGCATAAATAAATTAAACATAAAGGTTTCCGTTTTTAAAAACGAAACTGATAATGAGTGGCCAGAGGTCGGATTTCAGTGGTCCGTTGCAAACGGACCATTGATCCCTGATCACTGACCCCTGACCGCTGTTTTATCCCCTGTTCGGTTTCGTCCCGTGATTGGCTTTCTTGGAGCGCCAGCTCAGCTTGCCGCGCCTTTTCTTTTTGCTCATGGCTTGTCCTTGGTTAGAGAGTGATGGAGCCCCACCCCGCCTTGGCGGGGCGTAGACGGATGATATCCAGCAAAAATTTCATAGGCCATAGTTATACCGAAAAACTTCCGGAAAATCAACCAGATAATGCCTTAACGATGGCCGATATTTCCGCGACATGGCCGATGATCTTGTACGGATTTTGCCCGGCGACCTCTTCCCGGGTGCTTGAACCGGTCACAACCGCCACGGTTTTCACCCCGGCCCGGTTGCCGGTTTCCACATCAATGGCCATGTCCCCGACATACAAGGCCTCGCCGGCGGCCAGGGCAAACTTCTTCAATATCGCCTCGAGCATGTCTGGCGCGGGTTTCGGGCGCGCGACATTATCCCCGCACACAACGCAGTCAAAACGATCCCGCGCGTTCAGGTGCTTGAGAATAATCTGCGTGAAACGCGACGGCCGGTTGCTCGCCAAGGCCAGGGAATATCCGCCGGCCTTCAGATCCCCGAGCAAGATTTTTGCGCCCGGCAAAAACACGGTCCCCTCCTTCAGGGCCCTGGCGTGATGCCGGCGGTAGATCGACAACGCCTTATCAACATCCCCCCGCGGGACGAACGTCCCGATCAGGTGGCGGTCACCCCATCCGACCGCCCTTTTGATGACGGCATCCTCGGCCGGATCACGGTTCACCTGCCTTAGCGCATAATTCAGGCTGCTGGCAACGGCTTTATACGCGTCCACCAGCGTCCCGTCAAGGTCAAAGATCACCAGTTTCAAATGACCATTCATCCTTGGAACACTCCTAACCGTAACACCGGGTGTTGCGGCGGGTGGTTCTATTTACTCAATCCGTACAACATCATCAATCCGGCCAGCGCAAGCATGACGCCGATGGAGCCCCGGAACAAGGCGACAACGGACGGCCACCAGGCCAGGATCAGCGTGACGCCGAGAATCAAAATGAAAAATCCGATGACGAATAAAAGGAATTTCTTGTAGGCATTTTTTTGATTGTCAGGCTTCATCAATCGCCTCCTCTTGGGGCATCCCTTCCCTGCCGTTGACGACGAGTGGCTTTCCATCCGGCCGGCTTTTCCATCTCCGGTGCATCCAGGCCCACTCGTGCGGATAGCTCCGGATATACTGCTCAATGATGTTGGTGATCCTAGCCATGGCCGCCGCAACGGTTTCCTTTTCGTCGCCCCTCTGCTGAACCGCCACGGGCGGGCCGATGATGATCTTGTGCGTGCCGTCATCCCGGCGGATAATGAACATGGGCAGGATGGGCGCGCCGGTGCGCATGGCAAACACGGCCGGCCCGGTCGCCGTAGCGGCTTGATGGCCGAAAAAGTTCACATAGACCCCGCCGCCGCTGCCGAAGTTCTGGTCTATGGGAATGAACAGCAGCCCGCCTTCCCTCAGCTCCTTGAGCGATTCGGAAACGCACGCCGCGCGGGGCATGGCATAGATAGTTTTTAGACCGACCTCCGTGCGCTTTTTATGCAAATATTCGGAAAGCTCTTCATCCCGGGCCGGACGGATGATCGCGCTGGACTTATACCCCTGGCGGGCGCAGGCCAGCATCATCAGGGGAAAATTGCCGAAATGCGCGGTGACCGCAATCACCCCGCGGCCCTGCGCGTAGGCCTTGTCCAAGTGGGCCTTGCCTTCAAAGGCCACCCTCTGATCGACACAGTCGGGATGCGCCAGGCAATAGAGCATCTCCGTCATGCCGCGGCCGAAATTCTCGAAACACCGCTTGATGATCTGCCTTTTTTCTTCCTCCGACTTCTCCTCGCCGAACGCGATCTCGACGCTTTCGGCGGCGATCCTGCGCTGACGGATCGCGCAGCGAAACCCAATGGCGATCAAAATCCCGGCGATGAGCCGCACGGCCGCGTACGGCAGCCGTTCAAAGAGCCAAGCAAAGGAATAGAGTCCATAACGGGCGGCCGCCCGCTGGAACGTTTTCAAACGTTTATGCGAACCCATAAATCTTTTCGTTCTTCGACAAAGCGCCCGGCAGCTTTCCTTAAAACCTATTTATTAAGGAAAGAGGAAGCTGCACGGTGCGCTTTCTTTCAAAACATTAAAATAATTCATTTAGAAAAAGCGCCCGGCGGCATTCGCTTGTTTGGAACCTTAATAGGCGTGACAGGTGCTGGAACGGAATAATTAAATTCCGCTTGAAGGACTATTTTACAGACCACCGCATTAGTAATGGAACCAGCGCATCTTTCACAACTCGTTGGAGCGGTGGCAGTATTGACGTCCGCAAAGGTTCCATTAC
>MHGR01000121.1:0-767 GCA_001805655.1 Omnitrophica WOR_2 bacterium RIFCSPHIGHO2_02_FULL_52_10
CTGCCGCGGGTCGGCGCCGCGGACCGCCCGGATGTCTTTTTGCGCTTCCCGCAGTGCCTGCGCGAGCAGCTGCTTGGCCCGCCTGACTTTCGCATTGTTTTTAAAGGGCTGTTTCAAGAGAGCTTCCATTCCCCGCCGGCCCATTTCATAAGGGTCAGCGCCGTGAGCTTTGTGCGCTCAATCAGGCTGCTCACGCGCAGAAATTCCTTGTCGCTGTGGATGTTCCCGCCCTGGACCCCCAGGGTATCGACCGTCGGTAATCCGGCTGCCTGAAGGCGGTTGCCGTCACAGACCCCGCCGCTGTCTTCCCAGCGAATATCCAGGCCTAATTCCCGTCCGCATTTCTGGACATGCTTGAACACCTCCAGCGTTTTGCCCGCCAAAGGCTTCGGCGGCGCCGAAATCTTTCCCTGGAACGTGATTTCAACCCCCGTATCCTTGGAAACGGCCGCCACCAGTTTGCCGACTTTTTTCTCAAAGAAATCCAGGTCCTCTTTGCCCATGAAGCGGACGTTGCAGCTTGCGCTCGCCATTTCGGCGACGACATTGGCCGCCGTGCCGCCATGCATGACCCCGATATTGACGGTCAAATGCTCGCGCTTGCCGTTGAGGTCAGTGACCGGTGGGATGCACCGCGCCAGCGCTTCGATGGCGTTGCGCCCTTCCCCGATATTCCTGCCGGCGTGCGCCGATTTTCCCTTCGCCGCGAACGTAAAATTGGCCGAGCCCTTGCGCGCCCCGACAAGATGGCCGTTGTCCAGGCACGG
>MHGR01000121.1:867-4385 GCA_001805655.1 Omnitrophica WOR_2 bacterium RIFCSPHIGHO2_02_FULL_52_10
CAGCCGATATTCTTCCCCAACGGGCTTTGCTCCAGGGCCTGCAGCGCTTTAAGCATGACCGCGATCCCGCCCTTGGCATCGGTAACACCAGGGCCGTTAAGCGTGTCCCGGTCGAGCTCGACAACTTTTTGGAAATGATGGTCCGGCGGATAAACGGTATCCATGTGGCAGACAAGCAGGGCCTGCTTGGCCGCCTGCGGGCGCTTTTGGATGACCAGGGTGTCCGCCAGCGCGTGCACGCTGGGGCGGCCGCTGTGGTCGAAAAACGTCACCGGCGCCATCGGCGCTTTCTTGATCTCCTCTTTCAGCACGGAAAACGCCTGGACCAGCTCACCGGTCATTTGCTCGAGCCCGCTTTTGTTGAAGGTGTGGGTATTGATCCCCGCCCACCGGGCAACCAGCTCCCGCATCTCTCGGCCCTGGGTCTCAATCCAATTAAATGTCTGTTCGCACGCGCACATCATGGAACCCGTCGCACCGGAGACTGCGGCGGGGATTATTCCTTTTCTTTCCCGCTCATTTCATCGATCAGATCCTGGTACTCTTTGGCCTTAAGCCGCAGGCCGAGACCTTTATACACCTCGACCAGAGACGCGTAAGCGCTCATGAGCCTTACGTCCACTTTCTGTGATTTTTTCGCCGCCTTATATTCCTCCACGGCTCTCAGGTAGTAACCCAGCGCCTTTTCGTAATTGCCGATCGATTTGTATATTTTTCCCTTGCGGTCCAGCGCGTCGCCCCGCGCCTCGGGGTCAACGGCGAGTTGGATCGCCCGGTCATAATTGTCTTCCGCCAGCAGGTACCGGTCCCGCAAAAAATTGATTTCCCCAAGCATGAAATACGCGATTCCCGTATACCTCGTGTTCTCTTCGGACGGGGGCACTTTTTCGCCGCGCAGCTGCAGGATTTTACGGTAAAGCACCTCGGCCTCGTTGTAATTGCCGATTTCCATGTACATCCAGGCCAGAGCCTCCATGGGCTTGATGGTCTCGATGCTGTCCACGCCGTGTTTGCGAACCTGATAATTCAAGACTTTTTCCTGCAGCAGGCTGGCCTCCACGATCTTTTTATAAAGATCCCCTTCCAGTTTCCGGTCCACCTCGGCCTGAACGGCCTGTTCGTTGGCGTCTTCTTGCGCATAAACAGCGACAACGGCGCAACGGCAGACCACGGCCAAACCCAGCAATGTCAAAATTATTTTCATGAGTCCTTATTATACAATAAATTCAACTGGCCCGATTCGAATTTCGCCTGGAATTTGAAGTCATAAAAGGGGAGGAAATGCCCGCAGGGCGGCGGCATACATCAGAACTTTCACCGGCCCCATTTCTCTTACTTAACGCGCCTTATAATTTGATTGAATTGTCCTTGAGGGCCTCATGCCTAACCGTGCCGCCGATGACCAGCGCGGAGCTGATGATAATCAGGTTCTTGATGATATATTGGCCCTCCAGGGTCAAACCGAAGGGTATGCTCGTGAAACAAACATCCGGCAGGATAAACAGCGGCATGACCGCGCCGACCATCTGCGCAAACAACAGGAAGATTGCGACACGGATCAGCGGCCGGAAGATCAGGCATACGCCGATAGCCACCTCCCACCAGCCGAGGATCGGCAGGAAGATGTCCGCAGGGATCCAAGAAACCGTTTTTGTGGCCAGGTCAGCGGCCGGGCTCATCCCCAGCGGCTTGAGCGCGCCGAACCAGATGAAGATGACTGCCAGCGAGTAGCGCAGAAACAGCCGGCCGTATTTGTTCATCCACGTCGCGATGCGCAGATCGATGTCATTGATTTTTTGATTATTGAAAAGTGTCATTGCTGACCCGCTTTTACGGAACCTCCCTGTCAACCTGCGTATAATTTTCCTTTATTAATTTAGCCGTTTTTTATCAGCCGGGCCGTGAGCCGGACGGCCAGCAATCCCGTCACGCCCAGTTGCAAGAGGGGCGATAACCCTATGCCGAATACGACCGGCATGCGGCTGTTATAATGCCACTCATGGGTCACATAGACCGCCCAAAATTCGGCCAATGCCCCTACTATGATACCTAAAGCGAAGAAAAATATAAAGAGCTTGGGATTATTTTTCCTCAACCAAAGAATATCCTTACCGGCAACCGCACAAAACAGATAAACCCCTAAAACCGTCAACGCATCCATGAAGGACATGTAGACCATCATCCCCACATATTTGTCGGAGGCGATGATGTGGTCCGTATATAAAGAAAACCCGTGCGCCGATTCCCAGAAAAAATTCAGCAAAAATGAAAAAAACAAAATGCCGCTCACGCAAAATAATATTTGTCTTAAGCGCATGTCTCTATAATTTCACTTTCCGCAGTCTTAAGGCGTTGCCCACAACGGAAACGGAGCTGAAGCTCATCGCCGCGCCGGCAATCATGGGGTTGAGAAGCAGACCCGTAAACGGATAAAGGACCCCGGCGGCCACCGGCACGCCCAGGGCGTTGTAAATGAACGCGAAAAACAGGTTCTGGCGAATATTGCCCATGACCGACCGGCTTAATTTCAGGGCCTTGACGATCCCGTTCAGGTCACCCTTCACCAGGGTCATCCCCGCGCTTTCGATGGCGACATCCGTGCCCGTTCCCATGGCCACCCCGACTTCGGCTTCCGCCAGCGCCGGCGCGTCATTGATCCCGTCGCCGGCCATGAGGACGACCGCGCCTTGCCGCTTGAACGCCTTGACAATCTCCTGCTTATCCCGCGGCTCCAGCTCGGCGCGGACATCATCGATGCCCAATTCTTTGGCAATGGCCTGCGCCGTTCTTTGATTGTCGCCGGTCAGCATGACCACCTTCCGGCCCATTTGATGCAATGCCTTGATCGCCGCCGGCGTGCTCTGCTTAATGGGGTCGGCTATGCCCAGCATGCCGAGCACGCTCTTCTCTGCCGCCACCCAAACGACCGTTTGGGCTTTTTCCTGCCACCGCGCCGCCTGATCCCTTAAGCCTTGCGGAAGCTGCCCCGCGACCTCTTCAATGAACTTGGCTTTACCGAGGAAGATCTCTTTATGATCGAGCTTACCCTTAACGCCGCCGCCGGTGACCGATTCGAAATCCTGCACGTCTTTAAGGTTGATGCTTTTTTCTATGGCGTGATCAACGATGGAGCGCGCCAAAGGATGCTCGCTGGCCTGCTCCAGGGAGCCGGCGACTTCCAGCAACGCTCGTTCATCCACGCCCTGCGCCGGCTGCAAGGATATGACCCTCGGCTTTCCTTCCGTGAGCGTCCCGGTTTTATCGGTCAGCACGTGGGTTATCGTCTCGGCCTTTTCCATGGCCTCGGCATTCTTGATGAGAATCCCTGACTGGGCGCCGCGGCCGACCCCGACCATGATGGACATCGGCGTGGCCAGCCCTAAGGCGCAGGGGCACGCGATGATCAAGACGGCAATCGCGTTGACCAAGGCGTACGCTAACCGGGGCGCCGGACCCCAATTAGCCCAAATAACAAACGTCGCAACCGCGATGAGAATAACCGCGGGGACAAACCAGCC
>MHGR01000121.1:4462-4557 GCA_001805655.1 Omnitrophica WOR_2 bacterium RIFCSPHIGHO2_02_FULL_52_10
GCAATGTCTCGGCCCCGATCTTCTCTGTTTTCATGACGAACGTCCCTGTCTGGTTGACGGTCGCCCCGATCACTTTGTCGCCCGCTTTTTTCTCC
>MHGR01000121.1:4618-14404 GCA_001805655.1 Omnitrophica WOR_2 bacterium RIFCSPHIGHO2_02_FULL_52_10
TACCATCCAGCGGCACTTTCTCGCCGGGACGGACGCGCAGCAAATCGCCTTTACGGACTTCCTCGACCGGGACATCTTCCTCCTGCCCGCCGCGCAGGCGGTGGGCGTTTTTCGCCGCCAGCCCCAATAAAGCCTTGATGGCTTGGCCTGTCCGGGCGCGCGCGCGGGCCTCCAGATACTGCCCCAGGATCACCAGCACAGTAATCACGACCGCCGCTTCAAAATACAAACCCAGCTTGCCATCCATTTTTAATGACTCCGGGAAGATTTGCGGGAATAAAACCGCGGCCGCGCTGTAAAAATACGCCGCCCCAACCCCCATGGCGATCAAGGTAAACATGTTCAAGCTGCGGTTGACGACTGACTTCCAGGCGCGCGTAAAGAAAAATCCGCCGGCCCAGAAAATAACCGGCGTGGCCAGAAACAACTGCAGCCAACCGGAAACATGATGGGAAACAAATTCAATCTTTATGGCAGGGAGCATTTCTCCGAGGGCCAGAAGGACAACCGGCAGCCCCAGGGCCAAACCGAACCAAAACTTGCGGCCTAATTTCTCTATTTCTTTTTGCCCTTCATCGCCGTCCGCCCCGATCGTTTTCGCCTCCAAAACCATCCCGCACTTGGGGCAGTCCCCGGGGCGGTCCGGCTCAATCTCCAGGTGCATGGGGCAGGTGTATTTCGTCGCTCGTCCCTCCTCCCTCGTCTCCCGTCTTTTGGCTCCTGCCGCTTGTTTCAAAAATTGATCCTTGCAATGCTCGCTGCAGAAATAATAGGCGGTGCCGTCTTTGACGGCGCGCAGCCCCTTTTGCTCATCCACGTCCATCCCGCAGACAGGATCTTTGGCCATGATCCATCACCTCTCGCTATATATCATTTGAGCCCCGCTTTATAATGGAAACTACAGACCTTCGCGTTAGTAATAGAAAATCCTTTTATTTCAGCATAGGAAACATAAAAAGCGGATGCTGCTAGAAAACTCCTTTCCTATGCAGCAAAGAAGATACGACGAACGAAGTGAGGAGTTTTCTTGCCAAGATCATCGAGCGAAGGCAGTACGGACTCCCTCCTATTACTTTTGCGTAAGTCAGTAGATATCCCCGGCTTCACAGCCAGGGGACTTGATTGATTCTGTAATTTCAAGCTTTGCTTGTCCAGCGACTGCGTCTCTGGATTTGCTCTCATCCCCGCCTTAAATAAAGGCGGGGAATTCCCGCTGGGATTAAAATCATGCCATGATGCATTTACTTCGTTTCTTGATGCTCCAACGTTAAAGTCATCCCGCATTTAGGGCACTTTCCCGGTTGAGCCTGACGGACTTCTGGATGCATCGGACAATAATAAACTTGCTGATCCCCAGATTCAGAATATTGCATCCCTATGAAATCAATAAGACCATTGAATTTTTTTAATTCCTTCATTGTATTAGCTTTATCTCCAGCATCCCCATATTCATCCAAGGCAGCTGCAACTTCGGCTATCCTTTCCACAGTGGCCTTCACATTGCTCATTTGTTCTTCTGAAAGATCTTTATTCGTTGTTCTTTTGAGTAATTCTTTGGATAAATCTCTTATCTCAAAGGCGAACTTATGAACTGTCTCTAAGCTTCCCGATTCAACGGTCTCATTTAATTCTTTTTGAGTCTTTAATATTTTATGCCAAACAGGTGACAGCATTGTTGAATCGTCAACTTCTATAGTGCTCGCATGTTCGTCTGATCCATAATCTCCTTCACTCCCGTAAGCACTCGACGGCAAGTTGACAAATAAAAGCCCGATTGAAACCAAAATTCCCAAAATGACATTTTTAGTTTTCATTTTTTTCTCCTCACTATTAAAAAAAAGTTTTAATAATTCTAACCACTACGCGCCTTATCTTGGCAATGATGTTCTTCTTTTACTTATCTCCTTTCTGTCCATCCCCTTACTTCTCCGGAAAAACACGGGAAAGGATATCAGGACATTCATCTTTAAAAATCTTCTCGGCCGCCCCTCTTCCAAATCTCCAGAAAACCGTCGGCGTAATCACAACATTAAGAAGCGTCGAGCTGAAAAGGCCGCCGAAGACAACAACGGCTATGGGATAAAGAATTTCTTTCCCCGGCTGGCCGGCAGCCAAAAGAAGCGGGATAAGCCCCAATATTGTGGTGACCGCCGTCATAAGAACAGGGACCAGTCGTTCCAACGATCCCCGGACAATCATTTTTTCATCAAATCTTTCCCCTTCATAGCGCATCAGATGAAGATAATGCTCAATCATCATAATCCCATTTCGGCTGGCAATCCCGCAGAGAGTGATGAAGGCAACCAGAGAAGCGACGGATGCCACCCCACCGGTCAAATAAATTCCGATAACAGCGCCAATCAGCGCCGCCGGGATTCCGAGAAGAATCTGAAGGACAATGACCCATGATCGAAAATGTGTAAAAAGCAATAAACACATGCCGGCCAGCGAGATAAGGCTAAGCAGTCCTATCGTACGCATAGCTTGTTGTTGACTTTCAAACTGCCCCCCATAACGGATAAAATAACCTTCCGGGAGATCAACGTGTTTCTTGATCTTTTCCTGCATCTCAGCTATGACACTTCCTAAATCCCGGCCAGAGGTATTGCATTGAATGACAATTCGTCTTTGAGCATTTTCGCGGAATACCTGATTCGGCCCTTTGCTTTCCAAAACACGCGCAACTGTTCTTAAAGGAATAAGCTGTCCATCCGGCGTATCAATCAGAACATTTTCAATGGCCTCCAGATTTATTCGTGTTTCTTCCGGAAAACGCATAACAAGATCAAAACTCCTGCGTCCTTCAAGAACCTGATTGACGGTTTTCCCTTGAAGAACAGTCTCAAGGACCTCCGCAATCTCTCCTACCCGCAGACCATATTTCTGCACTTTCATGCGGTCAATCTCGATTCGTGTTTCTGGAACCAAGACTTGTTGTTCGACATATAAATCCACCACTCCTGGGATCTCACTCATCACACGGCGGATTTCTTCTGCCTTTTCTCGAAGAACGCCCAAATCATCACCAAAAAGTTTAACGGCGATTTGAGCGCGAATACCTGAAAGCAAATGGTCAATCCTATGCGAGATGGGCTGACCGATATTGACAACCACTCCCGGTATTTGAGAAAGTTTTGCTCGCAAGTCTGATAGAATTTCCACCCGCTTTCTTTCTGAATGTTTAAGCTCAACTTCTATTTCCGTTGAATGAACTCCCTCGGCATGTTCATCCAATTCAGCTCTCCCGGTCCTTCGGCCGGTATCTTTGGCTTCCGGCAATGTTAAAATCAGCTTCTCTGCTATGGTGCCAATACGGTTTGACTCCTGAAGAGAAGTTCCAGGCGGCGATAATAAATTAATCGTAATACTCCCCTCATTAAAGGGTGGCAAAAACTCTTTGCCAAGAAAAAGGGCAAGGACTATACAAAGCATAATGACACCTAAGACTATAGTAATCGTCAAATTAGGCCGCCGTAATGTATATTTTAAAATGTGCTTCTCATCGATACTTTTTAACTGCTTAACAAGAAACCCATCCGCTTCTTTGTCTATAAACTTGGCATTCCCAAGCAAGTAGTATGAAAGAACCGGTGTTACTGTTAAAGATACGACTAATGATGCCAATATGGCAACAACATAAGCAATCCCCAATGGAACAAAAATCTTCCCTTCAATCCCTCCCATTGAAAATAGAGGGATAAAAACAAGAATAATAATGAGCGTGGCAAACACAATCGGTTTTCGAATTTCGGATGATGCTTCAAATACCACTTTCAGAATTGATTCGGGATCCTTTTTGCGCCTGTTCTCCTTAAGCCGCCTAAATATATTTTCCACATCAACAATGGAATCATCCACCAGCTGCCCAATGGCAACAGCCAGGCCACCCAAGGTCATCGTATTGAATGAAATCCCAAAAGATTTAAACACCAAGGCTGTGATGATCAAAGAAAGAGGGATTGCTGTCAAGGTAATAAACGTTGTCCTAAAATTTAATAAAAAGAAAAATAAAACGATGGCTACGAAAATAGCCCCGTCACGTAAAGCCTCTTCAACATTTTTAATGGACGCTTCAATAAAATTGGATTGTCTGAATATTTCCTTATTTATTGTTACCCCTTTAGGAAGGGTCTCCTGAATTTCATCCAAAACTTTTTCGATGACTTTGGTTATCTTTACTGTATCAGCACCCGGTTGTTTCTGGATACTCATGATAACCCCCGGTTTGGCATTGATGGCGGAATCCCCCCGTTTTAGAGGCGGGCCGAATTTTACATCAGCCACATCTTTGATCAACACAGGTACGTCGTCATTTTGTTTAACTACAGACTCTCTAATATCATCCAGCGTTTTTATTCTGGCTAAATTTCTTACCATCGATTCCGTCGCGCCATCAAAAATAAAAGCCCCGCTCGTGTTAACGTTGGATTCGTCAATGGCCTCTTCGACATCATGAATCGTAACCCCCAATGCATTTAACTTTTCGGGTTTTACAAGCACTTGGTATTGTTTAAGATCTCCCCCTATGGCGATGACTTGCGATACCCCGGAAACCGTCAGGAGCCTAGGCCGGATAACCCAGTCGGCCATTGTGCGTAAATCCATTGGAGAAATATCCGGATTATCACTCGATAAACCAACGAGCATAATTTCACCCATAATGGATGAAATTGGCCCTAAAACCGGTGATACATTATCAGGGATTTGTTCTTTGACTGTTTGCAGCCGTTCCGTGACTATTTGACGATCGATATATATATCCGTGCCCCATTCAAATTCAACAAAAACAAGCGCTAATCCAACCGAAGATACTGAACGAACGCGCTCTACCCCGGGAGCTCCGTTCATAATTGTCTCTACCGGAAAAGTTACCAGCGTTTCTAACTCCTCGGGAGCCAACCCTTCAGCCTCCAAAAAGATCGTTACCGTAGGACGGTTTAAATCCGGAAGCACGTCAATGGGTATATCCATTGCTATCAAGGCGCCAAAAATCGATAAGAGGACTGCTCCCACAACGACAAAAATACGATTTTTTAACGACGAAGAAATTATTTTATCCAGCATATTTTTTACCCCTATAGGCTTAAATAAAATTCATTGCTTTACTGGGTCTTTTTCTTGGCGTCCTCTTTACCATCTGTTTTATCCTTTTGAGGTCCGACATAAGCAGGGACAAACTGGAGTTGATAATTCCCCTTGAGAACGACGGAATCTCCCGGTAATAATCCACTTTTGATCTCGACATAACGGTCGTCATGAACTCCAACAACGACCGGCTGCTTTACATAAAACTCTCCTTTTTCAACAAAAACAAAATCATTTCCTGCCTCACCTAAAACGGCTTCCTTGGCAACAACAATAGACTGCTTGGTTTCTCCGGTAATGATCTGTCCTTCGGCCCGCATATTCGGCAAAAGTTCTGTTTTAGGATTCTCTATTTTTATCAAAACCGGCAAAGTACGCGTTCCTTCTTCCAATTGGCCGCCTAAAATATCAACAACGCCGTCAAAATATTTATCGGGAAAACTTTCCACATAAACACGTGATTTCTGACCATGTTTTATCTGGCCAACATCTGCTTCAAACACATGACATTTGCTATAAACTGTTTTTAGAGCAACAATCTTGAATAACATCTTATTCGGCTCAATAGATTCACCGGCAAATATATGATGTTCTGTTATCGTTCCGCTTGCCAGAGCTCTGATTTCGACCTGCGGGGGAGGATTGCCAATTTGCAAACTTTCTGCTTTTGCGAGCAAATCGCCTTTCTCGACATAGTCACCCATATTGACAAACACTTCTAAAACGCGTCCTGAAAATCGTGTTGTTATCCACTGGACTTTTGTGGGAACGGGTTCAATTTCACAAAAAGATCTCACCGTTGTCTCAATCGTTTGAAAATCCGCATCGATTGTTTCTATACCCAAATTCTTTTTTGCTTCCTCAGATAATTTTATAGGTCCGCCCAAACTTCCGCTTGAAACGGGAGAAGCTTCTCCATGTTGTTCACCTCCATGAGCCCAACTCAAATTGGGAAAGAGCAACAAGGCTCCCACAGCTATGCTTAAGCCACATTTATGAATATCTTTAAGAATGAATCTCATTTTCTATCCCCTTTCATTGATTTTATATCTTCCGGCTTGCCACCTATGACCCGTTCCAGTTCGGCAGCTGCTTGGGCATATTCGTTTAAAAGACTTAAATAATCGCCTTTGGCTTCAAAATATTGCCTTTCAAAACTAAAAAATTCAAAAATACTTACCTGTCCGTTTTGATAACCATCCTTATAAATCTCTAAAGTCTTCTCAAGTTTAGGCCCCATCTTCTGTTCATAAATATCAATACTTTCATCCAGCAATTCTAAATTCTTGTAGGTTGCCCTAATTTCTCGTTCGACTTGAAACCGAATGCCTTCTTGTTCAGCTTCTGCCTGTTGACTGGCGGCTTTTGTTTGATAGATACGCGATTGATTCCGATCAAAAATGGGTATTGGAATAGATATCCTACCGCCCATAAGGTCCTCACCGCTTGTTTCCTGTTCATATAAAAATCCAACCGTTACCGGAGGAAGAGATTCTCTTTTAGCTAATGTAGCGTCTGCCTTAGTCTGCATGATTCTATTTTGAGCTGATAAAATTTCCGGACGATTTCCCCCGGCAAAATCGAGATAATCATCCACATTATGCTCAGAATAACGGTTATAGGATTCTTTCTGAGGTTTAACTTCAGCCTCCGATGAATATCCTAATAAATTTTTGAATGTGAGCAATTCTTCGTAATAGGCGGCTTCCAGACTCTTCTTTTCTTGAATGGAACGGTCCCTCTCTACCTCCAATATATTCGCTTCTACCTCGGAAACCTCACCTTTTTCTAAACGCGTACGGGCAATTTGAGCTAATTCGTCATTTAATTTAAACACGTCTTGTGCAAGTTCGCTCTTGCCTTCTAAAGAAAGCAAAGAAAAAAAGGATGTTTTGACCTCCTGAACAAGTTTTTGTTCAGATGCGCGTAGTTTTTCTTTAGCTACTTCATATCCTGCTTTAGCTGCTTTCCTTTTAGGTCCCCATGTCCCCAAACGAAACTCTTTTTCTAATTCAAATTCGACATTAGGTTTTTCATCGCTTTCCTCACCCTCTTTCGTACTGTAACTCGCTTCGGGGTTCGAAAACGTATTTGCCTCAATAATCTCGCCGTATGCTATGTCAACATCTTTGCGTAGGGCTTTAATTTCAGGGTTGGAATCAAGCGCTTGCTTGATTGACTCATCTAATGTGATCTCAATATGTCTAGGGAAATCCATCACATGAGATGAGGACACATCCATCTGTGCAAATACAATCGTAGACACAGACAGCATGCCTGCTATGAAAATCCCATTTTTAATTATTTGTTTAATGTGCATTTATACCTTTCCATCGCCCATCTGATCGATGACTTCGCCGCTGACGGGACAGATCTTGTTGCCCGCGCTGGGAAGTTCCGACCCCGTAGACTCCACCCACTCCATCATGCCGTCATGACCCATCCCTTCCTGGGCAAAGGCCTGACCGGCTGACAGTAATGCTATTACTGCCCCTGCAATAAATGATCCATCGTCTTTATCGCGGGATGACGGCGTGATAGATCATTAAAAAAGAAAGGATTCCCGCCGCGTACCCGATAAATACAGGCAAGGTGATCTTGCGCAGATACCACGCGAACGTAATCTTCTCCATCCCCATCACGACAACGCCGGCCGCCGAGCCGATCACAAGAAGGCTCCCTCCCGCCCCGACGCTGTAAGCAATCATCTCCCAAAGCTTTGAATCAACCGGATACAAGCTCAGATCGTACATCCCCATGCTGGCGGCCGTCAAAGGGACGTTGCCGATGACGGCTGCCATCAGCCCCATCAGCGCGACAATAATATCTTTATTCTTTAAATACGTGTCCATCCAGACGGCCCAGCGGTCTAATATCCCCGCTGTTTCCATGGCGGCAACCGTCAAAAGGACACCCAACAAAAAGATAATGCTGGAGAAATCCACCTTAGATAAAACATACGGCACCTTCAGATGATCTCTTTGCCGGTTAAACAAATCTGTCAAGGCCCACAGGACACCCAGCCCTAAAAGGATTCCCATAAAAGGCGGGAGGCCCGTGATCGCCTTGAAAACGGGGACAAAAACAAGCGCTCCGATTCCTAGAAAAAAGATCCGCCGGGCGCCGTGAACACTCCCTTTGTTTTCAGACGGCGTGAAAGACGCGACGGTTTCTTTTTTCATAAAAAGAGAAAAATAGCACAAAGGGACCGCCACCGACAGCAAGCTCGGGATAAACAAAAGCCCCATCATTTTGGCCGTCGTGAGCCGCCCGCCGATCCAAAGCATCGTGGTCGTCACGTCCCCGATCGGCGTCCAAATCCCGCCGGCATTCGCCGCCACGATCACCATGCCGGCGAAGATCAGCCGATCGTCTCTCTCCTCAACCAGGCGACGAACAAGCGACACCATCGCGATTGAGGTCGTGAGGTTATCCAAAACGGCGGAAAGAAAAAAAGTAACCAGCGAAACAGCCCAAAGCAACGTGCGTTTACGCCGCGTCCGGATAAAATCAATAACGATTTTAAACCCGTCATGGGACTCAATGAGAGCGACAATCGTCATCGCCCCTAGAAGAAAAATCACAAGCTGGGCAATCTCGTGCAGATGGTCATTGAGGCTGCGCAGGACGATCCCCATATAGAGGACAACCCCGCACTCATAACATTTTTGGATAGTGATAATCGACCAGCAGGAAACAGCCATCAAGAGGGCGCTGGCCGCTTTGTTGACACCGATTTTTTGCTCAAAAATAATCGCCGCGTACCCCAGGACAAAAATGGCGACCATCAGCAGATTCATGAGGCCGGCGTCCTTGGCGCTTCTTTTTTGTTCATCTCAAAATTCCATTTCCAGATGGCATAAATGGCCGGATACACCAGAAGCTCCATGACAAAGGAAGTAAAAATCCCTCCCACCATCGGGGCGGCAATCCGTTTCATCACATCCGCCCCGGCTTCCCACGGCGCGGCCCACATGACAGGCAGAAGACCCATAAACGTCGTCCCCACGGTCATCATCTTAGGACGAATCCGCTTGACGGCGCCGTGCACGATGGCCTCCTCGAGGTCAGAGAAGCTGCGCAAAACCCCCTTGCGCTTGGCGTCTTCATAAGCCAAATCCAGATACAAAAGCATGATGACGCCCGTTTCGGCGTCGACCCCCGCCAGGGCGATCAGCCCTACCCATACCGCGATCGACATGTTGTACCCCAGGCCCCACAGCAGCCAAAAAGCGCCGATCAGAGAAAACGGAACGGCGAGGAGAACAATCATCGTCTTGACCAGCGACTTGGTGTTCATGTACAAAAGGAAAAAAATGATAAACAGCGTAATGGGGACCGCGATGATCAGCCGCTCTCTCACGCGCTCCATGTATTCATACTGCCCGCTCCAGAGAAGGGCGTAACCGGTGGGGAGTTTCAGTTTTTCCCGGACAATGCGTTTCGCCTCGGTGACATAACTGCCGATGTCCCGGCCGGTCATATCCACATAGACGTAACCGGCCAAAAGGCCGTTTTCATTGCGCAGCATGGACGGCCCGGTGCGTAAAACAATATCCGCGATCTGTGCCAGCGGGATTTGCTGGCCCGCCGGCGTCGGCACGAGGACCCTTTTTAAATTTTCCACGTCGTCGCGCAGTTCCCTCGGATAGCGGACATTGACCGGATAGCGTTCCCGGCCCTCGATCGTGGTAGATATTT
>MHGR01000122.1:0-5181 GCA_001805655.1 Omnitrophica WOR_2 bacterium RIFCSPHIGHO2_02_FULL_52_10
ATAATAACAAATATATATAAAAAAGGAAACAGTATTTTGTTTTTTTTGAATCCCTTATCATAATTTTGTCGTCAAGGATTAGTTTTTTTAATTTCTGAATTGTTGTATTGGTTGATTATCAATGAATTACACGGTAACCCCGACACCCTTCTTCGGGGTCGGGGTTAATTCGGCCAACAAACTTGTGTTCGCTAACGCTCCACAAGTTTGGGCCTCATTAATAAAAAACCCCCGCCGCTCAATAAAGAGCGGCGGGGGCTCGTTAAAACTTCTGATTCCGAAAAATTAGAAGTTTACATTACCATGGACGATAACTTGGGATGCCATTTTATCGTTACCGTTTGTACCAGCCTGGGCATTGGGCAATGGATCACCAAGGAAGACATCCCCCGGTATGAACCATCCCAGATTAGCGCCGAATTGAACATCTTCGGTGTAATCATACGTGGTTACCCAATCAATTTCATAACCCAGGTCCGTTTTGCCTGTGTCAACCCTCGCGTTTGCTGGGGTCGTAGCAGTTCCATCCGGCTGAACAAGAGCCAATGTGCCGTTACCCGAATCGATCTCCTTGTCTAACCAGAGACCATTCCAAATGACCTTGGTGGTAACGTCTTCTATCGGGGTCGCCTGGAACGATACGGAATGGATTTGCAGGTTGCTCAGGTTGAAGAGCGAATTATAAATCGTCCCTCCGCCCTGATTTTCGTACATCGGATCCCAAGCAGTGAACCTGTTCTGAGATGCCTGTTTTCCGAGTGCCGCCCCTCCTGGACCACTGCGGTCATTGGGGTTGCTGTCGCCGGATACCCAGGTATAAACATACCCGAGTATCGGGTTGTAGGCCTCCAAGGAATCCGGCAGGATGTCCTTGGGTATTTGATAATTCGAGATAAACTGCGCTGCCATGGCATCACGCTGCTCATTCTGCAGGTTGGCAGGATTGTTACCAACAGTTGTCGTTGCCGCAACGCGGTTACCTCTTTGCCAGGCCACTTCGCCCTGGATGTTCAAACCATCTAGAACATCCGCGCTGCCTCTTAACCCCGGCATGTAAACTGTGTCTGATTTAGACCCAATTTCCGTGGCTCCGGCATTCTGGCCAAGACTTTTATCAATACGAGAGAAGAAATAGGCTTCGACTTGCGTGTTCATATCGTCGCCTAGTTCATAGGTCGTATTGATCCCGTAGAGATCAATATCATCCCTATCATCATTGGCCAATGTCAGGGTATTTGCATCATGCTTAGCATATACCAACTCCATGGTAAGCGGATCGTAATCGAATATCATGCGGATCGCGTCATGCACTGTCTGCTTGGTTAAGTCACCAGCGACAGCAGCAAGGCCGGAATCCGTTGGAGCGGCGTTGTTCGTCCCCCCCGAATCGATTACGAGGCTATTACCAAAGTGGTATGATTGACGACCGGCGACCACGGTCAATGGAGAGTAGAGCATTTCCCTTAACGTGACATACGCCAAGAGAAGGTCAACGCCCGTGTCTGTTGTCGCTCCACCGGCGTTATCGTTGCCCCACGCTCTTTCATTGATCAGAGCGACGGTTGCGGATACTTGATCGGTAAGATCAGCATCTGCCCGCAAAATCGTCTGCGTGATGAACAGGCTTTGCGTTTCATCCGCAAGGATGTTTGCGCCGAGATCAAAATTGTCCCGGAAAAGATAAGTGGAGTCCACGCTTCCACCAATCTTTAAGTTTTGAACACTGGCAGATGCCGGTACGGCCGCTAAAGCGACCATAAGGGCTGCTGCGAGTATAATTGATTTTTTCATTTTCTCCTCCAAAAATTGGATAACAATGTTTCTTTATATGTAGCTAGGCCAAAGGCCTAGAGACTTTCGGTTAAAGACCAGTTTGATTGATGATTCCGGACACGGCAATTTTTTATCCCCCCTTTCTCGGTCGTTTTTGAAATCATCCTGGGTTATGAATCATTGTATTGCTTATTTCCACGCTTGAACGCACATGAAAAAAAGCAATACACTCCTTTTCGCCTCCTTATATTAAGATATAAAGCGATCAGGAATTTTGGTCCGATGCCAATGCAACCCGACATAAGACCTGACTGACAGTCCTTGAACAACAAAGGCCTTCAGTACTGGTTGTTATTCTCACACACCGGCCATGGCATGTCAACAAATTTTCGATTTTTTTTAGATTAGATTCTTGGCAAAAAATCCTGCAGGATGTCCGACGGCAAAGCGCCAACCTTTAAATTCTCTCATCCTGTTATTTCACAATCCAATAATCAAAATCCATCTTTGAGATCATCGCAATTGCGTTAAAAACTTTGGTCCAGCCATATTATTACTTAACCTTATATACAGTATGAGTATTTATATTAGTTATAAGCCATCTCATAAATAGCCTGTCATGCCCGCGTAAGCGGGCATCCAGACGTGTCGTGGATTCCCGCTTCCGCGGGAATGACAAACTTTTCTATTTACATTGCTGTCCGGTAAATTACATCTCTATTAATCCCAATATGTTACACTTTACAGAAAAAACTCTGCCATGCCCGCGAAAGCGGGCATCCATAAATTTCTGATACTTCTCTCGTCGTGGATTCCAGCTTCCGAGGGAATGACGCCAAGGATGCCATGATTTTAACCGGACAGCAATGTTTCTATTTATAAGATAAGTTTTAAAAATAACTATGGCCAGGAAGTTAAATCTCTAAAATAAAAAAATTAATGCGCCCGGGAGGATTCGAACCTCCCACGCCGGCCTTAGGAGAGCCGCGCTCTATCCATCTGAGCTACGGGCGCATAATTAGTATTAATATTATAGACGATACGGCGCCAAGGCGTTCAAGTATTCTTGCGGCGCTTTGTAACCCAAAAGAATCGCCTCATCGCAATATTTAACGGCATTCGCATAATCCTCTTCCTTAAAGGATAGAATGGAAAGATTGACCCAGGCGTCCATATAATTTGTATCTACTTTGACGGCATTGAGATAGGAGTTGATGGCCTCCGTATTCTGCATCAACTTGGCATACGAATTGCCCAAATTATAGTAAGCCACTCTGTTGTTAGGATCCTTGGCTATCGACTCGCGGTACAGATCAATTGCTTTCTGTAAATTACCGGCACTTTCCTCTAGAACCCCTAAATTAAAGTAGGCCTTGGCATTCTCTGGATCAACTTTGGCCGCCTTCTGAAAACTTTCCTTGGCCTCCCGCCTGTTGCCCCGCTTCAAATATATGCTCCCCATGTTCAAATAGGCATCCGAGTTTCTTGGATCAACTTCACTGACCTTCTTGTAGAGCGTCAGGGCATCAACCAAGCGTCCCTGCTCTTTATAGATGTTGCCGAGGTTATAAAGAGCTTTGCCGTGTTTCGGGCTGATATCCAATGCCATCTGATAGGCAGATACGGCCCGGGGAAAATCCCCCATCTCGGCATACAAATATCCCAAATTAAAAAACGCCGTGGCCCGCGGCGGTTGGCCGTTAATCCAACGCGTGTAATCGTCTAAAACGATTCCCCTGGCCTGAACATACAACTTATTTTTCGGGTCCTTCTTGATCGCCTCATTAAAGACGGAAACCACATTAAATAAAACATCCTCATCCTCAGGATTAAGTTTTATGGCCTGCGCGTAGGCAAAAACCGCCCGGGGGGCGTCCCCCGCTCTTCTGTACACATCACCCAGACTAATATGCGCGTCTTTGAAACGGTTGTCAATCATCAATGCGTTCCTGTAGTGTTCAACGGCTTTCGGCAGATCCCCCAGGTCGTCATACAGCTTCCCGAGATTGTAGCGGGCCTCAACAAAACCCGGATCGGCCTCAACCGCCTTTTGATAGAAACGGATAACCTCTTCCACATAAGCTTGATCCTTCAGCGCCGTTTCGGCCAAGCCGCCGCTGAATCCTTCGGACCGCATTTTTACTATCGTTTTATAAGTTTCCTCGGCCGCCTTAAATTTTCCTTCCTCCTGAATGGCTATGGCAAGATTATTCAGGGCGATGACCTCTTTTGGATAAATGTCAAGCTGATGCCGCCAGAGAGACACGCTGTTTTTCCAAATTCGGCACTGCTCATTTGTTTTTAAAAAAAACGTGGCCAGGATAAACAGCACGATGCTGAGAACCCCCATGGCCGCTTTCGGAAGCGGGCGATGCCAAACCTGCTGGACGCCATATCCCGCTAACAGGCAAAATCCCAAGCTTGGCAAGTACATGAACCTGTCGGCGACAATATTGACATCCTTGGCCTCATCGAACCGCAGAAGAAAAAAAATGGAAAAAAAGTAAAAGGCCACGGCAAAAATAAACCAGCGGTATTGACGCAGCCGCACGATGGACAAAATCACCAGGCACAAAACGGCGGCGGATAGGAAATATTCGAAATAAGTAAAAGCAATCGGCTGGGGCAGCCTGTAGAGGGGCATCAGATTCAGGGGAAAGAGAAACTGCCTTAAATAAAAAGTGAAGGTCCAAGCCCAAATGAGCGGAATTTCCACTATATTTTTTCCTGGTACGCGAACATGAGACGCATACGAGAGCCAAGTAATGGCCGCAATAGCAATTATGAGAGGTATTTTTTCGATGACCGAAGAGCGCGAAAACTTTCGGCCGTAAAACCAGTCTAAGAGAAACAAGATCAAAGGCAGGCTCAAAGCCATGGGTTTGGCTAACATGCTCACGACACCGAGAACCATTGTTAAAATAAGATAACCAGGAAATTTTTGGCCTTGGGACGCATGCGCCGTTTTGGAGAATTCAAGATAGCGGCAATAACTGACGAGCGCTCCCATGTAGAAAAAAGCGTATAGAACGTCTTTGCGCTCGGTGACCCAGGCGACGGATTCAACATGCATGGGGTGAACGCCAAACACAAGGGCCGCGAGCCCGCTGGCCGGAGCCGCTAGGCCGAGCTGTAACCCAAACCAAAAAATCAAAGCTACAACACCCAGATGCAGAAGCAAATTGTTGAGATGGCAGATAAACGGATCGTAGCCGAAATAATGATACTCTACGGCAAAGGATAAAATCGTCAGGGGAATATAGAGATCATTGACCGTGCCGGTAAAAATATCCCGGATATGCTCGGCGTCCAGCGACTGGACCGTGATATTTTCATACAGATGGACATCATCGTCCCATAAGATAAAATCATTTTTAAGGGTGGGCAGAAAGGCCGCAAAGACAATGC
>MHGR01000122.1:5296-7716 GCA_001805655.1 Omnitrophica WOR_2 bacterium RIFCSPHIGHO2_02_FULL_52_10
AAGTCTTTGAGCTTATTTTTGCCTTTGAGGAAGCGCAGCTCGACAAGAAACGCCACGCCGGCAACGACCGCTTGCTCGGCTTTGACAAGGTCGAGGACCGCCCGGATCGTTCCGCCGGTCGCCAGAAGGTCATCCACCACCAGCACGCGCGTGCCCGGGGCAAGGGCGTCTTCATGCATTTCAAGCACATCGCTGCCGTATTCCAGCTTGTACGTCACCCGTTTTGTCTTCGAGGGCAGTTTACCTTTTTTACGGACAGGGACAAATCCCGCGCCGAGTTTATACGCCAAGGCCGCCCCGAAAATGAACCCGCGCGCCTCGACACCGACCACGGCCTCAATATTTTTCTTTTTGAACTTCCCGGCCAAAAGGTCAACGGATTTTCGAAACGCGGCCTTATCTTTCAGCAGGGTCGTGATGTCCTTGAAAATGATGCCTTCTTTCGGAAAATCGGGGATATCGCGGATATGGTCTTTTAACTCGCTTTTCTTGATCTTTTGAATCGCCGCCGTCATCGTACTCCTCCTGTCCTGATCATTGCCCCGTTCCTGCGCCCGCAACGCTGCTGACCGACTGGCGCCGGATTAATTTCGTCGGCAGCACGACTTTCACCGGCAGGCGCACCTGCCCGCGGCTGATCTGGAAAAGCTTTTCCGCCCCCAGCCGGCCCATTTCGACCAAGGGCTGGGACACCGTCGTGAGCTTCACGGAGCTGGTCCTGTTAAACGGATTATCATCGAAGCCGACAATGGATAATTCCTCCGGCACGCGGAGCCCTAAGGATTTCGCGACGTCAATCGTTTCAAGGGCCATGACATCGGACGCCACAAAAATCGCCGTCGGACGGTTCTTGAGCTTGAGCAGTTTTTTCGCCGCAATCCGCGCCGGGGTCCTTAAAAAATCGCCGAACGTCACATAGCTGCGCGGGACGTTGAGGTTTTGCGCGCGCATGGCTTCCCTGTATCCGTCGAGGCGCCACAACCCGGCCTGAGTCGAAACATCCCCCGCGATGGTCGCGATCTGGGCGTGGCCGAACTTGATCAAATGATCGATGACGCCGAGGGCCGCCAGGCGGTTATCCACCGCCACGTAATTGATGGGCTCATCGAGGATATTATTGAGCACCATGCAGGGCACCCCGCAGCGGATCGCCCTTTTCACAACGCCCAGGTCATTGTCGATGTCGGCGAATATGATGCCGTCGATATAATCCGTGTCCATGAGGGTCGAATCGAGCCATCCCTGATGGTTGGAACGGTCGGTGATATGGATCAGAAAGTCGGCATTGAGCCGGCTGGCCGAAAGGCTCGCGCCGCGGATAATCTCCCCGGCATAGTAGGAATGAAAAATGTCCTCAAAACGGGGGATGACGAGGACAAAAGTCGGTTTTCTCTTTTTACTGCTCACTGTTCTGCCCTTGCTCTTTTTGCTTGATGATATGCCGGATCTTTTTGATGGTGGCGGCTTCGATCTGCCGGACGCGCTCCCGCGACACGCCCAAACTCTTGGCGATCTCGGCCAAAGTGCGGCCATTGCCGTCGTGGATCCCATACCGCAGCTCGATGATTTTTCTCTCCCGCTCGCTGAGCATGTTCAGGAATTCCGTCGCCCTCTCTTTGTCAAAAAGACTTTCTATCTGCGCGTCAGGACTGGCAACATTTTGGTCTTCGATAATATCTTTGATCTGCCCTTCGCCGCTCTCCCCCAGGGGCGCGTCCAGGCTGGACATCTTGGCGATCGATTTTTCAAACTCGCGCACGCGCTCCACGGACACCTTCATCCGTTTGGCGATTTCACTGTAGCGGGGTCTTCTATTTAATTTATGGGTAAGCTGCTCAAGAATTTTCTTATATTTGAGGATCTCCTCGTTCATGTAGACGGGGACGCGGATCATTTTCCCCTGATCGATGATCGCTCTTGATACCCCCTGCTTGATCCACCAGGCGGCATAGGTCGAAAAACGGAACCCCTTGTCGGGATCGAATTTTTCAACACTCTTCATCAACCCGATATTCCCTTCTTCGATCAGGTCGCTCAAGGGCACGCCGAGGTTCACGTAGCGCTTGGCGATGCTGATGACCAGCCGCAAATTCGCCCGGATCATCTTTTCCCTGGCGGCTTTATCCCCTTTACGGATCTTCCTGGCCAGATCAATCTCCTCCTCCGGCGTCAAAAGAGGAATCGGGCGGATGTCTTTCAGATAGGCCTTGATCGGATCGGTCATACAATAACTCCGGTTCCCCGCTCGCCGGGGCACTTAATTCCTTCTACGTTGTCCGTCTTTTACTAACAGCTTTCTTCCCGGGCCGCTTTTTGTTGTTGATCCCTTTTACGGATGAATTCGTCCCTGCCTTTTTGATTTCAGATTCAATAACCGCTTGCGCAGCCGCCAGCCGGGCGATCGGTACACGGTAGGGCGA
>MHGR01000123.1:0-14015 GCA_001805655.1 Omnitrophica WOR_2 bacterium RIFCSPHIGHO2_02_FULL_52_10
CGCCGCTGAGCGCTGAATATGTCGAATTCAAGAAATACCAGAACCTTTTCAGCGCGCCGATGCTCTGCTCACCGCTGGTGAACAAGAACAGGGTCATCGGGGCCATTACCGTCAGCGGCCGGCGCAGCAAGGAATTCGATGAAGATGAACAGAACCTGCTGTTCAACCTGGCTTCGCAAACGGCCGTGGCCATAGAAAATTCCCGGCTGAACAAGGACGTGGAGCGGACTTATTTTGAAACGATTTCGGCGCTGGCCCTGGCGGTGGACGCCAAGGACAAATATTCCCGCGGCCACTTGGACCGCGTGGCGGATTACTGTGTCCGGATCGCACAGAAAATGGGCCTGGATGACGCGGAAATCCAGGCATTGAGGGACGCCGCGCGACTGCATGACCTGGGTAAGATCGGCATTCCCGATGAGGTCCTGGGCAAGCAGGGGACATTGAATGATCGGGAAATGGAGTTGATGAAACGCCATCCCGAGATCGGTGAGAGCATCATCAAGCCCATCAGCTCCTTGAACCATTTGTGCGATATTATCCGCCATCACCATGAGTGGCTGGACGGCAGCGGATATCCCGACGGTCTGAAAGGTGACGAAATTTCACCGTTGGTACGCATCTTGACGGTGGCAAATATTTATGACGCCCTGACCACAGACTACCCCAACCGCAAGCGTTTGCCCAGGGAACAGGCCTATGAGGTCATGCGCGGCATGAAGGACAAAATCGATATGGATGTTGTTGATGTTCTTATAGAAACGCTGAATGACCAATAACCCCGCCTGAGAAATTATTTTAATCCTGAACGAAGACATACATCCCATGGGAGTGGTGCGCAAGATCGGTGAGGAATACTACATTGAGTTCTACGCGCGCGGCCTGCTGTATCAGCAGAAGGCCGGCCGGGACCGGGATGCCGCCGAGCGCATGCTCAAAGATGTTGAAGGGAAGATCCAAAACGGGGAGATGGGCATCCTCGTGCGCGACGCGGATATTGACATTTTTTTAAAGACCTTTCTTGAGCATTGCCGCAAAGACGCCGGCCCGAGGACGTACCGGCGCTTTGCTTCCGCCGCCGCCCATTTTCAGGAGTACTGCGCGAACAGTCAGCCCAAGCTCACGAAATTATCCGCCGTGACCCCGGGCGTCATCGAACACTACCGCGTGTTCCTCATCCGTATCAGCGCCGCGGGTTCACCGCCCGTAAAACCGAAGGTCGTCAACCTGACCTTATTCCTGCTGAAGATAATTTTTGATCACGCCATCAAACTGGGGTATCTTAATGATAATCCTTTGCTGCACACGCGCTGGGTGGAGGTCAAAAACCCAAAGACGCCCCGCACGCTTACAGGCAGCGAGATCGAAAAACTGTCGGCCCATTGCGGGGACGACCTGATCGATATCGTGACCGTGGTCCTGGGGACCGGAATGCGTGTCAGCGAGCTGATCCGCCTGGTATGGACAAAGATTGATTTTAAGCATAAAACCATTAAAATAGAGGTCATTTACCGTTGCGGGGGAGAGGCCGTAAAGGAGAGGACTCTTCCCATCGGCCGGGATATCGAGGCGGTCCTTGAGCGTTTTCGGATGAAGAATGCCACCGGGCCGGGGCTTGTGTTTGTCGCTGACAACGGTAAGCCGCTCGAGGAAAAGCGTCTGAAAGAAGAATTGAGGCAAGCCGCTATTAAAGCGGGGATAGAGGGGCCGGTAAATTTTGAAATCTTACGTGGCACGTTTGCGCGCGAGGTATTGAGCCGGGGCGTTTCCCTCGCGGACGTGCACAGGTTGTTGGGATTAAGCGATATCGCGAAGGTGATGCGCTACGCCGCGTTTGCGCAGGGGAAACAGCAGATTCAGTTTTAGCGGATTAATAACGAAGAAATCTCTTACAAGAGTGTCTGTACCGACTTTTCTGTATGTCTATTAAAGTTGGCACTGACACCTCTCCGAAAGGGATTTCTTCGAAATCCCTTTCGGAGAGGTGTCTGAGTGGTTGAAAGAGCACGCTTGGAAGGCGTGTAGCGACTTCACGGTTGCTCGAGAGTTCGAATCTCTCCCTCTCCGTTATTTGGAAGGGGTTGGGTTCTCCCGCTTTTCTGGATAAAACTTGTTGTAAGCGGGACCCCGCATACCATATGAAAATGACAGAAATGCGGGGGAATCCCTACCTCTCCGTTAAGATACGAAGGCGAGTCCATGGGGCGAACCCGAGTTTTGGCGGTACCCCGCCAACAACAAATATAGAAAGGGCGGGGTGCCGTCCTTTAAGATGGTGGTGGGTTCTCCCGCCTCTCTGAATGAATGTTGTAGGCAGAACCCCACGCATTGGTTAAGTATGTAAAAATCGGAGAGGTGCCAGAGTGGTTGAATGGGACGCTTTCGTCCCTGTTTTCCTTAGATATAAAAATTTTTCATAGAGGAAACAGGGACAGTACTTGCTTCCTCCAGATAAAGATCTCTACATTTTAAGGAAAGCAAGTACGAAAAGCGCTGTGCTTGGGAGAGGTGCGAGAGTGGTTGAATCGGGCGGTCTCGAAAACCGTTATACTGAAAAGTATCTAGGGTTCGAATCCCTACCTCTCCGCCATTTTGCCCGAGTTAAACACAGGCAAAAATGGCAGAGAATCGAAAATCGAGATTAGAGATTTGATTGTGGGAGATTTTCGATTCGGTCTATTGTCGATTATCGATTTTCAAAAACTATGGCATTCTTATTTGAAAAACTAGATGTTTATCGGAAAGCCGTCGATTTCGCGGACAATATCTACGAACTGACAAAAGATTTTCCTAGAGGTAGCTACTACCTGGCAGACCAGCTAAATCGAGCCGCATTATCGATATTAGCAAATATAGCTGAAGGCAACGGTAGATTTCATAAAGCAGATAGGGCAAATTTCTTTTGAATCGCCCGTGGTTCAGCATTTGAGTGCGTGCCGATTCTTGAGATATGTAGTCGAAGGGGATTGATCGACAAGACAAAGAGCGATTCATTGAAAAATACGTTAGAGAATATCAGCAAGATGCTTTCTGGTTTGATGAATTCCTAAACCCATCCGACGAGAGCCATGGCCACTTTGGGCCTGACTAAAAGGGGATTCGAACTCAGGAGGTTCGATATGAGTGAAATTAAGAGATTATATGTATGCAAAAGCAGTGCTGAAGCAGGGATGATAATATCTTTGCTCAAAAGCGAGGGGTTTGATCCACTTGATCTTGACACATCATCGCATGTCGGATTTGCTGGTGCCGACCTTTGGTATTATATTCAGCTCCCAGAAAAGCAATATGAGCTGGCAAAGAAATTCTTGACTGAAAATAATTTCAAGGATGTTATTTGAAGCTTAAGCTTTAGGCAGGGCAGCGCTGATGGGTTCGGCTAGTGATATTTGCCAGTGTTAAATAACGTAGTCGTAATAAAGAATTGAATCCTTTGATTCTTTGGATTTTGTAGGTTTATTGAAAATGGGTTCGTCTAGGGCGATAAGCCAACCCATACTGTGTTTGCGATGAATTTTTATAAGTAGCTGTATTTCAATGGGTTGCAGGATTCGCTTTTCGTTCACGACTACCCGCCAAGATGCGAGAGCGAGCCTATAAGGCGAGCTCGAGCTTTGGCGGTACTTGGCCTACATTAATTCAGGGAGGGCCAAGTGCCGCCATTTGGTAGACGCTGTGTACACGCCTTTATAGAAAGAGTAGGGACCCCACGGAATTTAGTCCGTCTGACTCTACAGGAGGATTCTCAAATGAGAAAAATTCTTAGCATAATGATCATTCTCGGTTTGGTTATCTTTGGAGTGCGTTTTGTAACGCAGTCACAAAATATGACCACGGTGGACGCTCAGAAGATAGAAGAGTTGAGTAAAGAATACATGATGGGCTCGAGAAAGGTGCCCTACCTCTCAAAGGAAGAGATAAAAGGGCGGTATGAGATTGCATTACAACTATTTCAAAGTATTCAAAATGGAATTACAACAGAAAATGAGGTTCGTGTTTGGTTTGGAAAACCCCTATGGGAAGTTGATATTTCAAATTATGCTTATCCAAAATCATCTATCCTTTGGGCACAATATTTTGATCAACCTGGATATGCATCGCCAACTAAGGATCAGAAAATTCTTGGCTATAAATTTTGTTATCTCGATGCTTACCTAAAAGACCCGAAATCAGGTGAGAAAATTTCTCTTCCAATGCATCCTGATGAGGTTTGGTATTGTTACCCTTTCTTAATTACAGTTAATCAAGTTACAGGTATTGTTGAAAATTTCCGTTCTTTTGAGGATTATGAACCGGAAGCCTATTATTAGATGAATGGGCGGGGGAATCTTTCCCGCATTATCGGGAAAGAATGCTACAAGCAATTGAAAGCGAGTCAATCATTGGATTTTGAACGCATGTGGACCAAGGCCTTAAGGCACACCGAGATCCTCCGCGCGCGGGTGCAGGCCCTGTCGCAGATCGGGGACACGCAGGTGCCCTACGTGCTTTTGTCCGAATCCTCCATCAATGTCGGCGACACGGTGGTGCGCAAGGGGGAAGTGCTGGTCCAGAAGCCTGCTTTGATCATCCCGCCCAACAATCCCCAATTCAAGGGCTTTGAGTTTGAAGAAAACGGAGAGGATTTCAACGAGAATTCCCTGATCAACTTCCTGATTGTCAGGGGGATCAGCTTTCCATCGCTGCGCTATGACAACCGGACAAGCTCCCTTGATGTTTTTGAAGGCAAGCTTTCGGCCGCGATCAAACATTATGAAAAGATCATGCAGCAGCGGGAGGAGGTCCGCACGGGACTGTTGATCGGCCCCGAGGAATGCTGGCAATTTTCCATTCTGATTTTTATTTGCTCCCAGATCATCCGGAACGCGGACCAGGACATTCGCAAGCTGCTGGACGAGTACCATAAACGGAAAGAAACGTGACCCATGCGTAGATTATTCATCATTTTCCTGGCGGCCTTTCATCTCATCCTAATTCCCCACGGCTTCTCCCATGCCGGGATTAGCCCCGCTTCGAAAATTGTCCTGGATAACGGCCTGACGGTCCTGGTCACAGAAATGCCTTCCAGCCCGGTTGTTTCGGTGTACGCCCTCGTCAAAACCGGCTCAGCCACCGAGGGAGAATACCTGGGGACGGGGATATCGCATTTTCTTGAGCACATGCTTTTTAAGGGTACGCACGGACGCGGGGTCGGTGAGATCGCCGCCAAGATTCAGGCCGTCGGCGGGGAAATTAACGCCGCCACGGGGAAAGATTACACGATTTACACCATCACCGTGCCCTTCGAGCAGTTTGATACCGCGCTGGATATTTTGGTCGACATGCTCATGCACGCGACCATGGAGCCCGAAGAGGTCGAGCGCGAGCGCAATGTCATCATCAGCGAAATGAAGATGCACGATGATGACCCTGATAGCAAGCTCCAGGAAATCGTCTACAAAAATGTTTATCTGAATCATCCCTACCGCCATCCGATCATCGGTTATGAAACGGCGCTCGCCGGCCTGACCCGCGAGGACTTGCTCGCGTATTACCATCGTTTTTATGTTCCCAACAATACAGTTGTATCGATCACCGGCAACATCGATACGGAGGAAGTCACGGCGAAGGTCCGGGAGGCATTCAAGGATTTTAAGCGCGGGCGCTCGCTGGCGCGCAATCTCCCGCAGGAGCCGGCGCAGATCAGCCGCCGGGATTATGAAGAGGAATATCCGACGGACCTCGCGCGGTTATCGATGTCGTTTCGGGGGATCAGCCTCTTGCATCCGGATCTCTATGCCCTGGATGTCCTCGCCGGCATCCTGGGCCAGGGGAGGAGTTCGCGGTTATACTTGCAGGTTTATAAAAAGGAAGGGCTGGTGCACAGCATAGCGGCCTACAATTACACGCCCGTGGACCAGGGGCTTTTCAGCATTGATTGCCTGCTGGAGGAAGAAAAGATCGGGGACACAGTCGCTTCCGTCCTGGCGCAGATTGAGCGGATCAAGCAGTCGGGTGTGCGCGGCGAAGAGTTGGAGAAGATCAAGCAGCAAGTCAAGAGCGAGCATGTCCTCAACCACCAAACAGCCGCCGGCGTTAATTTTTCCCAGGTTATAGACGAGGCCTATGCCGGAGATCCGCAATTCTCCCAAAAGTATGTCGACGCCATTGCCCAGGTGACGCCGGAGGACATTAAGCGCGTGGCCAACACCTATCTTGTTGAATCCGCGCTCACGACCGTGGCCTTGAAGCCGAAGAGGGAAAAGCCCGTTGCGGCCGTCGGGGAGGAGCAACCGCACGCCGGCGCTATTGAAAAGCATGTGTTCGAAAATGGGCTGACCGTTCTGGTCCGGGAGGATCATGCGTTCCCCCTGATTTCTCTGCAATTGTCGGCGCAGGGCGGCCTCAGGCAGGAGACGGTGGAGCTCAACGGCCTTTCGCAGATGACGGCCTCGGCGTGGATCAAAGGGACTAAAGCGCATACCGCCGATCAGATTGCGGAGCTGACCGAAGGCCTGGGAATGGACTTGGGGAGTTTTTCCGGACGCAACAGTTTCGGCCTGGAAATGGAATTCCTCAAAGAGCAATGGCCGGCCGCGCTGGACCTGTTAAAAGAGCTGATCGTCCATCCGACTTTTCCTGATGAAGAGATCGTGAAGGTAAAGGAAGCAATGAAAGCCGCCATCCGCCAGCGAGAGGACAGCATTTTTGCATTTTCCGCGCTTGCCCTGAAAAAAAAATTATTCCCGGGCCATCCCTACAGCATGGAAGAAGAAGGGACCATGGAGTCGGTGGAGGCGATCCGGCGTGAGGATTTGGTTACGTTTTATGAGCGCTTTGCCGTGCCGGACAATATGGTTCTGTCGGTTTTCGGCGATATCGATGCCGGCGACGTTTTGAGCGACCTGAAAAAGAATCTTGGAGGGATGGAGAGGCGTCCGGTGACATTGGAATCCCGCGCCGCGGTTCCCCTCGATGGGGCCCGCGAGCAAAAGCTGGTCATGGATAAAGAGCAGGCGATGGTGCTTTTCGGGTTTCACGGCGCGGCCCTGGGAGAAGATGATACCTATGGCCTGGAAATAGCGACCGCGATCCTGGGTTCTCCGTTCAGTGGACGCATGTTCAACAATATCCGGGAACAACTGGGGCACGCCTATACCCTAGGCGGGAATTATGTGCCCGGGTTGGATGTCGGTCTGGTCTATTTTTACGTCATGACCAACGATGAAGAAATCGGGAAGGTAAGCGAGTTATTGAAAAAGGAAATCGGGTCGATGCAAACTGAACTCGTTTCCGAAAAGGAGCTTAATGACATCAAAACATATTTGAAAGGGGCATTCCGCGCGTCACAGGAAACCAACAGCGCGCTGGCCTTCATGGCGGGCTTGGACGAGCTGTACGGGTTTGGGTTTGAGAAATATCTCCGGTACGATGCCAAGATCGATCGGGTGACTCGCGAAGAAGTCCGCGACATTGCCAAGCGGTATTTTGACCTGGGGAAGGCCGCCATGGTCGTGACCAGGCCGAGAGAAAAGGCGGCCATGGTCCCTTGATTGCTGCCGCACCGGGAAAACGCACTTTCCGTTGTTTACTTTGACCGAAAAGAATGATAGATTAAATCGTTTATGTTCATGGAAATAAAAGCCGCCGCGCGCGGGGCGCCGAAGGATTGCCGCGTTAAAAGATGAATCAAGCAGATTGCAATAATTTGGAGTCCCGATTGATCCAGGCCTTGGCCGGGAAAATGAACCTCCTGAATACCCAGTCGGAAAGGGAAGAGCTGGTTGAAGAGGCGCTAAAAGGCATTTTAAGCAACGGGGAATTCCCCAAGCTCAAAGCTGAGCTTGAGCAGGAAGAGGCGCGCGTTCAGTTCATCACGAATTTTCTCTCGTACGGGATCATCACCGAAATCTTATGCGATGGGTGCGTGGAAGACATCGTTATCAATAACCTCAAACCCATCTATATCCATCACAGCGAAAAAGGGTTCATACCGACCCAGAAAAGCTTTTCGAACCAGCGGGAAATCACTGCCTTCATCCAAAAGCTGCTTTTGTTTTCCGGCAAATCCTCATCGGGAAAAATCATAAATCTCGAACTGCCCAACCTGGAAGGGCGCGTGAACATCGCCTATTCGCCGTTTGGGCCCCAGATCACCATTGCCAAGGCCAAGGTGACCCCCTTAAGCATCATTGACCTGATCCGGATCGGCAGCATGAATTATGAAGTGGCCGCCCAGTTGTGGCTGTACCTGGAAGGGATGGCGATCCGGCCGGCTAACATCATGATTGCCGGCGGGCCCGGCGTGGGCAAAACCACCCTTCTCAATGCCTTGTTTAGTTTTCTCCCCGAGTCTGACCGCATTGTCGTGATTGAAGACACGCTGGAGCTGAATACCTTCCTTGAGGACAGCTGCTCCCGGCTCGAGAGCGACAGCGACCTCACCCTGGCGGACCTTGTAAAGAACAGCCTACGCATGCGCCCGGAGCGGATCATCATCGGTGAGGTGCGCGGGATTGAGGCGCGCGACATGATTACGGCCTGCAATATCGGGAAATACTGCATCGGGACAATTCACGCCCTGACATCCCGGGAGGCGATCATCCGCCTGCAGAATGAGCCCATGAATATCCCCCAGATGCTGGTGAACCTGATCGATGTGTTCATCGTTCTGAAGCGTTATCATGTCAAGGACAGGATGTTCCGCGTCGTGGATGAAATCAGCGAAACCAGCGGGATGGAGCAGGTGAAGATTCTGTTGTCCCAGGTCTATAAATATGATTACGATACCCAGCAGATGAAGCAGTTGACCCCCAGCACCGTCTACCGCGACCGGCTGGCCAAGCAATCCGGTCTCACGCCGCGGGAGATCATGCAGGAACATCTGTTGAGGGCCTTCCTGCTGGAACAGCTGGACAAGCGGGACATGAGCTCGATGAAGGAGGTTTCCACCTTCTGCCGGGCGTACAGCAAAAATCCGGATGAGGCGACGGCGAGCCTCGGCTTTGACCGCACGGAATTGCTGCGCGGTTAATCCTTCCTTACCGCAATGACCAATCAATAAAAAAATTAGAGCGCGGCATTGAACAGTTGATACAGCTCCTGCGGACTGTGAATCAGGAAATCGGGGCGGTGGTTTTCAAGGGCCCGCCGCGAATTGTATCCCCAGGTCACGGCGATCGTGCGGATGCCCGCTTTTTGGGCGGCGATGATATCCCTTGTTTCGTCGCCGATGTAGATCACATCGGCAATTTTCAGATGCTGTTTATCAATAAGGGTCATCAGGCTGCGGTTCTTGCTCCAGATTTTCGGCGTGGTTTGGACAAAATCAAAAAAATTGAGGCTGTTATTATCCAGAAAGTTGTGGACGTTTTTCAGCGAATTGGAGGTGAGGATGCCCATTCTGAGTCCCAGGCTTTTCAGTTGTATGAGGATCTCTTTTAGACCATGGATGGGCTTGATGAGGCCGATTTCCTTATTAAGCTCCCTTTTTGCCTTGGCAATGATTTGAGGGATTTTCAAAAGCGGGATATTCAGGTGGGCGATGGTTTCCCGGGCGCTTTTGTGCTTGAGTTCCTCCACTTCCTCATCTTCAATTTTCTTAAAGTCGAATTCCACGGACAGGCGGTTACCGATTTCCAAAAGTTTGTGAAACGTATCGGCAATCGTGCCGTCAAAATCGAAGATCAGCACATGATTTCTGGGTGATTTCATCAAATCCCTTCCTAGGCGGCGGGGGACCCGCAGCATTCAACCTTAATTGTTGGGAAGAGTATAGCATTGACTCCTCAGGCTTATCAAGATTAACTTTAAGAGTATTACCTGGCGGGATGTCCGCGAGTAGAATTTCAGTGCCCACAGGGCAGGCGGGGCCTTGACGTCAACAGAGGTTTGCTAATATTTAGTTGACAAAAACAAAAATTTTATGCATACTTTTATTTGAAGTAAATAAGGAGTAGAAGGTTTGATGCATCAGTTGAGAATCGCAGCACACGCACCACGTTCTTTCTTTCTGCTGTTATTTACTGAATCTCGAAGAAAGGAGGAGGTAAGTAATGGCAAAAGGAAAAGTTAAGTGGTTCAGTAACCAAAAAGGTTACGGTTTTATCACGCCTGAAAACGGCAATGATGTGTTTGTTCATCACAGCGCGATTCAGGGGGAAGGCTACAAGACTTTAGAGGAAGGCCAAGAAGTTGAATTCGAAGTGACGACCGGCCCTAAAGGAGAGCAAGCCACCAACGTTGTAAAGCTCAGTTAAACCAAATCAAAAAGCCCGGCAATTTTTGCCGGGCTTTTTTTAGGGTTTTTTCAGGTCTTTTAACCGGCCAGCTGCATCTCGCCCCAAACCGGTATGTGATCGCTTGGTTTTCGGTTAACCACCTTGCCCGAATTGATCACGCTCATTCCCTTGATAAAAATGTGGTCCAAGGCCGCCCGTTTATTCAACAGGTACCAGTATTTATAGGTCCATCCGATGGATTCTGTCGCGCTTTCAAAAGCGGCCTCTTTGAGCGGCTCCAGAAAAGTCCTGCGGCTCGATTTGCTGAAGGTGTTGAAGTCTCCGGCCACAACGCAGTTTTTCACGGAGGGCTCAATCGCGCTGAGGATATGATTGATCAGCACGCGCCTCTGCCGGCGGCGGGTATAAATTTTCATGTGGATGCTGAATACGGATATTTTGGCCCCGTTCACGGATATCGTGGCGTTGACCGCGATCCGTTGTAATTTGCCGGCTCCCGCTTTCGGGAGAATGATCTTCCGGTCGCTGAGGATCGGCCATTTGGAAAGGATGGCGTTACCGAAATCCTTGGTGCTTCGGGGGTGATGAATGGCCGGGTAGTACACGTAATTATATTTCAGGGACCGCGCGATCAGGTCCACTCCGCGGTGGTCCATTTCCTGAAGGCAGAGGATATCCGCGTCATTGAGGTCGCGATGGCCGGTCAGCAAATCGATGGCCTTTTCGGTTTCTCTGGCCAGGCGGATATTGTACGTAATGACCTTAAGGGTCCCTTGAAAATCAGGTTTATGGGACAAGGAGTCAAGGGACACGTATCTGGGATAACGGGGATGCGTGTAGTTGTGTCTGGTTTTACCAAAGCGCAGGCGTATCATAGGATTTCATCGCCGGCCGATGGGCCGGAACCTTTAAATATAAGTATATATTGATTTTAGGCCATCTTCAAGGACAGGAAGTGGGGAAATTTTTGGTTCTATTTTGGGAATTTTTGCTATAATCAACGGAAGATTCCCGCTCGAACATACTGGTCATTGCGGCCCATCGGTTTCGTAGGCAAAGGAGTACCGTAAGAAGTTATGAAATTATCCAATCATTTGGTGGTTTTGGACCTTGAAACAACCGGCACCTGGGTTGAAAAGGACAAGATCATAGAAATCGCGATGATCAAGATCAGCCCGCAGGGGGACAGGGAAATATTTGATAAAAAAGTCAACCCCGAGATGCCGATTCCGCCGGTGGTCACCGAACTGATCGGCATTACGGATGCCGACGTCAAGAACGCCCCTAAGTTTGTCGACATTGCCAAGGATGTTCTGGCCTTTATCGGCGGATGCGATCTCGGAGGGTTTAACCTTGCCCGTTTTGATTTGCCGTTACTGCGTCGCGAAATTCTTGAGGCCGGCTTGAAATTTGACTGGGATAAGGTCAAGGTCTATGATGCGCAGAGCGTCTTTCACCTGAATGAGAAGCGTGACCTCAGCGCCGCCTATGATTTTTATTGTCATGAAAATCTCCAAAATGCGCACTCGGCCATGGCTGATACCGAGGCGGCCTTTAAGGTTCTGGAAGCCCAGGTCACCCGCTACGGAGGAGGCGATGACCGGCTGGGATCCTTAAGCCGGTTTAAGTATGAGCAAACGGCCGAATTTGTTGATGGGGAGCGGAAGTTCCGGTGGTGGAACGGCAAGGCCTATATGATGTTCGGGAAATACGCCAAGCAATACAGCCTGCAGGAGATTGCCAAGAAGGATCCGGGCTACCTGGAATGGATTCTCTCGGCGAAATTCAGCGATGAGGTCAAGGCTTTAGTTGCTGATGCTCTTCAAGGACGGTTCCCCGTCTTTGAAGCGAAAGATCAATCCAGTGAGGAGAATGGCGAAGAAAACATTTAAAACGCGCTGCTCATGGGCGGATACGGACGCCCTTTACCGCACCTATCACGACAAGGAATGGGGTGTGCAGGTCCGCAATGACAGAAAGCTTTTCGAATTTCTGGTCCTGGAAGGGGCGCAAGCCGGATTGAGCTGGCTGACCGTCCTCAGGAAACGCGAGAATTACCGCAGGGCGTATGATCAGTTCGACCCTCAGAAAATAGCCAATTACGGGCCGAAGAAAATAAAAGTGCTATTAAGCGATGAGGGCATCATCCGTAACCGCCTGAAGGTTGCGGCTTCGATTACCAATGCTCAGGCGTTTCTGAAGGTGCAAAAGGAATTCGGTTCCTTTTCAGAATACATGTGGGGGTTTGTCGGTCATAAACCCATCAAAAATAAATTCCGTTCGGTTAAAGACCTTCCGGCGAGAACAGAACTGTCCGACGCGTTGAGCAAAGACCTCAAGCGGCGCGGATTTAAGTTTGTCGGGTCGACGATTGTCTACGCGCACATGCAGGCGGTGGGCATGGTCAACGACCATGTGGCTGATTGCTTCCGTCATAGGGAAGTCTGACGCAGGAAGGGAGCGCGTGCAGCCTAAGTACAAAAGGATGATCAAGAAAATGGTGGAAAAGGAAACGGAGTCCGGGGCACAAGGCGACGGACAATGGGTCCTTTATATCCTCCGCTGCCGCAACGACACGTTTTATACCGGCGTCACGAAGGACATGGACCGCAGGCTGAAAATGCACCGGGCCGGCAAGGCCTCGCTTTACACCAAGACGCGGCGTCCGGTCCGGCTGATCTATTATGAGCACTGCGCCGGCAGGGCGCAGGCCCTGGTGAGGGAATACGAGGTCAAGGCGCTGCCCAGGCGGGGCAAGGAGGCCCTGGTGGCTTCCTGCGCCAACCCGTCGGCGATCTTAAAGAAAGGAAAGAACGATGGCTAGTCTGTTCACGAAAATTGTTAAAGGCGAGATCCCCTGCCACAAGATCTGTGAAGACGCGCAGTACCTCGCGTTTCTCGATATCCGGCCCATCCATCCGGGGCACACCTTGGTCATTCCCAAAAAGGAAGTGGATTATTTGTTCGATGTTGATGATGCCACCCTCGGCGGGATGATGGTCTTTGCCAAAAAGGTCGCCCGCGCCATCGAAAAAGAAGTTGAGTGCAAACGCATCGGCGTGATGGTCGCGGGGCTGGAGGTGCCGCACGCCCACATTCACCTGATTCCGATTCGCGCCATTGCGGATTTGAATTTCGCCAAGGCCAAGCCGACAGGCAATGACGAGCTGGCCGCCATGGCCGAGAAGATCCGCCGGCGCTTATGACCGCCAATGGGATGGATACCGTTTGACTCATTCGACGGCGCCCAAACCCCGCCTTTCAATGCGGGGACAAAAAGCGCCGCTCAGAGTCACCCTGAGTCCTTCGACTCGGCCAGCGAAGCTGGCCTCGCTCAGGGTCGAAGGGTTGACAAGGCCAGGGCGATCTTGTATCATTCATAACTATGAACAAGCGCATTCTCAACATACCGGAGGACAAACACATGTATGCACTGACATCGTCGAAACCGAAGCACTGGTCCGAAGAGCAGCTCGCGGTCTGGCAATGCCTCGAGGACCACTGGGACCATTTGATTAACAAACGCGTAGATGAATTTCTGAAATATATCCATGAGGATTTCCTCGGTTTCGGCCACGAAAGCCCGATCAACATCGACCGCCCGTGGCTGAACAAATGGGTCGGCTTCTGGACGAAATCCACCGAGATCGTCATCTGCGAATTGCGCCCCATTGACATCCGCATCCACGGCGACATCGCCATCATCCAGTATTTCATTTTCACCATCGAAAGAAATATGGAAGGCGGCAAGCGCGTCATCCGGCGTTACACCATGACCTGGAAGAACACGGGGGA
>MHGR01000123.1:14028-21891 GCA_001805655.1 Omnitrophica WOR_2 bacterium RIFCSPHIGHO2_02_FULL_52_10
ACAACAACCTGGCCGATGAAACCATCCGCGGCTGATCGCTGTATCATATTTTCCCCTCCGATCAGGCTTTCCCTTTCGCCCTATTGCCCCACGCAAAATAATACAAGTAGCTATTGTCTTAAGAAATTATTGTTTGTACTATATTATTTGTATCCCATATTCACGCATTGTCCGGGTTGGACTGCCATGCCACAGAAGCTGACGATGGTTTTTCTCTTATGGGTTCTGGTGTACGGAACCTACGGGGGAACTATTGTCTGCGCCCGCCAGACCGTTACCAAGGAAGAGCGGTTCGCGCTCATGGACCGGGAAATGGATTGCCTGACACAGCACGTCAACAGCAACAATGAAGTCACCTGGCAAAATACCTGTTCCGACCATTATGTCCGCACGGAATACCAAATCGCCAAAGCGGAAGTTCCAGAAGATCATTACGCGCCGCCTCCAACCGTTGACGATTCCGGTTTAAAGGATGTCTACGAGTTCGCCCAATATGACAATGCCGCTGATGGCATGGACTATAATTCCGTTAATGTGATGCCTGGGCCTGATTGGGATAATGAGGAGTTCCGCCCCCTGCAAGGGGAGTTCCAGATTTTGGGCGGCTACCGTTTTGATGACTTTAACTGGAACATTGCGTCGGACATAACGGGCGGTGCAACGCCGGACATACTCTCGGAGCTTACCTGGTCCGATTTGAAAATGACGCAGATTAAAGCCGAGGGGAATATTGTTTTTCTCGGTTATTTCGTGATTGACGGCTCGGGCTCCTACGCGGATATTTATGACGGCGATAACCAGGATTCGGATTATCTCGGGAACGACCGCACGCTGGAATTTTCGAGATCCAATAATAAATCCGATGACGGCGAATCTTTAGGATGGTCGGCCGGTGGTGGGCTACGGCTGCCTTTAGGATCGGATCCGATGTTTTTTGGAGCGGAGGATGTCTGGCTGACTGTTCTGGGAGGTTATGCTTACAATGAACTCAACCTCATTATCACGGACGGTTTTCAAACAATCCCCGCCGCGGGATCGTTTGCCGGCCTGCATAGCAGCTATTGGGCGGAATGGGAAGGCCCCTGGGCCGGCATTGAACTCAAAGGATCAATGAACAGGTTGCTGGGCGCGTTCCGTTTCGAATATCACTGGGCGGATTACTATGGGTCGGCCAACTGGAACCTGCGGACAGACTTTCAGCATCCCAAAAGCTTTGAGCAGGAGGCCGATGGGAGAGGGCTGGTGTTCAATCTAAGTACGAGTTATAAATTGACCGAAAATTTCACCCTGGATTTTCAGGCCGACATCATGGACTGGAAGGCCACAGGCGGCATTGACAGGGTATTCTTTTCCTCCGGGGCAATATCCGAAACCCGCTACAATGAGGTAAATTGGGAATCGCTTGCGTTCATGCTGGGCAGTTCCTACCGGTTTTAATAGCGCTTTCCGAACATTCCTTCAAAAGTTATGCGTTTTTTCCCGCCGGCGCCGGTTTGACAAACCGGCGTTGAAATTGTATCCTTATAGTGAAAGTGTCTGCCTAAGCGGTTTGAGGACAGTCCCTTTCAGAGTGCACGACAGCGCTTTCAAGGTTTACGGTTAAAAAAAGGCGCGCGGTTCCTTTCCAAATTTCCGTGCTTAGGGCGACAGCGTTGAGCTTTTTTATGGGGAGGTGCTGACACGTGAAATGCAAGCAAACCCTTAAGGTTTTACTGGTTGAAGACAACCAGTTTGACCGCAGAATGATGGAATCGATGCTCTCAGAGCATGCGCACGCCATTCCTCTCGTTAAAAGCTCAGAGAGTCTCGCAGGCGCTCTAGATCTCCTCCAAAAACATGAATTTGATGTTGTAGTCCTTGACCTGAACCTTTCCGACAGCCACGGTGAAGAAACTTTGAACCGGTTAACCGCGCAATGCTCTTCCGTGGCCGTGGTGGTGAATACCGGCGCATACGAGGATGAAGTTGGTCTGGAAACATTAAGTTCCGGAGCGCAGGATTTTCTTGTCAAGGGCAAGTACGACGCCTATATTTTCAACAAGTCCCTGCGCTATGCGGTTGAGCGCAAGCGTGTCGAGTCGGAGCTTTTGGAGACCTACCGGAAACTCAAAGAAGCTCAAGCCAACCTTATCCAAGCGGAAAAAATGAAAGTCATCGGAGGTCTGGCCAGCGGGGTGGCGCATGAAGTCAAAAATCCCCTGGCGACATTGTTGTACGGGCTTACGTATATTTCCCAGCGCATTAGCGGAAAAGACCAGCAAGTGGACGGTGTGCTGGAAAACATGAAACAGGCCATTCACAGAGCCAATGACATTATCATGGACCTGTTAAACTTCTCCAGCCTGACCACTTTATCCAAGAAGGACGAAAATCTGGAGGAGGTTGTCAGCAAAGCGCTGGACCTGGTGAATCACGAGGTTGCGCGGCAGCGTATTAATCTTGTAAAGAATTTTGAGCGGTCCCTGCCGGCTGTCCGGGTGGACAAAAACCGTATCGAGCAGGTCCTCATTAATTTGATTCTAAATGCGGTGCATGCCACGCCTGAGGGAGGAGAGATCGTGTTAAACGCATACAGTCGTGTTTTATCCAGTAGTCTTGAGGGTTCCCCTCGGCTGTACGGGGATGTATTTAAGCCGGGTGACAGGATTGTCGTCCTTACCGTTGAAGATAACGGGTGCGGGATCCCGGCGGAAATGATTGACCGGATCTTTGACCCGTTTTTTACGACCCGCCGGGGAAGCGGCGGGGTGGGTCTCGGGTTATCGGTTTCGAAGAGCATCATGGACATTCACAAGGGATGCATCTGTGTTGAAAATAAGGAAGGCGGAGGGGCCCGGGCGACGCTCGTATTCAAAGCTGCGCCGGGCCAGGGAGGAGTCATTGATGAGCAAGCGGAAAATATTAATTATCGATGATGAACGGGGATTTTGTGAAATCGTGAAGCTGAATCTTGAGGCGACTGAATTGTTTGAAGTGGCCATTGAAACCGACTCGTGCCATGCCCGGGAGGCCGCCCTGCGTTGCCATCCGGACCTCATCCTCCTGGACGTGATTATGGCGAACAAAGAGGGGCCGGATGTCATTGTTGAACTTAAAGCATCCCCATCCCTGAAAGACATTCCCGTCGTATTTCTCACCGCGACCGTTACCCCGCAGGAAGCGGCGATGGGAAACGGCGTCATCGGCGGACACCCGTTCGTGGCCAAGCCAAGCAACCTGGAAATTCTGCTCAAAGCCATAGAGAAGAATTTGGCGGCCGTCTAAACCGCGCTGCTTTTTCCAGCAGAATACCTAATCGGCAGTCCAAAGAGAGAAGCTGGCCCGTTATTTCTTGCCTTTCTTTCCTAATAAATGAAAGTGCGGATTACTCAGGTCATAACTATATGACATAAATAGGGTTGTGCCCGCAATGAGCCTTGCGCGTGTTTTTGCAAGATGGTATACTATTGCCTCATTTCCGCCAAACATGCAATCAATGTTTCCGCTTATGAAAAATTCAGGATATGTTCTTGCGTTATTGATATGTCTTTTGGGGGGGTATGAGCAGGCGGCATATGCCGGGGTTTATTTTGACGCAGGCAGGAAGACCGCGCAAGAACAGAGCGGAAACATTGGCTCCGGACAAATCGAGGATGCCATAGCCCGGTTTTGCAGAGCGTTGCGCATAAACCCGCGCGGTAAATCCATCCGTGAAAATCTCTCCGCTATTTTAACATCTCCCCGCGTTACCGCCGCTCAAAGGTCAGAAGTCCTGCGTATCCAGGATTTGCTTGACCACACAGCGAAACTGAAGCGGCACGAGTCTCTTTTGATTCAAAAACGCGATCGGCTCAGAAAGCAGCTTATCGAAGAGGGGCATGATTCCGGAAAACTCAAAAAAGGAGTATTGGATATCCGGGAACGTTCGAATCGGTATCATGCAAGTGCGTTGAACGGGGAAGATCGGCTGGGGGGAGAAGACGGGCACCTCGAGTTTGTCAGCAGGGTTCTGGCCGACGAAAAGCAGAGGCTGGCGAGTCAGACGCAAAATACGCAAGACCAGTATCAATGGCTGGAAGCGTTGCGGAGAGGCGGCGAAATGCCGGCCATCCCTTTACCGCACGATGATCAAGCGCAGCGGCCGGCTTCTGTTCCATCGATTCATATAACCAAAGAAGAATTTCAAGAGGCGCCGTCCCCTTCTGTCTTACCAGCCCCCGCATTGTCCCGGCCGCTGGAGCCGGGCTCCGGCTTTGACCAAACACTGCTTGAAAAAACCACTAAGATTGATAAGCTGTCCGAGCAATTGGTCGAACTGTCGCTGAAAATGGAGGAAACCCAGGATCTCCTGCGCAACAAAGATGAGTCCATGGATTCATTGAGAGAGCGGCTGAACGATCTTGAGCAGCGCTTTCTGCTCGAGCAAAGGATTATTCAGGATAAGGATGAGGAAATCAGAAAATTACGCGGCGTCCTCGGCGAAATGCCGGCGCATGCGGCGCAACCGGCATTGGGGGCGGACAAATTCCTTCCGGCCGCGGAGGATATGTTTATGCCGCGCAGCGATGTAGAAAGTTTTTATGAAGAGGCACTGGCAAGCTCCAGGGAAATGCTGCGCGAAAAAAGAAGCCTGTTGGCCGCTCTTGAGGAAGAACTGGCCGATGTCCAGGAAAAATTTCAGCTCAACCAGAAAGTGCTCGAGGAAAAGAACCAGCGGATCGCGCAGCTAAGACAGGAGTTATTGACGGCTCAGGGGGAGTTTCGGGCCAAGTCCGTGGAGATTGACCCGGTTTTGGCCAAAAAGGAAAAGGAGGTAAAGGAATTGAACGGCGTGATTAACATTTATAAATACGCCTTGGAAGATTCCATCCGCATTATCCGGGAAAAAAGCGAGGAGTTAAATTTTTTGAACGATGAACTGGCCAAGGTTCAGGATTTGTTTCAGGATAACAGAAAGCGCTATGATAAGCGGGATGTCAGCATCCGCCTGCTTAAGGACGTCCTTAAACACGAGCGGAATCAAGAGGATCAGCGCAATATAAATTTACGGAAGATGGTTCAGTCGAAAAATGAGGAAGTCAACGAGCTTAGGGCGCAATTGGCCGCCGCTGAGCGGAACCTGGAGGTTACCGGCAGGGTCATTCAGGAAAAATCGGCATATTTGGAATATACAAAAAGGGAATTGGCGGCGTTCCGGGCCAATGTCGAAGCTGGGCCGGCGGCGCCCGGCACGATTGAAATTAACCGTCACGCATGGGCGGGGCCGGAGGTTCTGGCCGCGAATAATCAATGGGCCGAACTAAACGGCATGCTAAATATATATAAGGAAAAGCTGTCGGATGAGCATAAGTCGGCGAAGGAGAAATCCATTTTAATCTCCGCCCTGGAAGGCCGGTTGGGGGATATGCAGTTCAAAATAGACGCGAAGGACAGGGTCCTTGCCCAGACACAAAGTGATCTGCGCTCCTTACAAGAGCGGCTCGAGGCCGTTGAGGCCGAGCTCATGAACCTGAAGGAATCTCCATGGCAGAACGGTTTGCGTGATATGTCCGTCGGCTATAAAGTCAGCGAGCTTCAAACGCAATTTAAGGATATTCAGCAATTTTTAATAGAGAATCTTCATGAATCTGATAGAATGAATGCTCGCCTAGTGACACCGCGCCTGAGCCCTGAAAAACCCTTTTAGGGATCACTTTATGACCAAACCTTTGAAGCTTTGTTTTTTAGTTTTCATCTTTTTTACTTATCTGAACGTTCCAGTCTGCGCCGAAGATCAAGCCCCGATTAAAAAGAAATCGGACGGGATCTTCACGAATGCGGTCGTCAAGGTCTTTGTCACGAAGAATGAAATGGACTATTACCGGCCCTGGCAGTCCAAAGGCATTGCCGCCAGCAGCGGCTCCGGCGCCATCATCACAGGCAACCGTATCCTCACCAACGCGCATGTTGTTTCGGACCATACGTTTATACAAGTCAAGAAAGACGCCGACCCCAGAAAATATTCCGCCCAAGTGGTCGCCATAGGCCATGATTGCGACCTGGCGCTTCTAAGTGTCGATGACCCGGATTTTTTCAAAGGAACCACGGCGCTCGAGTTCGGGGTGCTGCCCAGTCAGCAAGACAGCGTCACCGTGATCGGTTATCCGGAAGGGGGAGAGGTTATTTCCATTACCGAGGGGGTCGTTTCAAGAATAGAGGTGACGGCCTACACGCAAAGTTCCAGGGAACTATTAACCGTTCAGATTGATGCCGCGATTAATGCCGGAAACAGCGGCGGGCCGGTCATTCAGAACGGCAAGCTGGTGGGGGTAGCCATGCAGGTGTTTCTTGCCGCGCAAAATATCGGGTATATGATTCCGACCCCCATCATTGGCCATTTCCTTAAGGACCTGGATGACGGGACGTACAACGGCTTCCCCACGCTCGGGATTGCGTTCAAGAATACGGAAAACGCCACCATGCGTAAATATTATGGCATAGACAAAATAGAAGGCGGCGTGTTGATTTCCAAGGTCCTGCCGTATTCTCCGGCCAGCGGCTACCTGCAGGAAGGGGATATCCTTCTGAACATCGACAACGTGCTGATCGGCGAGGATGGGACATTTCCGTTCAGGGGGGAGGAAAGGCTTTCATTGACCCATCTGATCACCGATAAACAAATCAACGACACCATCGATTTGACCATTATCCGCGACGGCAAGGATCGGAACGTTCAAGTGCGAATCAATCCTTTTGTGACTCTGGTGCCCCACCCGAATCACTTTGAAAAACCACCGTATTATATTTTCGGCGGGCTCGTGTTTACGGTGCTCAGCACGGACCTCATCTATTCCTGGGGAGACATGTGGTGGGAAAAGGCCCCCTTGGACCTTGCCTATTACGCCATCGGGACAGGGAGCCTCAATGAGCAGAAACGCAAAGAAGTTGTCGTGTTGCTGGATGTCCTGCCGGATGACATCAACGTTGGATATCACGAAGTCGGTAAGGATGTCGTTACGAAGGTCAACGGCCGGGACATCAAATCGTTCCGGGACCTCGTGACGGTCATCAACGAAGTTAAAACGAGCGAAGAATACACGATCCTCGAAACGGAACACGCCTCGCGCATCATCCTCAATAACAAAGGTATAGAAGAAGTCAACAGCGAGATCCTCAAACGCAACAACATCCCGTATCAATATTCCGATGATGTCGCCGGCTGGATCAACGGCGCCAGGTAACACGGGCCGGCAACTCCCTCTTTTACGGCGGACCATGACCCCTTGCGCGGCGAAAGGCAGGGGAAAGACCGGTCCTTGAAAACATGATGAAGAAAAGAGTTCTCTTTGTGTGCCTGTATAACAGCGCGCGCAGCCAGATGGCCGAGGCCTTTCTGAACGTGTTGGCCCCGGACCGCTTCGTGGCGGAAAGCGCGGGCATTGAGCCCGGCACCTTGAATCCGACGGTGGTTGAGGCCATGCGAGGGATCGGCATCGACATTTCGAAAAACAAGGCCAAAAGTGTTCAGCGCTTTCTGGAGGAAGGGCGGCGGTATGACTACATCATTACCGTTTGCGATGAAGCCAGCGCCGAGCGCTGTCCCGTTTTTCCCGGCCGGGGGAAAAGGGTTCATATGGGATTTGCGGATCCGTTGGCCTTCCGCGGCAGCAAAGAAGAGCGCCTGGAACAGACCGTAGCTGTTCGGGATCAGATAAAGGCAAGGATTGAGCGGTGGATCAAGGAGGTCACCGGTGATTGAGCACGGGTTATTTTTATGCGCAGCTTATGTTACGGCGGTCATTGCGACGTTATCGGGTTTCGGCAGCTCCACGATGTTGGTGCCGGTCGCCATTTTTTTCACAGCATAGGAAAGTATCTATCTAAACCAAAGTCAAGAAAAAAAAT
>MHGR01000124.1:0-11117 GCA_001805655.1 Omnitrophica WOR_2 bacterium RIFCSPHIGHO2_02_FULL_52_10
AATCGACGCCCGCCGCTTTCAATTCTTCCTCGGTTTTGCCAACGCCAGCGACCTGCGGGGAAGAAAAGACGGCGTGGGGGACGGGAGGATACCGGATCGGCTGGGGAGTTTTATTCCCGTAAAGCAGGTTAAACAAATATTCCCCTTCGAAATTGACGCTGTGTCGGTAAAAATAACGCCCGATGCAATCTCCCAGGGCATAAACGCCATCGACGGTGGTCTGCAGGTATTCATCCACTTTGACAAAATTATGATCATCCAGCTCAATGACCGTATTTTCCAGGGCCAGCGTATCCGCGTTGGAAACAACACCGGTGGCAATAAGCAGGGCATCGGCGGTCATCATGTCCTGACGGCCGTTGTTTTGATAGGTAACTGTGAATTGACTGTTCTGGTAATTCACGTTGATCGGCACAGCTCCGATATGCACGGGGTACTGTTGCGCAAACACCTTGGTGAATTCCTCCGACACTTGGCGGTCTTCACGGCGCAAAAGGCGGCTGCGCACCAGAAAATGCGTTTCCGTCCCCAGGGCCCCATACGCGTGGCCCAATTCAGCGGCAATATAGCTGGCGCCGATGACGATCATCTTTTTAGGAAGGTCCCGCCGACGCAGCGCATCGGTGCTGGTCATGTAGGGTGTTCCGGCCAATCCCGGAATGGTCGGAATCTGGGGCCGGGCGCCGACACCGATAACAATAACAGGCGCCGTCAGCCGCTCATGATTGACTTCCACGACCTTGTCGGAAACAAATTTTGCGGCCCCTGGGTAGTAATCAATATTCGGATTGCGGTTGTATCCCGCCACGATGCCCGCGGATTCACTGTCCACCGTGTCGGAAATGCGGGTCACCAGGCGGTTGAAATCCACCTTGAAATGCGTATCCACCGTTATATCAAATTTTCTGGCGGACTTGATTTGGGCGGCAACATCCGCCGGATGGATGAGCATCTTGGAAGGGATACATCCACGGTTCAGGCAAGTCCCGCCCAAGGCGTCTTTCTCGATGCACGCGACCTTTTTGCCGAGGCGGGCGGCCGGGGAGGTGATTTTCGAGGCCCCGCCGGAGCCGATGACAATAACATCATAATGTTTCATGGAGCAACCCGACTTTACCGGCTATTTTAAGAGAAACCATGGGGCGCACGGATAATCATTCCCTTTACGGATTTTTGAGTTTAAGTTCTCGCGGTATAGCCAAATACCAAAGCGCGAGGATATTAACGCCAGGAATAATAATCAAAACAATCAGCCAGAATGACTTTTTCATCGCTTTGAGTATATCGACAAACAGTAAAAGCAGCATGAAATAATTCACGCCAGGAACCGCCCAAAAAACGGTCCACCACAACGGTTTTCCAGCAATATAAATGAAATAGATCAGCTGCACAAAGGGGATCCAGACAAGCCAGCTGTGTTTTTTTCCCAATTTACGGGCGATATTCATGAGCGGATAGCAGACAACAATATACATGACCGTAAAAGTGCAGAGGATGACCACGAGGACATCCTTGCGCACATGCAGCGGAAACTGATAAAGCCGCTCCTTTATATACAGCAGTTTGTTCTGGAAATTAGTCTTTGCAAAATGCAGGCGCAGCTTTTGCATGTGGACATAATTATCAAGGGCCCGAAAAATCGCATTGGAATTGCGGCCATCGGTTACGGAGGAAAGGGCTGCGGCACGCCCGGCCTCGGGACCCGCCTCCATAATCTTGGCAATCAACTGATGTTCCTCGCGCCTGCCAGTAGCAAGGTCACTGGCCGCTTCCTGAGCTTCCCGCGGTTTAATCGTCGGCCCAAAAGGGGAGGGATGCTCCTTCTGAGGAGTCCCGGACTCAATTTCAGAGACATCTTTTACCGGTTCTTCGAGCAAATTCGTTGCCGGGCCGTTCCTCAGCACAGGCTCATCTTGAACAGTCGCAGTATTATTTTTAATCATCATTTGATTGATCTCATCCGCGATAACTTGTGCCATGGGCCTTGCCTTTTCCGCCGGTTCCGTTTCCTCAATCACAAAATCTTCCAATTGAACCGTGTCCTGGATTTCTTCATCAGGGGCGATTCCGGCGGCTTCCGTTTCTGTTTCGGTATTCTCGGGAGACATCGGCGTTGGAGCCGGCTCAGCCTCAATGACATTTTCCAGTTCATCACCGGCAGGCTGTTGCGGTTGGGGAGAGATATCCGTATCTTCACTTTTGATTTCGGCAGGTTCTGGCAATGCTTCGTCTTCCTGGACATCGGGGGCAGGCGGCGAAACCGGCTCCCCATCAATGGCCTTGATCTCATCGATGAAATACGTGACCGGAAATCCTATGCCGGTGTCAATTTTATAGGAATCTTCATCTTTCGAGATAACCGTACCGGTAACGACTTGGCCGGTGCGCAGTTCCAGTGTCGTCGGCCAGCCGGGGCGGGATAAAAGCAACACGAAGCCGACCGTAAAAATGATCCTGACAAGCGGCTTGAATAGCAGGCGGGTTATAAACATAGTTAATCGTCCGCAATTAACGCCAATGGGTATTCGGCTGCATGCGGCAAAATTGTCTGAGGCAATCGATAATTTTGTCCATGTCCACAAGCCGCATGAGTTCCGAGCGCAACTTAGCGACATTCGGCAGTCCTTTGAGATAGCCGGCATAATATTTGCGGAAAGGGATTACGCCATGGCGAATCCCGTTTTGCTCAACGGATAACTTCAAATGCTCGATGCACAATTCAATTCTTTCGAGCATGGTCGGCTCGGGCAGGCGCCGGCCCGTTTCAAGAAAATATTTGGCATGGCGGAATATCCACGGATTGGTGATGGCCCCGCGGCCGATCATCACCCCGTCACAGCCGGTCTCAAACATGCGCTTGACATCCTCCGGTGTCATGATATCGCCGTTGCCGATTAACGGAAGGGACGTGGCTTTTTTGATCTTTTCCAGCCAGCTCCAATCCGCCTGCCCGCTGTGCGCCTGGCTGCGCGTGCGGCAATGCACGGTCAGGGCCTGCGCGCCGGCCTGCTCGACCATTTTTGCCACATCCAGGATCACAATGCTGCGCTCATCCCATCCCAATCTTGTTTTAACGGTAACCGGCAGATGGGTGGCCCTCACGGTCGATTGAACGATTTTTTCGAACAGGGAAAGGTCCTTAAGCAAAGCGGCGCCTTCGCCGCGCGCGACATGGTTTTTCACCCAGCAGCCGCAATTGATATCGATAAAGTCCGGATTCAGGGATTCGGCCTTGCGGGCGGCTGCTTCCATTGATGCCTCAACACCGCCGAAAATTTGAATCGCCACGGGGCGCTCCTCTTCCGTCACCGTAATTTTGCGTATGGCCTTGGGGATATCGCGGATAATCGCCTCGCTGCTGGTGAATTCGGTATAGACAATGTCCGCCCCCATGCGCTTGCACATAAGGCGGAACGCGGTATCCGTGACATCCTCCATGGGGGCTAAGGCCAGGGGGCGTTCGAATGTTAATGTGCCGATGTTCATTTTATTTTAAAATTTTACAAACTCTAAAAATGCTTTATACTATGAGTTATATTTACTTAAAGAGTAGCAAAACAGTTTTCCAAAGTCAAAGCGTATTTGCAATCCGTTTCTGCCCGTTTAGTCGTGTACCATGCACACACCCCTAACACAAAACGATTCCGCCATTGCCAGGGGCATTAAATGCGTCGGCATCGGCAAAAGGGGGAGCAAGTCCCTGGAACCGTCTTTGATCGAGGACATCCTGGCTGATTTACGTTCGGGAAAAGTCCCGGCCATCGCCCAAGGGGCATTTTTCGGCGCGCTTGTGATCAAAGGGGTTTCCAGCGATGAGATGAAACTGGACGAGGCCTTTGCCCCGGGAACGCTCGGTAATCCCAGCCGGCTGGCCGAAGCCCTGGCCGGTGACGCGCCGGATTCCGTGAAAACCTTTTGCGCTCGCCTGTTGCAAGGGGATACGCTCAATGTCCGGGAGGCGGAAGATCTGGGGGATTTTCTTTTTTCCGATCAAACCGGCGAAGGGGCGCGGGGGATGGCGGCAAGCATTTTGCGCGTCCGCTATGAAACGGTAGATGAATACGAGGGTCTGCTGCGGAGCATGCATAAAACGCTTGAAGCCCCTTTCCGGATACCGATTCCGAAAGGCCCCGCAATCGTTCAATTAGCTGAACCGTTTGACGGGGTGGATCATTCCAACATGATTACACCGTTGATTGCCCAATTCATCCAGCGTCTCAATTACCGTGTGGTCAGCCACACCGGAAGAAACAGCGGGCCGAAATTCGGCAACAATTTATTGGACCTCGCCAAGGCGCTGCGGGGACGTTTTTTATTGTCGAGCAGCGCGCTGGCTGACGAAGCTCCTGCGTACGGCTGGTTCGTCAACCAGCAAAACCTTTCCCCTCCCATCGACCAATGGGTTGAGCGGCGGCACCAGACCATCAAACGGCCGTTTTTGTCAACGCTAGAGCGTTTCCTCAATCCGTTCAACGCCCATATCCACATTTCCTCCGCGTTTCATCCGCCGTACGGGGAGAAAATGCTGACCATCTGCGAGCGCGCCGGGTTTCCGGGCAGCATCATTGTCCGTAACGGGTTAGAAGGGACGCTGGCCTTTCCGCTCACCCGTCCCGCAAAATTATTATGCTCGGCGCGGCAGGCCGATGGCACATACAAACGGACGGAATTGATCCTCCGGCCGGAGGAATTCACAGATAAGCCGATTAAGGAGGATGAGCGCTTAACCGATCCCTCGCTGTCGAAAAACTTGGAGCTTATCGAAACCTACCATAAACAGGGACAGACGTCCTACGCGCTTTTTGACATGCGCATAAAAGTCACTTGCGCGGGGTTTAAAAAAGCCATAGAATGGCTGGAACAAAATATCCGTCAACCAAGCGAAAAGGATTGATTATGTACTGGTCAAAAATCGCCAGCCTCTTGATGTGCCTGGCCGTTGCCTTGGGGGCTTTCGGTTCCCACGCCCTGAAGGGCAAAATGACGGATTACCATAACGATGTTTTTAAAACCGCCGTATTTTATCACATGATTCACGCCCTGGGGCTGTTCGCCGTGGCATGGTTGGCGGTCCAGTTGAACAACCCGAAGATAAACCACGCCGGAATATTCCTGACCGCCGGGATCATTCTTTTTTCCGGATCGCTGTACATTTACGCCGTAACGCAGGTCCGCTGGCTGGGGTTTGTGGCCCCGCTGGGGGGAGTTTGTTTCCTGATCGGCTGGTTTACTTTATTTCTGAATATCAGATCTTAATGAACATACGTTCCGTATCCTTTTACACCTTCGGCTGCCGGTTAAACCAAAGCGAGACGGCGGTCATTCAGCGCACCTTTGAAGCGGGAGGAATCCGTGTCGTGGATGTCAGCCAACCGGCGGATGTCGTCGTGGTGAACACCTGCACCGTCACCGCCCATGGGGACGCCGATACCCGCAAGCTAGTCAACAGAATCAACCGCCTTAATCCGCGCGCGCGCATTGCCCTCATCGGCTGCCAGGCACAAATCCAAAAAGCGAAGCTTGCCGGATTGCCCAACGTCCGCTGGGTGATCGGCAACGCGCGCAAAATGGATGTCCTGGAACTGCTCAGGGAAGATGATGGTTCAGGCCCGGCATGGGTGATCACGCCCACCATTCCCCGCGGCGACTTCACCGTTCCCGTTGCCGGCATCGACCACCGGCACACGCGCGCCAACATCAAGATTCAGGACGGCTGCGACTTTTTCTGCTCCTTTTGCGAAATTCCGTATGCGCGCGGCCGCGGCCGAAGCCGTAAATTCGAGGACATCCTGCTGGAAGCCCGCGCGCTCGCGGCGGCAGGATATAAGGAACTGGTCATTACGGGCATCAACGTGGGCACCTACGACAACAGCGGAAAGACAATCTTGGACGTCATTGACCGTTTGGAACATGTCGAAGGAATAGTCCGTATCCGTGTTTCATCCATTGAACCGACTACCGTTCCCGACGGCCTCATTCAAAGGATGGCGGGAAAAAATAAACTTTGTCCCCACCTGCATATTCCTCTGCAAAGCGCCAATGCCCAGATTCTCAAGCGCATGAAGCGAAAGTATACCCCGCAAGAGTTTTTGGGATATATCCGGAAGGCCAAGGCGACTGTCCCCGGCATCTGCATCGGGACCGACATCATTACCGGTTTTCCAGGAGAAACCGAACAGCAATTCCTGGATGCGTTGAACGCTTTAAAGGAATGGCCGCTGGATTACGCCCACGTTTTTAGCTATTCCAGGCGACAGATGGCAAAAAGCCGGACATTCGCCGATGAGGTTTCCCATCAAACCACCGCGCTGCGCAGCCAGGCCTTGCGAGCCATGAGTTTGCGCAAGCGCGCTTTATTTTTGAATTCCCAGGCCGGGACCTGTCAAACCGTCCTCTTTGAGCAGCGTAAAGAAGGAAGCTGGACAGGGTTGACCGGCAACTATTGCCGCGTTCATGCACGATCAGACCAAAATCTCAAAAACTGTTTTCTCAACGTAAAAATTGAACGGGCGAAGGGGCAAACCCTGGTCGCCGACTTGAACGGCCATCCATGAGCACACCTACCCCAAACTCCGAGAACACGGATGCAGACACTCAAGAGCAAACTCCCGATCGAGAGAAATTAAAAGCTCCCCAGGATCCGGCTCTGGGAGGGGGCCGCGTCTGCATTACTTACGGCAAAGACCACATCATGAACCGGCAGGTTGTGTCTTTAATCCGTGAGCTGGGAATTGACCCGGTCGTCATGCAGGACAAAAGCAACCTAAAAAAACCCCTGGCCCAATTCCTGACGGAAAACCCTGGCATCTCCTTTGTCATCGCGATCCTTTCCGCGGACGACTGGGTTTATCCGAAGAAAGGCAAGCCGAAGGACGCCTTGCTCTACGCGACCCAGCAAGTCGTATTCCATCTCGGTTACTGGATAGGAAAGTTGGGCAGAAACCATGTCTTCGCGCTGTATTACGACCAGCGGAGTTTCCGGTGGCCCACGGAGCATTTCGATGTTATTTATACGCCGCTGGATGACCACGATTCCTGGAAGAAAGAACTCATACGGAGAATAAAGGAGAGCGGCATTGAAATCCGGAACAAACTAAATTAGAATACATTTAATACTATCGAACATCTTTAAGGTGCATGCCATGAACAGGTTGGAAAAAATGATCAAAAAGGACGAAGCTTTCTCGCTGGTCGAAATGATGATTGTGGTCCTTGTCATTGCCCTGCTGGCGACGATCGCCATCCCCAACCTGCTCAGGGCGAGGGTGGAAGCCCACGATGCCTCGGCCAAGGCCGCCCTGAAGTCGATTGCCACCGCTTTGGAAACCTACGCCACGGTCAACAATGAATATCCACCGGATACGACCAGCCTTCTGTCCGTGTCGCCGCCTTATTTGCACATTGATTATTTTGCCGGCCCCTATAATGGATTTACGTTTACCAGCAACATTACGCCGTCCACGTATACCATCGTCGCCTATCCCGCCAGCCAAGGCTTAGGCAGCGGGAGCTTTTCCATTTCCACCGGCGCCGTTCTGGTTGAAAATTAGCCTCCAATATGCCCCGGCAACTTACGTCTCAAATACTCACCATGAGATTGACAATATCAATCGTGTCCCGAAACTTTTCTATTTTTGCCGGTATACTTTTATTTTCGGCAATTACCGCTTCGGCCGTTCACGCCGAATTCAACCAACCGACTCCTTTAACCAGCCCACAATGCAATAAATTCACCTTTGACGCCTCGCGGTCCCGGATTGTTGATGAAAACAACGTCGCATATTTCTGGGACCTGGGGGATGGGACCACGAGCGCGGAACCTGTTGTAACCCATGTTTACCGGCTTCCTGGAGAATATACTGTCCGTCTTTCACTAACGGATAACCCCTCCGGAACCGGAACTATCTCCACGGCCACTAAAGTCGTCCGTGCCCTTGTGCCTCCGAAGGTGTCGTTCACCAGCGGTGATTATGCGTGCGTCCATAAATCGCTGTTTTTCGATGCCACCGGCAGCAGCTCCACAAGAAACAGGGATTTGCGTTATTTTTGGGACTTTGGCGATGGAACGGCCCGGGAGGGTAGCCAGGTCGCTAAAAAGACATTTTCAAGCGCGGGGGAATATACGGTTACCCTGACCGTTGATGACCAGACCCAGGGCCAGTGCAGCTGGCAAACGGCCCAAAAAACCATTTACGTCAACGCTCCGCCGACGGCCGAGGCAGGCGATGATGTCCTCCTTAAATGCGTAAAAAGCGAGGATGACCTTCTCATTGAATTTGACGCATCGCGCTCAACCGATGCCAACAGCGATTCCCTGGCCTTTTTTTGGGATTTCGGGGACGGCCTTAAGGGGAAGGGCAGGCAGGTAACCCACCGCTATCGCCGTGCGGGTAATTACGAGGCCACTTTGGTCGTTTCGGATACCACGGGCTTACAATGCTCCATGGATGCCGATTTCATTTCTATCCGGCTTAACGAAGCTCCCATTGCCAGAACCGGGGAAGATGCTTCCGTCTGCCTTGGAGAGAAAGTTTCCTTTAACGGCTCAAACTCATACGTGCATAAACCAGGGGCCGCCCTCGCCCGATGGTCATTCGGTGACGGGACAACAGCCGATGGCTTACAGGCAACCCACCGCTATGACCGTCCAGGCACTTTTGAGGCTGTGTTGACGCTTGAAAGCAAGTTTAACGGTAACTGTCCCTCTTCACGGGACACGCGGCAGATCCATGTCAATTCACCGCCGGAGGTATCAATCCGTGGTCCGGAAACTGCCTGCGCAGGCGAGGAAGTGTTTTTCGATGCCGCACCGGCCCAGGCCTCTGACGGTGCCGCGTTGAAATACTACTGGAACTTTGGGGATGGCGCGTCGTCACAAAGCGGCTCTTCGGTCAAACATGCCTACGCGCTGGGTGGGGCATACCGCGTGAGCCTCGTCGTTGACGATCAAAAGGGTTCGCCGTGCTCAACGGCAACCGCCTATATGAACCTGGATATCAACACGCCGCCGGAGGCGGATGCCGGCAAGGACGCTGCCGATCATGTTGGTAAGGATATCTTGTTTTCTGCCGGAGAATCGCGGGATCCGGATGGTGATCAATTGACCTATCTCTGGGATTTCGGCGATGGGAGCAAACAGCAGGGAAGACAGGTTACGCATGTTTACGCCCGCAGCAACACCTTTCTCGTGACCTTAACGGTGGAGGACAACAGCCGAACGTCGTGCAGCCGATCTACGGACAGCCTGACCGCGGTTGTCCGGGACGCTTCACAGCCGGTGATCACGGTACGATAGATTCATTGCATAAACACGGTTCTTTTGGTATAAAGGTATCTTGGTTAGCGCGGATTATCCGCTACAATTTTATTCAACTATAGGACGGAATTTATGACGAAAGAGCGGAATGTGTTGGGGGACGAGCTGCAGACTTGCTGCAGATTTCCGATGACGGGATTTTTCAGGGACGGGTACTGCCGGACCTGCGCGGAAGATATCGGGCGCCACACGGTCTGCGTGAAAGTCACTGAAGAATTTCTGGAATTTTCACGGGAAGCCGGCAATGACCTGTCCACGCCACAGCCCGAAATGGATTTTCCCGGATTGATCCCGGGTGACCAGTGGTGCCTGTGCGCCTTGCGGTGGCAGGAAGCCTTCGAGGCGGGGGCCGCGCCTCAAGTCATCCTATCTGCCACCCACGAATCGGCCCTGGAAGTCCTTAACCTGGAGGACCTCAGGGAATATGCCCTGGATGACGGTCAGCATAATTGGAGCAGCGAAGCATGATGCAAGGCCGGGACCCCTTAACCAAATCGAAAGCGGAGTTATCCTCGGTTATCCAGCGGATTCAATCGGAAAATGCCGCGGTGGGCATTGACGCCCAGTTTACCCACGCGGTCATCATTGAATACCTTCAACAAATCCTCCGGCGGTTAGACGCCCTGGAGCAGAAGCAACGACAGGCGCCATGACGATGGCCTGGGAAAAAGACGCGCGGGAGAAATTTGAGCTCATGCTCGAGAAAATTCCTGCGGTCCTGCGGAGCATCGCCCAAAAAAAGGTTTCGCAAAAGGCGGAGAAACTCGCCTTGGAAAACGGCCGCCGCGAAGTTCAGGAAAAGGACATGGTGGATGCCTTTTTCAGCGAAACACCGTTCGGTTTTCACGGGCCGATGAAAACCGACATGGAATCCCTCGACATTGACTACACCCAATACGGTTACACACGATAAACCATCCACCGGGTCAAGCATGCTGGCCAGATTAAAATGTTTGTTCAAAACAATCACTGCTGTATTTCTTCTTGTATTTACCATTCATATCGCCTATGCTGCCGAAAATTCCGTGTATATTGATACGCATGTCCACTTGCGGGGGAATACCCTAGAAGGCTCGGCACTCGGGCCCCAAAAATCACCGTCCCGCAAACCCCGCGGGCCATTTTTTCCAAGAAAACGCGGCCCGAAAATGGGGGAGAATCGCGGCAGTGAATCGCAAGGTTTGGACCAAGCGGTTAGCGGACTGTTCTATCAGATGGATCGCTACAAGGTTGCCCAAGCGCTGGTTGTGGTTGTCCCCGGACATAATTCCGATCCGGATGAGGAATACCAAAAATTCCTCAGCGTAACCCGCAGATATCCGGAGCGGTTGAAATTAATAGCCGGCGGCGCCCGCCTGTCGCCCTATCTTCAAAAAATCGACGCCGACGCCGTGACGGATGCGGACCGCGGACGTTTTCGCGCTGTCGCCGAAAGCATTTTAGCCGACGGGGCGGTGGGGTTCGGAGAGATGCTTTCGTATCATCTCTGTTTGGGCCCAACGCATTCGTTTCAACTCGCCCCGGCGGATCATCCGCTGTTTTTGCTGCTGGCCGATATCGCCGCGGAGCATGATGTCCCTATCGACCTACATATGGAAGCCGTAACCCGTTCACGGCCGATGCCAGAAAATCTGCTGCAAACGTGCAGCAAAAATCCTTCAACACTTGAACCAACGATTCCAGCCCTGGAAACGCTCCTTGCGCATGACCGCAACGCCCGGATAGTCTGGCAGCATATCGGCTGGGACAATACGGGGGACATGGCGCCTTCCCTGATAAGGCATTTGATTACGCAACATCC
>MHGR01000124.1:11184-13902 GCA_001805655.1 Omnitrophica WOR_2 bacterium RIFCSPHIGHO2_02_FULL_52_10
AACCGCCTTGTGGACACAACCGGCGCCATTGACCCCGAATGGCTTGCACTAATCAATGATTTTCCGGACAGATTTATGATCGGTTCGGATGAATTTTTCTTTTCAACCACGGGGGAAGCGCGGCCGAATCAATCCTTTGAAGGGACATGGCGCATTTTAGATCAGTTAGCGGAGCCGGTCGCCCGCAAAGTCGGCCACGAAAATGCCGCGCGGGTATATCGGTTGGCTTTATAATATTTTGAGAAAGATAGGCCGCGCACACACTTTTGGAGCTGGTCTCTTATGGATAAAGAAAACTTGATCGCCATCCTGCAGGCGTCCCTGACGCCGGTCATTTTGATTTCGGGTGTGGGCCTTTTGCTGCTGTCCATGGTTAACCGTTTCGCCCGCCCGGTGGACCGCATACGCTACATTGCCCAGGAAATCAAGACAGCTTCCCCGCAGGATAAAACCTTCTATTTCCGCCAACTGCATTTTCTCTACAAACGCTGCTTTCTTTTAAAGCACGCCATCACGTTCGCGGCGGCCTCCGTCAGCTGCGTGAGCTTCATGATTTTGATGCTTTTCCTGCTGACGACGTTCTCCCTGAGCATCAGCCTATTCATCGAAATCCTATTTTTAGCCGCGCTGATTGCATTGATGGTCTCATTGATATTTTTTGTTATGGATATTCAAGCCTCATTGAAATCCGTTGAAATCGAAATGGAGCGGTTAAGTTTGTACAAAGAAAAGGGGAACTAAAATCCAAAACCCGGCGCATAAAATCCGCGGAAGCTGCCTCTGCGGGGGCGTGAAATACACCATCACGGAAGAACTCGGCACGGTCACGCATTGCCACTGCCGGGAATGCCGCAAAGCCCACGGCGCCGCGTTTGCCACGCTCACGCGCGTGAGTGTAGGCGCCTTTAAACTGACTTCGGGCAAAGGCCAATTGACCGCTTACGAATCCTCACCGGGTAAGAAACGGTATTTTTGCTCGAAATGCGGGTCGCCGATTTACTCCCACAAAGTTGGCCAGGATTTCAACGTCGTCCGCCTGGGCACGCTTGATGACGACCCCGGCGCGAAGCCCTCACGCCATATCTTCGTCAGCGACAAGGCGCCCTGGTACGACATTGACGCACGGCTCCCGCAGCACGCGCAATGGCCTGCTGACTAAAAACCCACGGATGAACATTCACTTGCCGGAACGCACGCATAGGATGAAGACCAATAATATCAGGATCAGAAAAGCCAAGGAGCGCGGGCACGCGAATTACGGCTGGCTCAATACATATCATTCTTTTTCATTCGGCGATTACCATGACCCCCGCCACATGGGCTTCCGTTCATTGCGCGTGATCAACGACGATACCATCAAACCTGGAAAAGGGTTTGATACGCACCGGCACAAGGACATGGAGATCCTTACCTATGTGGTCGATGGCGCGCTGGAGCACAAGGACAGCATGGGCAACGGCTCGATGATCAAGGCGGGAAATTTTCAGAGGATGACCGCCGGCCGGGGAGTGGAGCACGGCGAATTCAACCCCTCAACGGAGGAATCAACACGGTTATTGCAAATCTGGATTCTTCCGCAGCGCAAGGGCATCGAGCCGTCCTACGAAGAACTTTCTCCTGAATTTAACGGTGGACACCTGCAGCTTATTGCCTCAAACAACCCGGAAAAAGGCATCCTGACCATTCATCAGGACGTCCGCATTTACCTGGGCAGGCTTAAGGAATATGAAACTGTCCTCCATGAAATTGCACCCGGGCGCGGGGTCTGGATACAGATGGTCAACGGGAAAGTAAAACTTGACGATTTTGCCGCGCTGGACCGGGGGGACGGCGTAGCCGTTGAAGGCGAGCCGCAGGTCATGCTGACGTCCCTGACCGATGCGGAATTGTTGTTATTTGATTTGGCACAACCAAGATAATCCCTTAAATTATTAGCAAGAAATTGTTGGTGCGTAATGTAAATCCATTGCTATAATTAACCTATGAAAAATACCCGCAGGCAAATCATTTTTATCCTGGCATGTGGCATGTTCCTTGCCGTGTTTTTTTTAAACCGGCCGGCCACGCCGCAGGACAAAGCCGTGACGAACGATGACGTTTACAAGATGCTGCACAAGTCGTCTCCCGATTTTGAAAAATCACATTCTGTCATGCGCCATCAGAAAATGAAGCTTGCCGCCATTTTTGAGGGCTTTTTGGTGGGTGATACCGAACGCATTACCGAAGAATCAAATGCTCTTTTGAAGGACATGAACCGGCTCATTCTGGAAAACATCCCGACCCCGGAAAGCGAACCCAGCGTGTGGCGGTCTGTGACGGAAATAGTGGAAGAGACCCGCTTGATGAAGGAAGAGGCGTCAAACCAAAACTACAGTAATGCTTACGGTCATTTTACGCGTATCACCGCCAGCTGCATCCAATGCCACCAGACGGCGCGTGAATGGGGTAAATTCCCACACCCAACAGCGCCCTCCGCAAAAGACGACATATCAACGGAGCCTGAGCGCAACTAGAAATCCACGGGTTAACAGCCGTGGCTTTCTCTTTTTCGATCCAGAGACCCTTCGACTCGTCCCTTCGATTATACTCAGGGCCGAACCCTGAGCGGAGTTGAATGGGTTCGGGACTCGCTCAGGGTGGTTCGACTCTTCAATCAGTGGTGAGCGAGCAAACAGACTGGGTCAGATGACACCCAGCAATTAATGTATTTCTCGACGA
>MHGR01000125.1:0-11948 GCA_001805655.1 Omnitrophica WOR_2 bacterium RIFCSPHIGHO2_02_FULL_52_10
CCACAGCGCCTTGGCGGATAATAAAATCGTCATTGTCGCCGGTTATCAGGGGGTCACCGAGGAAGACGAAATCACCACCCTGGGCCGGGGAGGCTCCGACCTGACCGCGGTGGCTCTGGCGATCACCTTGAAAGCCAAGGTGTGCGAGATTTACACGGACGTAAAAGGAATTTACACGACCGATCCCCGCATCCTGAAACAGGCCAGAAAAATAAAAACGATAAACTTCGAAGAGATGCTGGAAATGGCATCCCTGGGCGCGCAGGTCTTGCAGGCCCGCTCCATCGAAGTGGCGAAAAGATTCAACATTCCCATTCACGTACGCTCGAGCTTTTCCAAGGAGGAAGGAACCATGATCGTCAAAAAATCAAATAAACTGGAAGACGTTGCTGTCCAGGCAGTGACCTGCAGCAAGGCGGAAGCCAAGATCACCGTGTGCGCCGTGCCGGACCAGCCGGGCATCGCCGCCAAAATATTCACGGAAGTGTCCAAGACCGGCGCCAACGTGGACATCATCGTTCAAAATATCAGTCATACGCGCCACACGGACATTTCCTTCACGGTCTCCAAAAGCCACTTGACAAAAGCCTTTAACGCGGCAAAAATGATCGCGCAGAAAATCCATGCCGGCGAGGTCCTCTGCGACGACAACATTGCCAGGATCTCCATCGTGGGGTCAGGCATGCGGTCGCATCACGGCATAGCGGCATCCATGTTCCAGGCACTGGCCAGGAACAAGATCAATATCGAAATGATCTCCACATCGGAGATTAGCATCTCCTGCATTATCAGCCACAGCCAGGTCAACAAAGCGGTGAAAGCGCTGCACAGGGAATTTGGCCTGGAATCCGAGAAATAACATGCAAAACAGCATTACCATTTACGATACCACATTGCGCGACGGCGCGCAGACCGAGGGCATTGCCTTTACCCTCAACGACAAGCTCAAAATCACCCAAAAGCTGGATGAGCTGGGGGTGCATTACATCGAAGGGGGCTGGCCGGGCTCCAACCCGAAGGATAAGGCCTATTTCAAGGAAGTGCAGGGCAAGAAATTCAAGCACGCGCGGATTGCCGCATTCGGCTCGACCCGGCGCGCCAAAATCAAAGCCGCCGAAGACGCCAACCTGCGCGAGCTGGTGAAATCCAAAACAGACACCATCACCATCTTCGGCAAGTCCTGGGACCTCCACGTCAAGGATGTCCTCAAAACCACCTTGGAAGAAAACTTGTACATGATTGCCGAGTCCGTCAGCTTCTTGAAGTCACGGAAGAAGCAGGTGTTTTATGACGCCGAGCATTTCTTTGACGGCTATAAGCGCAATCCGGAATACGCCCTGCGGACCATTTCCGCCGCGCGGGACGCCAAGGCCGACTGCCTTATCCTCTGCGACACCAACGGCGGCACGCTCCCCCGGGAAGTCAAGGAAATCGTCCTGGAAATGAAATCCAGGATAAATGTCCCGCTGGGAATCCATACGCATAATGACCTGGGTATGGGGGTAGCCAACAGCATCGCGGCCATCGAGGCCGGCTGCGTCCAGGTCCAGGGCACGTTCAACGGGCTGGGAGAGAGGTGCGGCAACGCGGACCTGTGCACCATCATCGGTATTTTGCACACGAAAATGAACCGCGCTTCCATTCCCGAGCAGAACGTGAAAAAATTGAAAGAGACGTCGTATTTCATCAGCGAGATCAGCAATTACAAACTGGCGGACAATGCCGCCTTTGTCGGACATTCGGCCTTCGCCCATAAAGGGGGCGTGCACATTGACGCCATGCTCAAGAACCCCCTGGCCTATGAGCACGTTGACCCGTCGATCGTGGGGAACCACCGGCGGTTTGTCACCTCCGAACTGGCGGGAAAAATGCCTATCATCCTGAAGGCCCAGCAAATGGACGTCCAGCTGGACAAAAAGTCCCCGCAGGCCAAGAAAATGCTGAAGGCGCTCCAGGACAAAGAGCACAGCGGCTACCAGTTCGAGGCGGCGGACGCCTCGTTTGAACTGTTCGTAAAGCGCTCATTGAAGAAATATAAACCGTTCTTCAAATTGGAAGGGTTTAAGACCGCGTCGGAAAAGAGGTTCGACGGGCGCGTTTTCGCCGAAGCCTCCATCAGGGTCAATGTCAACGGCGAAAGCAAGTACAGCGCTTCGGACGGCGACGGTCCGGTGGAGGCCCTGGACAAAGCCCTGCGCCAGGCCCTGAAAAAATTCTATCCGCGGCTGGAAGAGATGCACCTGACGGACTATAAAGTCCGGGTCCTGGACACAAAGGCCGGGACAGCGGCCAAGGTGCGGGTCCTCATCGAATCCCAGGACAATTCCGATTCCTGGACCACGGTCGGCGTGCATGAAAATATCATTGAAGCGAGCTGGGAAGCATTGACCGACAGCATCGAGTACAAACTTTTAAAAGACCAAGAATCAAACTAACCTTGCCCGCGCGGCGCGTACAGCAGGCATTTGAAACCACGCTCTACGCAGCGGCATACGCGCGCTTCTTAAACCGAGCTTATGCCCGAACTTTCCAACAGATTTGACTTCAAGACAGTTGACGACAAGTGGTCTACGTATTGGGAGAGAGAAAATCTCTTCCATGCCCGGCCCGATCCGAAGAAAAAGCCCTACACGATCGTCATTCCTCCGCCGAATGTTACCGGCATCCTGCACATGGGCCACGCCCTGAACAACACCTTACAGGATATTATCATTCGCTATAAGCGCATGAACGGATACGAAACATTGTGGATGCCGGGGACCGATCATGCCGGCATCGCCACGCAGAACGTCGTTGAAAAACAGCTGGCCCTGGAAGGAAAAAACCGCCATGAGCTCGGCCGGGAGGCCTTTGTCGCGCGGTTATGGGACTGGAAAAAACAATACGGCGACACGATCATCCATCAATTGAAGAAACTGGGCGCCTCCTGCGACTGGCAGCGCGCGCGTTTCACCATGGACGAACCTTACAGCGCGGCCGTCAAGCAGGTCTTTGTGCGGCTGTACAGAAAAGGCCTCGTGTACCGCGGCGAATACATCATTAACTGGTGCCCGCGCTGCCACACCGCGCTCTCCGATGAGGAAGCCGAGCACCGCGACATCCAAGGCAGCCTTTACCATATCCGTTATCCGTTCAAGGACGACCCGGACCGCTACGTGACCGTCGCCACAACGCGCCCGGAAACCATGCTCGGGGATACCGCCGTGGCCGTGAACCCCAAGGACAAGCGCTATAAAAATTTGATCGGCAAGACCCTGCTCCTGCCCCTGATGAACCGCGAAATCCGGATCATCAGCGACGAGTTCGTGGACCCCAAATTCGGGACCGGCGCGGTCAAGGTCACCCCCGCGCATGACCCCAATGACTTTGAGATGGGGAAGCGCCATAACCTTGAATTCGTCAACATCATGCATCCCGACGCCCGGCTGAATGAGCAGGCGGGAGATTACGAAGGCATGGACCGGCTCGAGGCGAGGGAGGCCATCGTCGAAACTTTAAAAGAGGCGAAACTGCTGGAAAAAACGGAGCCCCACGTCCACGCGGTCGGCCATTGTTACCGCTGCCATACCATCGTGGAGCCGTACCTTTCCAAGCAATGGTTCGTCAAAATGAAACCGCTGGCCGAGCCGGCGCTTAGGGCCGTCAAAAGCGGGAAGATCCGGTTTTACCCCAAGCGTTGGACTAAAGTTTACATGAACTGGATGGAAAACATCCGCGACTGGTGTATTTCCCGCCAGATTTGGTGGGGGCACCGCATCCCGGTCTGGTACTGCATCGGTGATGGCCATTGCACCATGCATTGCAAAGAACCGATTGTTTCCGAAACCGTTCCGGAAAAATGCCCCCATTGCGGCTCCGCGAATCTTCGGCAGGATGAAGATGTCCTGGACACATGGTTTTCCTCCTGGCTGTGGCCCTTCGCCACCCTGGGCTGGCCGCAAAAAAGTGAGGACCTCGCTTATTTCTATCCGACTTCGTCGCTGTTCACGGCGCCGGAAATCATTTTTTTCTGGGTGGCCCGCATGATCATGGCCGGGTACGAATTCATGGGCGACCTGCCGTTCTCGGATGTCTACATTCACGGGACCGTGCGCGACACCAAGGGGAGGAAGATGTCCAAATCACTGGGCAACGCCATCGACCCGCTGGAAATCATCGAGGAATATGGAGCCGACGCCCTGCGCTTCAGCCTGATCATCAATTCCGGCCAGGACATATTTATTTCCAAGGAAAAATTCGAGGTCGGCCGGAACTTCGCCAATAAAATGTGGAACGCTTCAAGGCTGATCTTGATGAACACCGCCGCGGTCGACCCGTCCTTTGACCTGGCTGCGGCGGCAAAGACAAAAGACCTTGACCTTCCCTCGCTGTGGATCCTTTCCCGGTTTCACGCCACCCTAGGCAAGGTGGGCGCGGCCATAGAAAAGTATCAGTATTCCGAGGCGGAATCCCTGATCTATGATTTTTTTTGGGCGAATTTCTGCGACTGGTACCTGGAGATCATCAAGGACCGCTGGTCCGATCCCGTCACGCAAAACATCGCGTTTACGCTCCTGGAGCAGTCCCTGAAAATGATCCATCCGTTCATGCCGTTTGTCACCGAGGAGATCTGGAGCCAATGCCACGCTGGCGCGGGGTCGATCAGCCGCAAGCCCTGGCCCGCCGGCCATAAACAGCTTGTCAACAAGAAGGCGGAGGAGCGCATGCAGACTTTGATCAGCCTTATTTCATCCATACGCAACCTGCGCTCGCACTGGAACGTCAAGCCGAATGAAAAGATACAATGCCACTTGTCTTCCAAATCCAAGGACCAGCTGTCGCTGTTACAAGACAATGAAACCCTGCTCAAGAACCTCATGCGCGCTGACCTCTTGACGATTGACGGCCGGGCCGCGGAAACCAAGAATTCAGCCGCGACCATTGTCGAAGACATCAAGGCCGTGGTCCCCCTCAGCGGCCTGATTGATGTCGGCCGGGAGCGGGACCGCATGCTCGGACAAATCGAAGAGCAAAAGAGGGCAACTAAGGGCCTGGACAGCCGGCTGAAGAACAGAGAATTCATCAAAAAAGCGCCGAAGGACATCATCGAAAAGGAAAAGGAACGTTTAAAATCAATCCATGAAAAAATCCGGGAGCTGGAGCAGATTGTTTCCAGCCTAGAACAGTGAACGCCGCGGCGCTCAACCGGCTGATTTCAACCGCCCTGCGCGAAGACGCGGCCGGCCATGATATCACCACGCGGTTCCTGATCCCCGCCCGCCACACTTGCCGGGGGCGCATCATCGCAAAGGAGGAGGCCGTGCTCTGCGGGCTGGATATCGTCCGGAAAGTTTTTCAACGGCTCGACAGAACAATCCGTTTCCGGACGGCGTACAAGGACGGTGCCAGGGTCAGGCGGAACACCACGGTTGCGGTCATCCAAGGCAAAACGCGCGCCCTGCTGACAGGGGAGAGAACGGCATTGAATTTCCTGGGTTATCTCTCCGGCATTGCCACAGGCGCTCGTCAATATGTTCAGAAAGTCCGCGGAACAAAAGCCGTCATCCTGGATACGCGCAAAACAACCCCCGGCTTGAGGGCGTTTGAAAAATATGCCGTGCGCTGCGGCGGCGGGGTCAACCACCGCTCCCGCTTAGACCAGCTGGTTTTAATGAAGGATAACCACCGCGCGGCCTGCGGCCGGCCGTGGGATACGGCCGAGGCCGTCGAACGCTTGCGGGAAAGAACAAAACAGAAGATCGAAATCGAAGTGGACAACCTGACCCAATTCAAGCAGGCATTATCCGCTTTCCCCGATATGATTCTGCTCGACAACATGACCAACGGCCGGATGAAGCGCGCGGTCAGGCTGGTCAAAGGCCTTCCCCGCAAAAAACGCCCGCTGCTTGAGGCGTCCGGCGGGGTCACGCTTTCCAACATCGCCGGCATCGCCCGGACAGGAGTCGACCGGATCTCCGTCGGAGCGCTAACGCATACGCATAAAGCCGTGAATATGAGCATGGAGCTACGTCTCAAATGACCCGCGTCAAGCAACACATTTTAGCCGCATCCCTAGCAATGGGCCTCATAAGCGCGCCGTTAGCATGGGCGCAAAACGGAAATGGGGACTTGCCGTCGGCCAACACCATCTTCGATGATAAAATGCTTGTCGATGGATATGCCAAGAAATACCAGAATCTTCCGAAGGAAACCCTGCTGGCCATGATCCGGGACGACACGCTCACGACGTACCGCAGCGCCGGCGCCTTACGGGTGTTCAAGGAAAAGTACAGCCGGGAAGTGGTTTCCAATGAAAAGAAAATCATTGAAAAAATCCTTCTGCGCCGCCTGCACAGGACTGATTCACCGTTCGTGGAAGTGGAAATCATGCACGCTTTGTGCCTGATGGACCGCTACCGGTATTTCAGAACGATGGCGCCCGCTCTTGTGCTGAAATTGGACCATTATAATACCGCCGTCAATGATATCGCCTTTGAGCACGTCAACCAGCTGATCACCGCGGAGAACAACCGTTCGCGCGAAGCGCGGGTCATCTTCAACACCCTGCGCAAGACGCTGTTCCTTTCGCGCAAGCGCCTGATGGACGTCAAGGAACCCGATGCCCGTTTGTCCAAAAAATTGAAGTTGCTGCGCTGGTCGATCAAGGTCCTCGGCAATCAGGAGCTCAAGAAACTCCCGAAAGAAGTGATCAACCTTTTATAGGTCATGAAACTCAACCGGATTTCCTGGACAACATTCTTCCTTTTATCCTTATCCCTCATCAGCCTGGCCGTTTGGCTGAAATTCAATTATCCCCAATTAACCTTTACGAATTTCTCGGTCGACCGGACGCAAGCCGTCGCAATCGCCCAAGAGCACCTTCGAGCAAATGGCTATGCGGACCCCGGGGAATTTCAAGCCGTGGCGGTCTTCAACATGGATGAACTGATGGACCGTTACATGCAAAAAACGGTCGGGTTCGATGGACTGAGCCGGTTCATCAAGGAGCATGACTTTGACCTGTTTTACTGGAGGGTCCGATTTTTCAAAGAGAAGGAAAAGGAAGGGTTCAACTACATCATCGATTCGGCGAAGGGCGAGATCACCGGATACTCCCACGCGCTCGAAGACACCGCCGCCCGCGGAACGATTGAACGGGAAGAGGCCCGCGCGCAGGCCGAGGCATTTTTGACCAAGACCTTCGGTTTCGATCCCGCAAGATATTCCCTGGGCAGCGATCTGGCCACCATACGGGACAACCGCACCGATTATTTTTTCAGCTGGTACAAACAGGGCGTGAGTATTCCCTGGAGCGCCTTGCCCGACAGCGGCACCGGGAAACTGATCAAAAGCGTCTTGCTCACCGGCGATGAGATTCTGGGCTTCTCGAAGAACTCATTCCTCGTCCCCGAGCAATTCAACCGCGACCTCGACGGCCGCAAGGAATGGAGCCGCAACATGCTGTTGGGGATCATGATGATCATCCTCGCGCTTTTGACCAGCGGCATCTACCTCATTTTGGTGCGCCAGAACCACCTGGCCATGCACGCCACCAAAAAGTTTTATTTCGGCATCATGCTGTTCTCCTTTTTATTGTCATTGACGACGTTCTTCAACCAATTTGAGGAAATCTTATATTCCTACACAACAACCTCATCGCTCCAATCGTTTTTGTGGCGCAGCGGAATCAACACGGTCATAGCCGCCCTTTTTACGACCGTGACCATGCTCATCCCCGGCCTGGCCGGAGAACTGCTGCATGCGGAGGCTTCGCCGAACCAGCCGAGCGGGTCGTTTCGACATTACATCCAATCCACTTTTGCCTCGCGCTCCGTGAGCGAAATGATCGCCCTGGGATATTTTGTTTGCTTCATTATGCTGGGGATTCAATCCTTGCTGGTCAAGACGGGACAGACCTACTTGGGCGTCTGGGTGGAATACAATTGGGTCAATAATTTCACAACTGCTTTTTTGCCGTTTCTGGCAGCGTTTACGTTCGGTTTTAAAACCTCCTTTTCTGAAGAGATCATGTACCGCCTCTATGCCATCAACCTCGGCAAAAAAATATTCAGCAGATTCCTGCCGGGGAAGCCGGGGGCGAGCCTCATCATCACTTGCCTGCTATCATCTTTGATCTGGGGATACGCCCATAGCGGTTACCAGATATTCCCCATGTGGTTCAGGGGGCTGGAGGTGTCCTGCCTGGGGCTTTTCTTATCCTTTATTTATTTAAAATACGGCATCATCCCCGTCATCGTCGCGCATTATTTATTTGACGTGTTCTGGAACTGCGCCGGTTTTATTTTCGGGACCTCAAAGCCGTTTTATTTTTACAGCTCCATCGGCATTCTCCTGCTGCCTTTGATGCTTGCCGCGGCAGCCTTTGTGCTGAATAGGAAGGAGACCGTCCGGCCGTTACGCTGGCAGCTGAACAAGCACCAGCTGTATAATGTGGAGGTCCTCAAGGCCTATTTGAATCAGCATCAAAGTCAATTCGCTCTGAAATCACCGGAACAGATTAAAGGTGAAATTACGTCACATGGATGGGATCCTGCTGTTGCCGATGTGGCGCTGGAAGGTTTTTTGGGCAAAAATATCAGAAATTAGGGAATCGTTTTGTGCTCTAACGCTATAAGTTGCTGAGAAGTAATACGTTAAACTGGTAAATATTACCCTTGTATTACATTTGATTTTTGCTATACTACCTTTGCGTAATATAGTAAAATTTCACTATATTAACGACGCATTTACCCTAACATTATGCTGCTGAATCCGTTAACATTTCATACCCCTTCTACGTTGGATGAAGCTGTCCGTCTGTACACGACCCTGGATAACTCAAGGCTGCAGGCAGGGGGGACGTTTCTCCTCAACAGCTTAAAACTGCTCAAGCGAAAAGGCGCCAAAACCCCTGAGCATGTCATAAGCCTGAATAAGATCGATGGGCTCAAGGGCGCGTCCGCGTCCAATGGAGAACTCACCATCAAAGCGATGACCACCATCAGCGATCTGTACAGCAGCCCGCATCTTCAGGGACATCTTTCCGTCCTGAGAACCGTTTGTAAAAACATATCCACGAACCCAATCCGCAACATGGCCACGGTCGGGGGCAATCTTACCTGCCGCTATACCTGGACGGAGATGCCGGCCGCCATGATCGGGCTGGGAGGCCGCCTGCATTTCCGCGGCCGGGACGGCGCCACACAGACACTGGATGCCGAAGAATTTTTTAAAAACGGGGCCAAAACAGACAAGATTTTTACCCACGTGACCATCGCCAGCGATCCCAACGCTTCCGTCGCCTACTGCCGCGTTAAAAAATCCCCCAACGTGGACATCCCGCTGTTGTCGATTCTCATCAAAACCAATTTTAACCGGAACACGTTCGCCCATACCCGTGTCAGCGTCAATAACTGCGTCGCTTTTGCCCAGCGCGATCATAAGCTGGAGCAGTTCCTTGATCAAAGCGTTTGCTCCCCGGATATCGCGCAAGAGGCCCTGAATCACATGGATGAATCCATCTACGAAACGCGCAGCAATGATTATAAAAAACACATGTTCCGCGTGAGCATCAAAAGCGCGCTGCGGGAACTGATGGAAAAAAACCGTTAACGATGATCACGCTCAACATCAACCATAAGAATTACCAGCTGGGACTTAAAGGGAATGAAACACTGCTCGAAGTCCTGCGCGACCACTTGGGGCTGACAGGGACAAAAACAGCCTGCGAGGAAAGCGAATGCGGCACCTGCACCGTGATCGTCAACGGCAAAGCGGTGCTTTCGTGCATCACCCTCGCCAGCGGCCTGACAGGGGACCGGATCGAGACCATCGAGGGCCTGGCCGATGGGGAAAACCTGCATCCGGTCCAGCAAGCCTTCCTGGATGAGGGCGCCGTGCAGTGCGGGTTCTGCATCCCCGGCATGATTATGTCATCGAAGGCCCTGCTGGACACAAACCCCAACCCAACCCAGGAAGAGATTGAATACGCTCTCGATGGCAACCTTTGCCGCTGCGCGGGCTATTTAAAAATATTCGAAGCTGTCCGCAAAACCGGCAGGGAAATGAAGAGAGCCTTTGCGGTTTCTGATAAAAATTAGATGAAAATGCCCGTTGATAAAAATTATGTTGACCCCGTCGGAAAAAGCGTCCCGCGCATCGACGGAAAAGGCATGGTAACCGGCCAGGTGAAATACGCCTTTGACGTGAGTTTCCCCAACATGCTGGTCGGGAAAATGCTCCGCAGCCCCCATGCCCATGCCACAATCGTGAGCATCGACACATCCCGGGCCGAGGCCCTGCCGGGCGTGCGGGCCGTTATCACCGCCAAGGACACGGCGAACATCAAGTTTGGCTCCAACGAATATTTTTTCCCGCACACCATCGATCAAATGGCGCTCGAGTCCGAAAAGGTTCGTTATGTCGGAGATGAAATCGGCGCCGTTGCCGCCGTTGACGAGGAAACCGCCCTACAAGCATTACAGCTCATTGACGTGAAATACGAAATTTTGCCTTCGGTCGTTGATGTCCTGGAGGCCATGAAGCCGCAGGCCCCGCAGATCCATGATTCCCTCAACAATATCGCCGTGATTTTGCCGGTCAACTTCGGCAATCCCGAGCGCGCCATGAAAGAGGCGGATTACGTCCGGGAAGACACCTTTTTCGCCCCCGCCGCCCATCAGGCGGCCCTCGAGCCGCATGTGTGCGTCGGGCAATGGGAGGCATTTTCAAATAAGATCACCCTCTGGGCCTCGAGCCAGGCGCCGTTTAAGTGCCGCGAGGCCCTGGCGAAAACATTGCGGATGGACCTGAACGACGTGCGCGTGATTAAAATGGCCGTCGGCGGAGGGTTCGGCGGAAAACTGGAAATGCTGCCGATGGATTTTGCGGCCTGTTTGCTGTCCAAGAAGGCCGGCGGCCTGCCGGTCAAAATCTGCTACAACAGGGAGGAGGAATTCCTGGCCTCGCGCCGCAAGCACGGCATGATTTATAAAATTAAATCCGGCGTTAAAAAGGACGGTACGCTGGTCGCCATCACCGGAGAGGTCATTGCCGACGGCGGCGCATACTGCAGTTACGGACCGACCGTTCTGGCGGCGGCCATCATGCGCATATTCATGGTCTATAAAATCAAACACTTCAGCATCACGGGCTACCGCGTTTATACCAACACGCCGATCAGCGGGGCCATGCGCGGGTTCGGCGGGGTTCAGGCCGGATTCGCCATTGAGTCGCATATGGACATGCTGGCGGAGGGCATCGGCATGGACCCGGTGGAATTCCGCCTGAAAAACATTACGACCCCAAACATGGTCACGGTGAATAAGATGTTCCTGACCAGCAACGGCCTGAAAGAATGCATTGAAAAATCCACCGCAGCGGCAAAATGGGGGGAAAAACGTGGAAAGCAAAAACATTTAAAGCGCGGGATCGGCATCGGGATCGCCGCCGACGTGATGGGATCGAAAATGTACAAATCCCATGAAAGCGCCGGCTCCATCGTGAAGGTGGAGGAGGACGGGTCGGTCTACCTGTTCACGGGAGCGGCGGACACGGGGCAGGGCTCCAATACGGCCTTGTCCCAGATTGCCTGCCAGGAACTCGGCGTCAGTTACAGCCGGATCAAGTGCAAATCCGGCGACACGGAAACCACCCCGTTCGACACGGGGAGCTTTGCCAGCCGGGTGACGTTCATTTCCGGAAACGCCACCATCCGCGCCGCCAGGGACGCCAAGAGGCAAATCCTGGAAATCATCGCCAGCGATCGCGGCCTTAATATCGACGACCTCGATATTAAGGCGGAGGCCGTCATTAACCAAAGCGGTCAAACCCCGGTCATGAGCTTCGATAAAGCCGTCGAGCTCAGTTATTCTTTTAATTACGGAAAGCAGATCATCGGCCGGGGAAGCTACAACCCCAAAACGACCCCGATTGATTTCCGGACGGGAGAAGGCAACGTTTCCGGAAGC
>MHGR01000125.1:11994-14686 GCA_001805655.1 Omnitrophica WOR_2 bacterium RIFCSPHIGHO2_02_FULL_52_10
GCGGTGAGGTGACCATCCTGAAAATGTGGGACGCCCACGACATCGGCAAGGCCATCAATCCCCAGTCCGTTGAGGGGCAGATTGAGGGCTCGCTGGCGATGGGCATCGGGTATACGTTCATGGAAAACCTCCACTTTGACAAGAAAGGCCGGCCGGCCAACGGCAACTTCGCCAATTACCGCCTGCCGCGCTCCATCGGCACGCCGCCCATGGAAACCATTTTAATCGAAACCAACGACCCTGAGGGGCCATTCGGGGCCAAAGGCATGGGGGAGGCGTCGCTGTTGCCGACATCCGCCGCCATTGCCAATGCCATCTATGACGCGGTCGGCATCCGCCTGAAAGAACTGCCGTTCACCCCCGCGAAGGTGATCCAAGCCTTAAAAGAAAAAGAACAATCCCAAGAAAAAGTAGAGGTCTGAATGATGATTAAAAAAATCCTTGCCCTAGCACTGTTGGTCCTCACGACATCTTCCTGCAGCATCTACCATGTTTCGTCGATCAACACGACCGACGACTACTATCCCCCGAAGGAAGCGGAGGAGGTCCCTTACCTAGAAAACGTGGAACAAGAATTCAACGTCATCGGGATTGTGACCGTTAATGCGGAAAGAAGACAGCTGATTTCCGACGTCCTTAAGAAAATGAAACGCGAAGCCGCCATCCTTGGCGGGGATGCCATTACCGATATCAAGACCGATGCCAGCGGCGTCTGGAAGCGCTTGCCGGCACAGAAGCTCATCGGGAACGCTTATGTGCGCGCGAATTATACCGGATCGGTCATCGTACTCAAATGATGGGTCCTATCCGTCATACCGCTTCAGGGCTTCAAATTCCTTTTGGGTATTAAATGTTTGGACCACGCCGCGGTCGGATACAGGCAGAAGCTTTGTTTGCGTTTCGTAGATATGTGCGATTGAGTTCAATCCGCTGTTGTTGTCCAAAGCCAAAAAATCACCTCTCAATCGATTGGAGAAAAGGGGAGGATGGCCTTTTTGGCCTTCAAAAGTAGGGATAAGAATGAGGGGGCTGTTTTCTTTATAGAAATCAATCAGCCTGTTGATCGTATCTTCCCGGATAAGAGGATAGTCCACCGGCAGCAATAAAATCCCCCGGGTGTTTTGTGAAGCGCAGCGCAACCCGGCCCTAAACGACGATGTTTGTCCAAATTTATAATCTTTATTATGGACAAGCTTAATGGTCTTGTGCTTTAATAGATGCGGCTTAATCCGGGTGGCGTGAGCGCCCAGAACCGTAATGATTTCATCAACTTGCGTCTTTAAAAGCATTTTTTGCAGCCGCTGAACGACCGTTTCTCCGTCCAGCGTTGCCAGGACTTTCGGAGATCCGAACCGCCGGCTGGATCCGCCGCACAATAGGATACAGGTGAACATAAACGTATTATATACGTTTATTGCCTGAAAAACCAGCTTGTCCATCTGAATCCAAGAAACAGATTCACAACAAACATTCGCGGAGGTTATTTAATTCATGGAACTTCTCATTGGCTTAATCGTGCTGGCAGTGGTCGGCATTGGTGCGGTTTTTTGGATGCTAAAAAATGATACCGACTCCGATGAAGTTCTCCCCGCCACGTATGACATCGAATCCCCTAACGCTCCTGAAAGCCCTTTGCTGGGGCCCCAAGAATATTCACGACCCGATGCGGGACAGGAAGACGCCTCCGAACTCGGGCCGCTGGGAAAATTCACATCTGTTCTGAATAGGAAAAAAAAGAGCACGGAAACGGAAACCGCGCGCTCTGAATCAAAGCCGCCCTCACGCCCCATCTCAGGCCTTCTCGGTAAACTTAAAGGGGGCGGTCTTAAAATTGGCAAATTCAGCTTAGGAAAAAAGGAAATTGAAGGTACCGATGCCCCCGAAGCAACCCATTTCGCCTCTTTGAAGAATTATTTCGGCAAGGAGAGCCCTGAGCAAGAAAGCGCGGATGAGCAACCGGAAAACAACGCGCATAACAAAGCAAATAAGCCAGGACCTCTCCCGACCGGAACGGTCTCCATTACCACTGCACTGGCAAAAAACCGGGACGGCGCCGCATCCCTCTCCAATCAGGAAGAAAAAAGTATTGACAAGGAAATCGAACTGTCCGCCGAGATTTCCGATCTTAAAGAGAAATGCTCCCATCTCGAGTCCATGCTCAAGGAAAAAACCGCTGACCTGGAAACCGCTCAGACGTCCCTGGAAAATGAACTAAAAAACCACAAGGATTTTAACAAAGTGAAAGATATCCTTGAAAAGGACCTGAAGGAAGCCAAGGACAAATCGCGCAGCATCCAGGTTGAGGTGAGCAACGCGCAATCGGAAGGGGAGCGGTATAAAAAAAGAATAACTTTATTGGAAGAGAAGGTCACGCGCCTGGAAAAGGGTCTTCTCGAAAAAGAAGACAAGATTGATGAGCTCGTAAAACGCCTCCAAACCTTCGCCAGCCCAACGACCTCTGCCGTGCCGCCAGTCAAGGAAGAGCCGGTTAAGTCTTCAGACCTTAAGCCATCAGCCAGCGATCAAATCTCCCGAACAGTAACACTTGCCGTCCCATCAGCCAATCCGCCAGAAAAGCCCAAGGAACAGCAGCCTCCCCAAGCGGAAACTCCTTTTAAGAAAGATGTGTTTTCCCCTCCCGAGCCTCGGGCCCAAGGATCGCACCCTCCGCCGGTAGCAGAGTCCATCTCAA
>MHGR01000126.1:0-11708 GCA_001805655.1 Omnitrophica WOR_2 bacterium RIFCSPHIGHO2_02_FULL_52_10
GAACCAGTAAATGCCCGTGGGCTCTGCCGCGCCTGCGGTGAATGTTTGGAAGGACAGCGCTTAATTACCTTCCATAGGGGTTTTCTTCCTGCCCCTTGACCGCTTCGGCCCCGCCTTTGCTCACCCCGCCGACAACATTGGTGGTCTGACCGATTAATTTGCCGCCTTCGGTGGTGGCCTTTTCAGCCGTTGCACAGCCCGACAGCCCAACCACGGCTGTAATCAACAACGCGTATCCGATGGATTTCATGGCAATGTCCTTATTTGAGCACCAGGTCGCCTTTGGCGATCTTGGTGATGTCTCCCGTTGTCACCGCTTTAGAAAACTTTTCCTGCACTTCCTCAACCTTGATGTCGGCAATCTTGGTGCGCTCGCTGCCCAGATTGATCCCGGTGTCCGGATCGATCAGCGCTTCCCCGAGATTGTACACGCTGAACGTATCACCGACATTGACCCCGGCATTGGTCCCAGCGTTGACAAAGACCTGATTGTCTTTCACGGTGACGACCTTGCCTTCCCAGGGGATATTTTCCATTTTCGAAGCGACATACTCCACGGCACGGTCAATGACAATCTGAGTGGCCTTGCCCACCGGCGTCTCTTTGAAATCAGACGAATTAAGGTCGAACGACCCGCTGAACCCCACAGACAGCCCGCCCGCCTTGGCCTCGCCATCCACCCGCTTGGAGTCAATGATTTCCCCTGTGGTGGAATCGATCAGCTGGACAATGACGCCGATGCTGGTGCTGGAGCGCTTGGTCCCCAAAGATACCCCTTTGATGCTGAACCCCTGGCCGCCCGAAGAAGTATTTTCCTGAAAATCGACGACGCGCCCCTTGACCAGAATTTGGGCCGGCACGATCTTCCCAATTTTGGCGGTATTCGATTGGGCGAAGCGGTCACTGGCCGCCAGGTCCTGCTCGGCCATGACGGTGTCCAAATCCCGGCGCGAAAGCACGATGAATTTTCCGCTTTGAACCAGGGCATCCGACAGCTGGTCGGAGAAATCGTGGCCCATGCTCACCCAGCTGGCATAGCCGGAATCGTTTTGAAATTCGAAGACCGCCACGGTCTTTTTGAGATTGGCGGCCCAGGCCGACTGCAGGCCGGTAAAACCAATGGCAAGAAGTATCAATAAAATGGTAATCCGACGCATGTAAACCTCCCTGTTAATTGGATTATTTATGGACATAATGACTTCTGGATTTCCTCAATCGTGGTCCCAAAGGCAAAGGCCGTGTCCGTTTTATTGCCTCCAGGATCATACACGATGAGCTGTTTTAACGCGCCATCCTCCTGGATGACCAGGTAACTTTCCTTTTGATCGCAGGTGACCAGGTCGAAATGGCTGGAATGATCAACAAAAAAAGTGTCTTCGCTGTCATTCAAATTCGCCCCGTACACGCCCAGAATGCCGGACGGCGAATACCCCAGGTAATACGCGAAATTATAATGGGGAAGGAGATAGGGGCTGGCGTTAAGGTCATCGGTGGTGAACTCCACGTAAAACTGGTCGAGGCCCGTGCCGTCATCGACAAACCACACCCGCTTGCGGTAGTATTCTTTGGATTTGTCTTTGAAAACGCTCAGGGCTTCCGTGACAGGCGCAACTTCCTCGCGGGTTGTCCATTTGGAAATATCGCGGCTGGTAAAACCATCGCGGCCGGAATAATCCAGAGCCTTGACGCCGTCCTTGGTTTCGACAACGATTTTTCCATCCTGGACATAGGCCTTGTTCTGCGCTTCCTGCGCAACGACCACTGCCGTAGGGAAGAGAATGAAGCCACAAACCATTAAAGTCTTAAATTGCATAAGGATTAACGTATCAAAATTTGACTGGAATTGCAATAGATTCTATTGACGTCCGTGTAGATAATGGAACCTTTACGGACGTCAATACTGCCACCGCTCCAACGAGTCGTGAAAGATGCACTGGTTCCATTACTAATGCGGTGGTCTGTAATCCCCATCGTGTTTCCCTAGACTTCGCGCTACAGTATTTTTCTCGCATAAAACCCGTAATTGATCATCAACGGATACAAGTATTTTCCGCCGCAATCAAAAAAGGGAAGGATTCTCTTGGCTAAGGGTAACTGCCAGGGAAGCAGATGACAGCCATCAAAATGGATATCCGCAAATTTGCTCTGCCGCAGCCAACGGCGCATGCTCCAAGGCCATGTCCAACGCTCAATTCCGGCGAATTTTCTCATGTTCATCGCTTTCGCCACAAGGAGGGCGGGGTACCACAATTTATTAGGTGTCGTCACAATGAGGCTGCCACCGGCCTTTAGAGCGCGTTTTAGCTCAGCCATCACCGCCCACGGGCCAAAGGTATGCTCCAGGCACTCCGAGCTGATAATCATGTCGTATGCCCCGTTGGCGCACGGCAAATGCGTGCCATCCCCCGCAAGAAACTGACAATCCAGTTCGCCGGCCACTTGCCGGCAAAGTTTTTCCGAAATGTCATTCACGGTCAGTTTCCAGGGGCGCTTGCGGATTTCTCTTGATATCCTTCCCGTGCCGCAGCCGACCTCCAAGACGGTCATGTCCGGCACAACGGAAGCGCGCGGAACCAGACGCTGAAAAATCAGTTCAATGCGCCGGGTGGCATCGTAATCGGAGATGAATGCCTCGAAATCATCCCCCAGCTGCTCAAAATAATACCGTTTGTCCCTGGCTTTTTCTGTCACGAGAGATTGACTTTTTGCTGGATGACAAAGCGCGGCCGGTTTTTCAGGTTTTCGTGGATGTTCGCGATGTACAGGCCGATGCACCCGAGGATCATGAATAAAATGCCGAAAAGGAAGGAGACGATGCCGACAATCGATGCCCAGCCCGGAACCGTCACGCCCTGAACAAACTTAATAAAAATGTATATAATTTCGAGAAAGGCCAGGACACTCGTGAATAATCCCAGCCAAATGCCTATCTTCAGCGGAAGGGAGGTGAAGGCAACAACGCCGGAAACGGCCAGCCGGAACATGCGCGTAAACGTGTATTTGCTTTTATCGGAAAATCTTTCGTTTTCCTGATACGTCAGCACCGTGGCCGGAAATCCTATCCAGTTTACGACCCCCCGAATGAAGAACTCCACATCGTTAAATTTCGTGATGTTGTCCAGTACCTGGCGGTCCAGCAGGCGGAAATCGGAAGACCCTTCGGGAATGACGACCTGCGTCAGCAGTGAAAACACCCAGTAAAACGCCTTTGAGGTCAGCCGCTTGAACGCCGGTTGCTTGCGGTGACTGATCCGCCGCGTATGCACGATTTTAAAACCGTTTTGCCATTCCCGCAACATGGCCGGAAGCAGGGAAGGCGGGTGCTGAAGGTCGCCGTCCATGCTGATGACCGCCTTGCCTTCGGCAATGCTGTAGCCGGCAAGTATGGCATGTTGGTGGCCGAAATTCCGGGAGAGCGACAGCCCCTTAACCCTTGGGTCAGCCCGCGACACTTTGGTCACCGCGTCCCATGTCCCGTCCTGGCTGCCGTCATCGATGAAAATGACCTCGTAAGTGATGCTGAGATTGTCCACGCTCTTTTTGATCGCATCAACTAAGGGACTGATATTGCCGGCTTCATTATAGACCGGAACAACAATCGAAAGCAGGGTGGGGAGCTTTGATTTAGAGAAGGCCGAGGAGTTCATAACAGCATTTTACTATTGTTCCCTCAAGATTACTTTAATTTCGTCTATTTTTTCTTGGGCCGGCTGAAAATCCGGATTTTCCGCAAGAACAGATTTCAAGTCGCGCATGGCTTCCGCGAATAGTTTAGACTGGAAATATGCGACGCCGCGATTATACAGGACATCGACCTGTCCGCTCTTCAGCCCGAGCGAGCGGTTAAAATCCATGACCGCCTTTTCTGTCTGCCCGAGCAGAAGAAAGGCAGCGCCGCGGTTATTCAAGGCAGAAATATTCTCGCGCTCCTGCTCCAGGACACGCGAATACATCCCAATCGCCTCTTCATACATCCCCATGGTCATAGAGACAAGCCCTTTAAGTGAGAGCGCATCAACGTAATTGGGATTGTACGCAAGTGCGCGATCGCAATCCGCAAGGGTCTTCGCGAATTCTTTCTGCGCATAGAAATACTTCGCGCGCCCAACGTAGGAGGGGTACGCGCGTGGATACATTTTTATGGCCTGGCTCCACAGCATTTCTCCATTGCGCCAATTAAGGCTCATGGTCCAAGTATTGATGACCAAATAACCAAGACTCGCCGAAAGGACAAGCGCAACAGGCTGGAAAGTTTTGCGCTTTGAGGTCAGAGTCCGGTCTATGATCTCCGCTAAAATTAAAAACAAGCCGAAAGAAGCTAAATAAACATATCGGTCATTGATGATTGAATCGCTGGTAGAGTAAATTTTTAAAAATGGGGCAATGGCGATGATAAAAAATAAAAAACCGGCCGTGAAATACTGCAATCGAAAAAAGCGTTTACGGCTAACCGCCGCAAGGATTGTGAACAGCATAAAGGAGGCTGTGACCACGCCATTCCCAAATGGAATAAAATACCCTTCGGGGTAAACTATGGAGTACGAATAGGGGAAAAGCGTCTGTTTAATATAGTACAGTAAACTGACCACCGACTGGTTAACGCGCTCAAAAAACGGATATTGCCCAATATTAAAATAAGGGTTTGTGATCACGTCCGCGCTCTTAGCCGTATGTATTGTTAGATAAGCAAAATAACCGGAAAGCGCAAAAAAAGGGGACAACCAGATGGCCAATTTTTTATGCGACGTGCCCGGTTGAAGCGGCATCAAAAGCGCCAAAATCAGTGGAAGCGTCATGGCTCCCCCGGAAAAGCTTGCGCCGGCGAGCACAAAAAGTAAAAAGGACAAAGCAACCCATGCCGCGCGCCTTTTTTCCTTATGAAGCGCACCATGAAAAACATACGCAGAACATAAATAGAAAAAGGCATACATAACGTGGGTGAGCGCCGATGCCCATGCCACCGGCTCGACATGGATGGGGTGGACAGCGAACAACAGCGCGCAAATCAAACTAAGCCGCGCGTTACGGGTCATTTCTCTGGCCAATAAATACACCATGACCGTGCCCCCTGTATGAAATAAAATGCTCGCTGCATGGAACCAGAAGGCGTCGAATCCGGCAAAACGGTAAATCAGCGCATAAGCGATGAAAACGAGGGGGTTAAACCGACTGTAGTGGCCGCTGAGGATTTCGGCAAAAATGCGGCCGGTATTCTCAAAGGAAAACGTCTGAATAAGCGCGTTTTCAAACAGCAGGGTCGGATCATCGTAATTGACAAAACCATTAAACAGCGCAGGGATGTAGCATACCAGCGCGATGCCGATCAAAATTGTAATATCCCGCATATTTCCTTGTTTTAACATGACCATAAGCTTGCGTATTGATACACCTGTAAGGATTTTTACAGACAATTGTTAATATAGCAAAATATCATATCCTTTAATAGCTTATTCGCCGTAACTTAGCGGCAAACTTGCGAAAGTGAGGAAAAAAGTATCTTGCTTGGCACATACTTAACCGTTACAATTAGTACACGCAAATGGTATTTTAATGATGAGCAGGAACTCCCTGTCTTTTGCGCAGGGTAGTCGATTTCAAGGAAATATTTTACAAATTTTGAGCTTCTTCACCTTGCCGGGCCGCGCGGCGCGGCCATCGCGCATAAATAACTTCGTCTTTCCCGTGACCGGCTATGGACTTTGAAAAGGTCTTTAAATTTCTATTGGAGTATTTTGAAACGCACAATATCCGCTATGCGCTGATGGGCGGATTTGCCCTCCACGCCGCCGGCTACTCGCGCGCAACAGCAGACATCGATTTCCTTATTCACGCGGATGACATGGCGAAAATGCGGGAGTTGCTTTTAAATCTGGGGTATGAGCTGATCCATGAGAGCGAGGACGTGTCGAATTATAAAGGGCTTTTGAAGGAATTGGGTCAAATTGACTTTGTGCACGCCCGCCGGGAGTACACCAGGAATATGTTGAAAAGGGCCAAGGAATATGGCATACTGAAAAACAAGTTCAAGGTCAGGGTCCTGGACACGGAAGATATTATTGGGCTAAAGATCCAGGCCAGCGCCAATGATCCGAAAAGGGAGGCGCGGGACTGGGCTGACATTGAACAACTGCTCACGCTGCATCATGACCGATTGGACACCAGACTCCTGAGGGAATATTTCTCCTTGTTCGGTCTGGAACATAAACTGGATACATTGTTGGAGAAAGTCAAAAATGCTTAATTCTAACGAAAAAAAAGAAATGTTACGTGATGCCGCAAACCCAAGGCGGCGTGAAGCGTTCCGTAACACCAAGGACGCCAGCGCTCTGCCAACGTTTGACGATTATCTGAGGTTTCTGGACAAGGTCCACGCGGCATTCACCCATGCCGCCCGAGACGTTCAGAAATCTCACGGTACAGATTTCAAATTATAGCTAAGCCAGCCCTTTAAATGCAAAAGGCCTGCCGGTTCCACTCAATTCTATAATTCAAAGAACATCACCCATCCGTAAAAGCGACTCATTCCATTTATATGCCAGAACTACCGGAAGTACAGACCACTGTCGATGATCTGTTAAATTTGGGCATCATCGGGCGTGCCGTCAAGAGGGTCACAGTCGCCTGGCCGGCGGTGACAGGCAGCATTTCCGGCCAGAACCTGACCAGCCTTCTACGGACGAAAAAATTTGCGCATATCCGCCGCCGCGGAAAATACATCCTTTTTCAATTCGATAACGGCCGCCAAAGCCTGCTGCATCTGCGCATGTCCGGCCGTTTGAAGTTTGTCCCGCTTCATACCCCTGTTGACAAGCATGAGCATCTTCGAATCCTGCTGGACAATGACATGGAGTTACGTCTGCACGACCCGCGGAAATTCGGGAGATTCACGGCGGATGAGACTGTTAAGGCCAAGCTGGCGCGTTTAGGCATCGATCCGTTGAGCAAAGCATTCACACGCCGCGCGCTTGCCGAACTATTACTCAACCGCCGGAGGCAATTAAAACCGCTGTTGTTGGATCAAAGCGTGATTGCAGGCTTGGGGAACATTTGCGCGGATGAATCGCTGTGGCTGGCCGGATTACACCCTCAACGGCTTAGCGCTTCACTGAAAGGAGAGGAGATCAACGGGCTCAGATCGGGCATATTGCGCTTCCTTAAGTCTTCCATTGCCCGCGGCGGGACCTCTTTGGGAAATGGCGAGCAGAATTTCGTTTCGGTTTCAAGCAAGGCCGGGGGCAATCAAACGCGGCTCAACGTGTACGGCCGTGCCGGCCGGCCGTGCCGGCGCTGCCGGCAATTGATCCAAAGGATTGTCGTGGCCCAGCGCGGCACATATTACTGTCCCCGGTGTCAAAGGAAGAGATAGTATTGCAGGAGCGGCCCCGGGTATCCCTGCACCCAAAGTCATTACCCGTCATTTCAATCTCTTCCGAAATTCCGTCCATGGGAATTTGCTACCCGGGCATTCCGTGTTGCTACCTTCGACATCCTTGTGCCCCAGGATGTTTGACATGGGGATTTTGTAATATTTACGGAGTTTATTGACCAACTCCACCAAAGCATCCATCTGCGCTGTGGAAACCCCGTGATCGTTGAAATTGCCGACCAAACTGATGCCGATGCCTTTGATGTTCATGTCGGACGCCTTGCAGTGCGCCCCGTCTTCCTGTTTTAACCAGCGCGGCGTCACTTCCACAAACCCGTCCTTTTTTTCGCCTTCCCCATTATTAATGACAAAATGATATCCCACGCCCCGATCCCAGCCCTTGGCCAGATGCGACTGATGGAAGGAGAGGGAGCTGCCCTCCTCCGTTGCCGTGTGGTGAATGATGATATACTGCCATTTTTTAGAAGGGAAAAGGGTAATAGGCTGGTGCGGCGCGGCGGCCTGCGGGATACTCAATTTTTGCCCCATCGTTAACGTGGCATTGTCATTAATGCCATTGGCGCGCACGATTGTGGCCAGAGGCACGTCATAAATTTGGCTAATGCGCCACAATGTTTCTCCGGGCGCAACGGTATGCGTAGCCAACGAACGCCGGGCCTGGCTGGACGGGGAACCCGATTGCCTGCGCGCTGTTTCGCAGGAAGTCAACGCCAGCGAAAAAAGAATTGATATGCTTACAACCTGTATCCGTCTTAAATTGAACATGTTTGCATCCCGTTTCGCGTCCTCAAAATGGATGATTTTATGATATACCGTTTTACCGGATTTTTCAGGAAAAAATAAAAAATTGCAGCTTTGATGCGTACCATTATATTGAAAAAGCTGCCTTGTTTTTAAGCGCAATCAGCGCTATAATTCCGTACTATTGGAAAAGGCGCAGGCAATTCCTTGAAACCAAGAGGAACAAAATGGACAAGGTATGCGTTCTGGTTGGCACCAAAAAGGGAGCGCTCATTCTGACATCCCAGCAAAATCGCTTGACGCATTTCGGGAGTCATTAGAGCACGCACGGCCGCCGGAGGGATTGAGCGGGTTACTTTTGGCGTTGTGGTGGGAGGCCAAGGGCGATTGGGACAAGGCGCACAAAATCGCGCAAGATATCCCCGGAGCGGACGCGGCCTGGGTGCACGCTTACCTGCACCGCAAGGAGGGCGATGACGGCAACGCCGGTTATTGGTATTCCCGCGCCGGCAAACCCCGAAGCCGGCAGAAACATGAGCAGGAATGGGGGCAAATCGCTGAGTCGATCTTAAAACTTAAGGAAAAGTAAAAGACAGCCCCGGTTCAACGGGTCCTGTCCCAACCTAAAAGGAGTAGAACATGCCAGACAAATGGACGATGCACGCCAAAGAATTCTCCAATTGCAACTGCCCATATGGCTGTCCCTGCCAGTTTAGTTCGCCCGCAACCCACGGATTCTGCGAAGCGATCGGCAGCTCGGTCATCGAAGAGGGCAACTTCAACGACATTAAACTGGACGGCCTAAAATTTATCGGAATTTTTAAGTGGCCGGGGCAGATCGCGGACGGCAACGGCCGCTCGCAGTTCATCATTGATGAGCGCGCCGATAAAAAGCAGCGCGAGACCATCAAAAAAATTGTCCATGGCGAATCCACCGCTCCGGGGTCGACGCATTTTTACGTCTTTAACAGCACCGTTTCCGAAATCATGCCGACACTTTATGCTCCGATCCAAATAGACATTGATATCGACGCCCGCCGCGCCCATGTCCGTGTAGAGGGCCTGGTGGAATCGAGGGGAGAGCCGCTCATCAATCCCTTCAGCGGGCAGGAAGACCGCAAGGGCATTCACCTGCCCGGCGGCTTTGAATACACGTACGCCGAAGTGGGCTCTGGGAATTCCAGGGTCACTGCCGGCCTCCAGTTGGGTCTTACCAACACGTACGGGCAGTTTTGCTGGCTGCACATGAACCAGGACGGGGTCATCCGCGACCGTCAACCCCACTTTGCAGGCAATGCAAGCCGTAAGTAATCTACCCAGGCGTGATTTTTGGACAATCACCGGTTCATTGGGCGGGATCACCATCCTGTCCTGGATCTACCTGCTGCTGATGGCCCGGGATATGTCCCATCCCGAATCGCTCTGCATGGCGGCCATGCGGCTCCAAGACTGGGACGCCGGTTATTTTGGGATGATGTTTGCCATGTGGACCATCATGATGGTGGGCATGATGGTGCCGTCGGCCGCTCCGATGATCCTGATTTACGCGGCTGTGGCCCGTAAGGCACAGCATCAAGGCACGCCGATCGCGCCGGCCGGCGCGTTCACGGCAGGCTATATATTTATGTGGACCGTCTTCAGTTTATGCGCGACCTTAGCGCAATGGCTATTGGACAAGGCGGCATTGCTGTCGCCGATGATGGTGGCCAACAGTCCCAAGTTTGGTGCGGCCTTGCTCATGGCCGCCGGGGTTTATCAATGGTTGCCGGTCAAGGACAACTGCCTCAGGCATTGCCGCTCCCCGTTTCATTTTATCTCGTCTCACTGGCGGCCGGGAAATGCCGGCGCTTTCCGGATGGGCATCAAACACGGCGCCTTTTGCATCGGCTGCTGCTGGATCTTGATGCTTCTGCTTTTTGTAGGTGGTGTTATGAATATCCTTTGGATCGCCGCCATTACCATTTTTGTTTTGCTGGAAAAGGTTATGCCGTTGGGCAATCAGGGAGGGAAAATATCTGGTATTCTAATGTTTATCACCGGCGCATTGATGCTGTTCAAGTAAATGGGATTGGGGACTGGCCCAATTAAGGCTCCCCGCCGCAAGTGCTTCGACTCCGCCCCTCGGCTTTGCCTCGGGACTTCGCTCGGGATGAGGAGTCGAAGACTGGTAAAAACTCCCCGACCCCTCAATTAACTATTCGGCAGAAACTATTTTCATGAAAAGGATTCCACAAAAAAACATTCCGCTTAGAAGAAGCGAAAAGGCCATTAAGGGCGCCTCAAAGGAGCTGGCCGACATTAAAGCCGCCCTGGACGCGTCCGCCATTGTCGCCATAACCGATAAAAGCGGGATCATCACCTACGTCAATGACAAGTTCTGCGAGATTTCGAAATATTCGCGGAAAGAGCTTCTCGGGCAGGACCACCGCATCATCAATTCGGGTTATCATCCGAAAAGTTTCATGCGGGATCTGTGGAAAACCATCGGCCACGGTAAAATCTGGAGAGGCGAAATCCGCAACAAGGCCAAAGACGGCTCCTTTTACTGGGTCGCTACCACGATTATGCCCGTTCTCAACGGCCATGGCCGTCCCGTCCGGCATGTCGCCATCCACCAGGAAATCACCAAACGCAAGCTGTTCGAAGAGGAGATTCTGAAAAAGAATTCCGAACTGGAAGCCATCTTTAAATCCGTTCCCGACCTGTACCTTTGGATCGAAGAGAACGGCAAAATCCTCACGGATCAGGCCAGCAACAAGGCCGCCCTGAGTCGCCCCGCCGGGAAATGGATAAACGAAAAACTGGATAATATCCTCCCGGCAGACGTGCTCCGTAAATTCAACGAGGCGCACAAGGAAATTTTAAACGGCGCCCGCCAATATCAAGTCGAATACAGTTTAACGCGCAAAAAGCAAACCAGATATTTCGAGGCGCGGTTTTTTCCTTTTCTGAAACAGCAAATCCTCATCGTTATCCGCGATGTGACGGAACGTAAAAAAATGGAGACCTTGCTGAGCAAAGTCCCCCAAAGAATCATTCAGGCCCAGGAAGCCGAGCAGGCCCGGATATCCCGTGACATTCATGATGACCTCGGGCAATCGCTGATTGCCCTGAAAATGAATTTATATTCGGTGACGACGGATTCGAAAGCGGACCCTGTCCTTTTCAAAAAGGAATGTGAGGGATTGCTGCGGTCACTGGACAGCATCATCGAAAAGACGCGGCACATATCGCACCGCCTGCGTCCCGCCTCCATTTCTTCCATCGGCTTATCCGCATCGCTGCGCAAGCTCATTGAGGAATTTCAGCAGAAAGACAGAAAATTATCGGTCCGGCTGCGCCATGGCAAAATCGACCAGCTGGATTTCAATGGAGGCCCCATTAATCTCTACCGCATCGTTCAGGAGGCCCTCTCCAATACCGTGAAACATGCCAAGGCCTCCCAGGTGGACGTCGATCTCAAACGGCAAAAAGACCGTCTTTTGGTTAAAATCCAAGACAATGGACAGGGATATGAAAACACCGGGGAACAGCGACAGAAACATGGATTAGGGTTGTTGACGATGCGGGAAGGGGCCAA
>MHGR01000126.1:11726-13756 GCA_001805655.1 Omnitrophica WOR_2 bacterium RIFCSPHIGHO2_02_FULL_52_10
GCGCATGCATTCGGCCCCGGGCAAGGGAACGGTCATTCAATTAAACATACCTGTAAAAGCAAGCGGCCAGAAAAATGTCTAAGGTAAAATACAGAGTTATTTTAGCCGACGACCACGACATCGTCCGGGCGGGGACAAGGAACATTATCGAAAAGGACCCGGCGTTTACGGTCGCTGCGGAAGCCCGCGACGGGCAAGACCTCCTGGAAAAACTGCGGTCAACGAAATGTGACCTAATCATTCTGGACCTTTCGATGCCGGGAATGGACGGGTTGGCGGCCTTGACGGTAATCCGTAAGAAATACCCGCGGGTACGCGTTCTTATCATGAGCATGATCAAAGACCATGAGCACTTCAAACGCGCGATGGCCCAGGGCGCGGCCGGGTATTTGCTCAAAGAAGAAGCCTGCCACCACTTAATAACTGCCGTGAAATCCGCCCTGAAGGGAAAGAAATTTGTTTCACCAAACGTTTCCGCATTGTTGACCGACAGATACTTGCGGTCCTTCGATGACATGGAAGAACCGTGCGAGGAAATCCTTACGAAACGGGAACGGCAGATTCTTGGCCTAATCGCGAAGGGCATGGCGAATAAAAATATAGCGTCCAAATTAAGAATCAGCATCCGCACGGTCGAAAACCACCGGTTTAACCTCACGGAGAAGCTGGGCATCAAAAGCACGGCCGGCCTTGTCAAGTACACCATCTCAAAAGGCCTCAATTAGCGCTCAAAACATCACGGCGGTTTACGTAATCTCCCCCTGAAAATCCAGCTTAACGCCTCACCAGGCATCGCTCAACAGAGTAGTTCTACTCATTGATTTAAGCAGAACAGCGGCTATACACAACACCATCCCGGTAGTAGACTGCCATTGCACGAAAGGAGCTTCCGGCATGGTGAACCGTCTGTATGAGACAATTTTGATTGTCGACAAGCACGCGAAGTTTCGGGCAAGCCTGAAAGGCTACCTGAGGGCGCGGTTGCAGCACGTCAAAGTCCTCGAAGCTTCCTCCGAGAAAGCCGGGGTTCGTACGGCCGTGAAAGAGCGCCCGGATGTTGCGCTCATTGACGCAGAGTCGGGAGGTAGCGCAACCGCATCGGCCATCCGCCGGACATGTCCCCGGTGCAAAAATATCATCCTGGCAAACGAGGCGGCAGCGGTTTTATGCAAGGCGGCGAAAAACAACGGAATCGTGGCCTATGTGGACAAGAAAGACATCGTTACAAAACTGCTGCCGATCCTCGATAAGCAATTACCCAAAAACGGCGCGTGTGGCCGCCGTTCTCTTAAAAGTCACAGGTGAAAATCTACCATTCCGCATTTTAAAAGAAAGGGGGCAGTTTCATGAAAGGCATGAGAACCAACATAAAAAAATCAGGCAGAGACTTCGCTAAAAGCGGGTCTGTAAACCAGCCTAAAGAGAACAGAGAGGAGAAAGTCCGCAAAAAAGCCTATGAGCTTTTTGAACAAAGAGGCTGCCAGCACGGCCACGACCAAGAGGATTGGTATGAAGCCGAAAAATGGCTCGGCTTGAATTAGGCCGTCCAAGCGACTTGCGCGAAAATCAGCCATTCTGTGCCGCCGCGGGCGGGCGGCGATGGTGTGAGGACAGTCCAGTCCCAAAAAGGGAGGGAGGACTGCGATGCGGGGAGAAAGAACACTGTCAAATTTCAACGTCGACCTTGTTGACCTCTACCTTAAAAAAGAGGACTGGCGGGTGCGGGAAAACAGCAATATTTCCTTTTCCCTTCAAGGGCTCAACCATTACGTTTCCTCCGAAATCAGCAAGGTCTATTGGCTGAAAAAAATTTATCCGGCCAAGACGGCCGCGGCGCACCTCAAAGGCGATGTTCACATCCATGACCTGGGGTTCCTGGGGGCATATTGTGCCGGCTGGGATCTGCAGGACTTGCTGAGGGTCGGCTTTCAGGGACCTTCCGGGAAGATCGAATCAAATCCGGCCAGGCATTTGCGCAGCGCGTTGGGACAGGTGGTTAACTTTTTTTACACGCTGCAGGGCGAATCGGC
>MHGR01000126.1:13767-17156 GCA_001805655.1 Omnitrophica WOR_2 bacterium RIFCSPHIGHO2_02_FULL_52_10
CATCAAATATGACGGATTGTCTTATCCGGAAGTCAAACAGGCCTTCCAGGAGTTCCTGTTTAACATCAATGTCCCCACGCGCGCCGGATTTCAGCCGCCGTTTACCAACATCACCCTGGATGCCGGTATCCCCGCCTATCTCGCTGACGAGCACGTCACCATCGGCGGCAAAGCGCAAAATGCGGCCTACAGGGAATTTCAAAAGGAGGTCCTGCTGTTTAACCAGGCCTTCCTGGAGGTCCTGCTGCAAGGTGACGCCAAAGGCAGGGAGTTCACCTTCCCGATCCCTACGTATAATATAACCAGCGACTTCAGCTGGGATAATCCGCACTTGGAACATTTATGGGAAGTCACCGCGAAATACGGCGCGCCCTACTTCGCCAATTTCATCAATTCACCCATGAAGCCCGAAGACGCCCGGAGCATGTGCTGCCGCCTGCGGATTGACACCCGGGAACTGCGCAAACGAGGAGGCGGCCTGTTCGGCGCGTCCCCCCTGACCGGATCCGTGGGGGTGGTCACCGTCAATATGCCCCGCCTGGGGTTTTTGTCAAAGAATGAAGAAACGTTTCTCAACAAATTGGCCGCACTGATGGACCTGGCCAAAGAAAGCCTGGAGATGAAGCGGGAGGTTTTGGAAAAATTCACGGAAGAGAACCTTTATCCGTACATGAAATTTTATCTCCGGGACGTTAAAAACCGCTTCGGCCGGTACTGGCAGAACCACTTTTCGACCGTCGGCTTAATCGGCATGAATGAGGCTTGCCTGAACCTTTTGGGCGAAAATATCGCCTCGGCAAAAGGACGCGCGCTCAGCCTCAGGGTTTTGGATTTCATGCGCAACAAATTAATCCAATACCAGCAGGAAACCGGCAACAATTATAACCTTGAAACCACACCGGCCGAAGGGGCCTCCTACCGCTTGGCAAAATCAGACAAGCAAAGATTTCCGAAAATCATCTGCGCCAATGAGATCGAATATCAAAAGGGCCGCGAGCCGTTTTACACGAACTCCACGCATCTTCCGGTCAATTACTCCGAAGACGTCTTCGAGGTCCTGGACCTGCAGGATGAGCTTCAAAGCAAATATACCGGCGGCACGGTCTTGCATATTTTCCTGGGCGAGCAGGTAACTCGGACCGCGGGCCTGAAATCGCTCATCCGCACGGTCTGCACAAAATATAAATTACCGTGCTTCACCATTACACCGACGTTCAGCATTTGCCCTGGTTGCGGCTACCTGAAAGGAAAACAGGAAATTTGCCTGAAATGCGGACGGGCCTGCGAGGTTTTTTCGCGTGTCGTGGGTTACCTTCGGCCCGTTCAGCAGTGGAACGCCGGCAAGCAGGAAGAGTTTCAAAAACGAAAGGTCTACAAAGTATGCGCATAGGGGGCTTACGTAAATTCAGCGTCATCGATTACCCGGGGAAACTGGCGGCGGTGGTTTTTACCCAGGGATGTGATTTCCGCTGTCCCTTTTGTTATGTCCCGGAGCTGGTCCTGCCGGAACATTATCAGCCGCTCATCCCGCAGGAGGATGTGCTCGCGTTCCTGGAACGGCGCAAGGAGCAGCTGGAGGGAGTCGTCATCACCGGCGGGGAACCGACCATCCAGGAAGATTTGATTTCATTCCTGGACAGGATAAAGCAATTGGGTTACCTGGTCAAGATAGACACCAACGGCAGCCATCCCGAAGTGTTGAGCCGGTTGATCCAGCTAAATTTTGTCAACTACATTGCCATGGACGTAAAGGCGCCGCTCGCCGCCGCGGCTGCTCCCAGGACAGGCGCGGAAAAGGGCCGCGGGGTTGAGCAATACCGGCAACTGTGCGGAACAGAGGTGGACACCGGCCTGATCAAAAAAAGCATCGCGCTCATCATCGATTCCGGCATTCAGCACGAATTCAGGACAACGGCGGTAAAGGCCCTGATTTCTCCCGTTGATATTCACCAAATTTCAGAATTCCTGTGGGGATCACAAAGGTATTTCATCCAGGAATTTGTGCCGGAGAGAAGCATCATTGATCAAGGCCTATTCATGCATGACATATATACGGAAGTTGAAATCCGGCAATTTCAGAAAAAATGGGGGCATGACATGTCAAAAAATCAAAAAATGCCGCAAACAAATGATTCCGAATCCGGGTTCACGGCCTCCGAGGAAATCGAGAAAGAACTCGTGGAAAGCGCGTACGTGCGCCATGATCACGGCGGACGCGAGCATGGGCATGACTGGGATGACGTGGGAAAGCAGGAGCGCGCTTTTAACAGCCGGCATGACCTAAAGTTTCAGGTCCGTGCATGTAAGCGAAAAGGGAAAAAAGCCGTGCTGGAGGACCGGGTATGGGATAAAAACACGTAAACAAAAAGCAAGCAAAACAGAAAGTCTTTTTATATTTTTTACTGCACGAAGGGGGGTTTTTATGTTAAAAGAAAATGTAAAGAAACAACTGATTGACGGTTTGAACGAGGACCTCGCGGCCGAATTGGGCACGGTCATCCGGTGCACCTACCAGGCCGGCAAGTCGTTCGGCCTGCAGGGAGCGGAATTGCGGGAGATCCTGGAAAAGGAAGTGCAGGATGAGCTGCGGCACGCCTCCTTTTTGACGGACGCCATCATTGACTTGGGGGGCGAGCCGACGACTGCTCCTCAACCTTTTGAAAAGCGCGATACGCTCAAGGCCATGCTGGAGCTGGACCTTAAAATGGAAACTGAGGGCGTTGAAAATTATAAAAAACACTCGCAAATCGCGGATGGACTGGGCGATGTCGAACTAAAGGTCAAGCTGGAAGAAATGGCGGCGGACGAGGCAGGCCATGCCCGTGAAATCCGCAGACTGCTCAAAGGATTATAAGGCGCACCCGGGTTACACTCAGCTCAATCGTTTAATACCAAGCCGCGGGATGATCGGATGTTACATGACACCCTGTTAGCTTTTATTCCTGTATTTGTCGCGGTCGACGCCTTCGGGACTCTACCCATTTTTGTCGCGCTCACCCGGCAGTTTGACCGGCAACGCAAAAGGAGAGTCCTCATTCAGTCGCTATGGACCGCCCTGTCCCTGGCCTTGGGTTTTATTTTGCTGGGTAAAATTATTTTCGGACTGCTCGGCATCACCGTGTCGGACTTCATGATTGCCGGAGGGATCATTCTCTTTTGCATCGCCATCATCGACATGCTTCAGCCCGGCAAGCAACGGCGCGTGCCGCCGGAGCAACTGGGGGCCGTTCCCATTGGGACACCGCTGATTGTTGGGCCGGCGGTTTTAACGACCAGCCTGGTCATGGTCGACCAGTTCGGTATCGTCCCAACCACCATCTCGGTGTTTTTGAACGTCCTTTTAGCCGTCATTATCTTCTCCCGGGCGGATTTCCTGACCAGGATTTTGG
>MHGR01000126.1:17170-17312 GCA_001805655.1 Omnitrophica WOR_2 bacterium RIFCSPHIGHO2_02_FULL_52_10
CGGGCCCTGTCCAAAGTAATGGCGCTGTTGCTGGCCGCAATCGCCGTCATGCTGATTCGCAAAGGAATAGGTTATTTGATTTTGTCCTGATGCTTACAGTGCGGTTTGGCATTGAATGAAGCGAAGAAGCAAACTACGCGCA
>MHGR01000126.1:17371-19922 GCA_001805655.1 Omnitrophica WOR_2 bacterium RIFCSPHIGHO2_02_FULL_52_10
ATGCCTTAAAGGAGGCCGGCTACAAAATCGTCGGCCCGACCGTTGAGGACCAGGCCATCGTGTACGGCCCCATCCGCTGCGTTGAAGACTTGCCCATCGGCTGGACCGACCGCCAGGAAGCCGGAACGTACCGCCTGGAGCCCCGTAATGACTCCGCCCTGTTTGGGTATGTCGTCGGCCCGACATCCTGGAAAAAATTTCTTTTCCCGCCGCGGGAAAAACTGTGGCAGGCCCAAAAAACCGGGAATGGTTTTCAAGTAGAAGCGCAGTTCCCGCCACAAGAAAACACCGCCTTTCTGGGCATCCGTTCCTGCGAGCTGCACGCCATCGCCATTCAAGACAAGGTGTTTACCGCCGGCCCTTTTGTCGATTCCCATTACCGGCTTCGCCGGGAAAATGTCCTTCTCATTGCCGTCAACTGTACGCAACCCGGCGGCGCCTGCTTCTGTGTTTCCATGAACACGGGCCCCAAGGCCGCCCAGGGGTTTGACCTGTCGTTGACGGAAGTCATCAGCGCGAGTGAGCATTATTTTATCGCCCATACCGGCACGCCCAAGGGCGAGGCGATTCTGCGCGAAGTCCCTCACCAGCCCTGGGACGAAAACCATGAAAAAAAGGAAAATGCGCTGATGAAAGCGTCCGAAAGGCAAATGGGCCGCGCCTTGGACACGCGCGGCATCAAAGAGCTTCTTTACCAAAACGCCGAGCATCCGCAGTGGAAGAAAGTGGCAGACCGCTGCCTTTCCTGCGCCAATTGCACCATGGTCTGTCCCACGTGCTTTTGCTCAAGCGTTGAAGACGTGACCGATTTGAAGGGGGAGCACGTTGACCGCTGGCGCTCATGGGACTCGTGTTTCAACCTGGAATTTTCCTATATCCACGGGGGGAGCGCGCGCAAATCCACTCAGAGCCGCTACCGGCAATGGATGACCCACAAACTGGCGAGTTGGCATGATCAGTTCGGCACCTCCGGATGTGTCGGCTGCGGGCGCTGCATTGTCTGGTGCCCCGTTGGAATCGACATCACGAAAGAGGCGGCCATCATCCGGCAGGCCCCTCTTCCACAAACACAGGAAGGTGGGACATGAAAACTATTGAGGATTTACTGCGCGATCATCCCTTTTTTAAGGGACTGAACAAGGAGCATGTCGCCTTCATCGCGGGGTGCGGCACAAATGTCGTCTTTAAGAAAGGGGAGTATGTTTGCCGGGACGGCAAGCCGGCGGATTATTTTTATATCATCCGGGAAGGGAAAGTCGCCATTGACGTCCTAACCGCCGGGCAAGGGCCGGTGATTGTCCAAACCGTCCAGAAGGGCGAGGTGCTCGGCTGGTCCTGGATCATCGAGCCGTATTACTGGCGGTTTGACGCGCGTGCCATGGAAACCACGCACGCGGTCGCTTTGGACGGAAAATGCTTACGGGCCAAGTGTGAAAAAGATACCAAACTGGGATACCAATTGTTAAAGCGGTTTTCTTCGGTATTAGCGCAACGTCTGGAAATGACACGATTACAACTTATGGACATTTACGGCCGCAAACCGGAAAAAGCGAACGCATAACACCATGACAACCATCGATCCGATGATTCCAAGCGCGTTCAGGGTGGAAAAATTCATTAAAGACACGCACGATACCTTTTCTCTGGAACTGTCCCCCGATGGGCATGGCCGCCGGTTTTCGTTTGAGCCGGGCCAATTTAACATGCTCTATGTTTTCGGGGTGGGGGAAGCCCCCATCTCCATCAGCGGTGATCCGCATTCACCCCTGCCGGTTACGCACACGGTCAGGGTGGTCGGCAACGTGACGAGGCGGATGAGCCGGCTCAAGACCGGGGAGGCCATCGGGGTCCGCGGCCCTTTCGGGAGCCATTGGCCCCTGGAGCAATCGCAAGGAAAAGACGTGGTCCTTGTCGCCGGCGGCATCGGCCTGGCCCCGTTACGGCCTGTTTTATTTCACATCATGAAGAACAGAAAAGAATTTAACCGGGTCAGCCTTTGTTACGGGACACGGTCCCCCGCGGATATCCTCTACAAGCATGAATTTATCCAGTGGGAAACGCGTGAGATTGAGGCGCATGTCACCGTGGACCATGCCTCAAAATCCTGGAAGGGGAACGTGGGCGTTGTTCCTTCCCTGACTCCAAGAGCGCTTTTTGACCCCGGCAATGCCGTGGCTTATGTCTGCGGCCCCGAGGTGATGATCAATTTCACGGTCCGGGCCCTTATGGAGCAGGGGATTCGGGAAGAAAATATTTATCTGTCCATGGAGCGGAACATGAAGTGCGCGGTCGGCTTTTGCGGCCACTGCCAGTACGGCCCTCATTTTGTCTGCAAAGACGGGCCGGTTTTCCGGTATGACCGCATCCGGGGAATTTTTCACACAGCGGAAATATAAAATAATGAAACGAGCAAAACCGAAACTCGCTGTCTGGAAATTCGCTTCCTGCGACGGCTGCCAGTTGAGCCTGCTGGATTGCGAAGATGAACTGCTGGCGATCGCCGGGGAAATCGAAATCGCCTACTTTCTGAAGGCCTCTCGGGCGACCATCC
>MHGR01000127.1:0-918 GCA_001805655.1 Omnitrophica WOR_2 bacterium RIFCSPHIGHO2_02_FULL_52_10
TATGATATCAAAATGGCGGGATATTATTTTGATGTGATTGGGCACGGATGGGGGCACGGGGTGGGGATGTGCCAATGGGGCGCGTACTTTATGTCCAAGCAGAGGTATCACTACGCCAGTATTTTGGAGCATTACTATCCCGGGGCGAAGATCGCTAAAATATCCGATTTATGAACATCGACGAATTTCATTATGACTTGCCGGAGGCCTTGATTGCGCAGGAACCGCTGCGCCGCCGGGATCAGGCGCGCCTGATGGTCATTGACCGCGCCAGCGGAAGCATTAAGCATGATGTTTTTAAGAACATCGCGCGCTATTTACCCGGGAAGTCCTGTGTTGTGCTTAACGACAGCAAGGTCATCCCGGCGCGGTTGCTGGGGAAGCGCCAGCCACACGGCGGCGAAGTTGAAATATTTCTCTTAAAGAAGCTTGCGGACGGGTATTCCTATGAAGCGCTCTTGCGGCCGCTACGCCGCTTAAAAACCGGTGAACGGATTATTTTCAACGGAGGAAAACTGGTTGCGCAGATCAAGGACCGGGACAACAGGGTCGTGCGCTTTAACCGCAGAAATATCACGGCCCAGCTCAATAAAATAGGGCGTATGCCGCTGCCGCCCTATATTAAGAGAAGGGACAATGCCGCTGACCGCATATATTATCAAACAGTGTATGCGCGCAAGGCGGGATCGGTGGCCTCGCCCACCGCGGGGTTGCATTTTACCAGCCGCCTGCTTGAGCGCCTAAAACAGGCGGGGCACGCGGTTGAAAAGGTGACTTTACATGTCAATTACGCGACGTTCAAGCCGGTTGAGGAGCGGGATATTATCAAGCATCACATGCACACGGAAGAGTATTCGGTCACGAAAAAAGCGTTTGAAGCGCTGAATAAAGCGAAACGGGAAGGACGTAAGATTGTGG
>MHGR01000127.1:998-6476 GCA_001805655.1 Omnitrophica WOR_2 bacterium RIFCSPHIGHO2_02_FULL_52_10
TAAAGAAGCCATAAAACAGAAGTACCGTTTCTATAGTTATGGCGACGCGATGATCATCATTTAGGCGTATGAGTTTACCTTCGTGGGAATCAATTCGCTCCTGGAAAAAATAATTTTTTTAGGCGAAGAGTAAAATATGGCATAACACTATTAACTACAATAAGATATGAATTATACGTGTTTTTTGGAATTTTAAAAGAAAGCGCTTGCATTTTTAACCATCATATGGTAAATTTTACGCAATAGTATCATTCCACATCATTCCACGGAGAACGGTTAGCGCGCCACGCTAACGATGAAACCTTAAGATCAACACGCCACGATCAGGGGAGGTTTTCCGTGCGAATCATCCAGCGCAAGAAAACAGTCAAATCTTTTTACAGTGCCGTATCCGTTTTAGTAACCATCACGTTTATTTCCAGCTCTATCATTCCGCCGACGTACGCCCAGTCGCTGCCGGCAGTCGTTCTCAATTTGCCCGCACCCGGAACCATGGTGCATCTGACGCCCGGTTTCGTGCCGCCCATGGTGGATGGCATCACCATCCATCCGGATGACCCGTTTAAATTTGACTTTCTTGTCGGCCGCGGCGATCAACAGCTGGAAGGCGAAGCGTTCAAAGCGGAAGCGGATAAGCTCATCAAATATTTCCTGGCCTCCCTGACCGTCCCGGAAGCAGAGCTCTGGGTCAACCTTTCTCCCTATGAAAATGACCGCATCATCCCTGATTCACTCAGCCGCACTGAAATGGGGCGCGACCTTCTGGCGCAGGATTATATCCTCAAGCAGTTAACCGCCTCCTTGATGTATCCGGAGGATGAGCTGGGAAAGAAATTCTGGAACCGTATTTATGAGAAGATCCAGACCCAATACGGAGTCACGGATATTCCCGTGGATACCTTTAACAAGGTATGGATCGTCCCGCAGGAGGCGACCGTTTACGAGACCGGAACTTCCGCCATTGTCATCGACAGCCATTTGAAGGTTATGCTGGAAAGCGACTACCTGGCCATGGCCAACGCCAAGGACCACAATTCTTCGGCGGCCGCTCAATCCTCCCCCAGCGCTGCCATCATCAAGGAAATTATCATTCCTGAGATTGAAAAAGAGGTCAACGAGGGCGCGACCTTCGCCCCTCTGCGGCAGATTTATAACTCCATGATTCTCGCCACCTGGTATAAAAAGAATCTCAAAGAAAGTCTCTTGGGCCAGGTCTATGTGGACCAGAACAAGGTTGCGGGCATCGACACGGTGGAGGCCGGCACGAAGGACGAGATTTATAATCAGTACCTTAAGGCCTTCAAGGTCGGCGTGTACAACTATATTAAGGAAGACGTCGATCCAAGCACCCAGGAAGTCATCCCGCGCAAGTATTTCGCGGGCGGGATAACCGCTATTGATCCCGATAACATTTCATCGCCGGCAGTAAACGATCCCGGCGCCGTCGCCCGCGCGGCGTCACGGTTGCGGGACGATGATACGTTTGAGGTGGAATTGGTGGGCGACCAGGGCCAAAAACTGGCCGCTACGGTGGTGTCACCCAGTGTCGCCGTCACGCCGCAGAAAGACGAATCTTCTTCACCTATTAGCGAGAGCATAAGTTTGGACAGCGTAATTAAAATACTCCCAAATACATTTGAGTTTGGGAGCAACAGCCGGCGTTACGTTAGTGCCATGAAATTGAGTCCTGAAGATTGGGATTTCCGCTTTCCGCGGGAGTTGAGCGGCGTGAGTTTTGAAGGTTACAGGACATCGCCGCGTGACTGGGTACAAAATGAAGGAAAGATGGAAATTTTTGTTAGGGAAAATGTTTCCGGGGAAGAATTTCTCAAAGAGTTAATTAAGCATGGTTATCATAGAAATTTAAGTGTCCTAACGGATCCGCAGCTCATTCATTGGATAGAGAGCTTGAAGTCTGAGAGTGACAAAATAAGAGATAGAATGGAAGAGATACAAATAGAAATTTCGAATGTAAATGCAAGTTTGCGTTTGACTCGTGGTCAAGGAGGAGAAGAAATATATCAAAGACAGCTAGATGCACTCAATGATAGATATCAAAGACTGGAAGATGCTTTAGCGCGTGTTAACAAGGAAGATGATAAGAGTGGCGCCAGCTCGCCGATCTTAACGGCGGGGGAGAAGGCAGCGAGGCAGGAGGAGTTATTAACGACTAAGACGAAGGTATTTTTAGCTGATGATGGGACGAAGGATACGATCGGCGGGGCGATTGCGTCCAACGCGTTTGGATTAAAGGGCAAGACAGGTTATGCGCAGTATCAACAGCGGTTCAGTGAAGGAGAGCAGCGCGAGTTACGCAGGCAGGCGCACATTCTGACGGCAACCGCGAAGACGTTACCTTATACAGTGGTCGCGACGATCCTCTCGGATGAGACAGCGGAATACAGAACAGATGATGGGCAGAATCTCATTGACACGTATGTCACTGGAAGAGGAGTGGGGATTAATCATAAAGACGACAGGGGGATGGTTCCTTTTGGGGATTCTAAAGTTGAGAAGGTTTTAAACCCGAAAGTGCTCGGGTCCGAGAACTTAGCGAAAATCTTATCTGTTTATCCGGACTCCATATCAACCAAGACGCGGGTGCAGATTACGATTGATGAAGAAAATAGGTTACCGAGTGAGGGGAATCTAGATCAGATCGCTGAAGATGATGCCCGGCATGCCGAGGAAGTGTTGGGGGCGGGGAGGATCCCTGTCATCGAGCCGGAGATCTTGTTGGATGGAACATACGATATTGAAACCAGCGCGAAAGTGGCGAGAAGGGCATATTCGAAAATCATTGACAGGATCCATGCCAGAGGACTGGATGTCACGAGGATCAATTTTAAGATTAGTTTTGTGCAGCCTGGGGAAAAATCGCCGAATCCGGTGAGTGAAGAGGAGATTGCCCGGGAAACAGTCAAGATGATAGAAGACGTATTCCCGCCCAATTTTGGAGGGATCAAGTTTTTATCGGGAGGGTTATCATCGGATGATGCGATGGCGAGAATGAACTCGGTGGCAAGAGAGGCCAATGCGCGGAAATTATCCGTGCCGACAACGATATCCTATTCGCGGGCGTTGATCGGGCCGGCGTATCAGGCATGGCAGGGGAAGCCTGAGAATTTTTCAGCCGCGCAACAGGTGTTAGATATAACTCTGTTGCGGGGGCAGGCAGCGGTAGTCGGGGTGTTGGATCAGTTTAACGCGATGTTAAGGAGAGTGGGAGCCGATGCCCTGTTAGAAGATGCAGCGTTAACGGCCTATAACCGGATGTTAGTGGCCAATGTCACAGCCGTACCGTTGGCCGAGTTAGAGGGATTAGTTGAGAACTTCCAAATTCCAGGGGCCGCCAGTTCGCCGGTGGATACAGTGAAGTTAGATACGTCTATCAATTATCTTATAGGGTTTGGGAGGAATTATTTTGCGGCCGATGGGAGCACGGGAACAGCGAATAGCCTTTTGGCAAGCTATAAGGTCCCGATGATTATTGCGGGGAAAGACGCCTCGGAAGAAGAGAAGGCGATGCAGAAACAAGCCGATGCTCCAGGAGGAGCGAATTACTTAAAGCGCCAGGCGTTTCGCAATCTTACCTTTACATCACCGGGGATAGAATATGCTTATGGTGGGATCATTATGTATGATGAAGCCGCTCAATATGTTGACCCCGACGGGAACAATTTAGTCAAAAAACATGTTGAAGAAAGAGGGATGGCGGTTATCCATAAATCCGACAGGGGGTTAAAAGATGATCCAAAAAGTCCGCGGCCTAGCTTTGAAACGGACAAAAACAGGCCAAAAGTTGACGCGGAGAAGATACCCAGTGAAGCCGGATTAGGGATAGGAAATCTTGAGAAGGTGATGGGGGTGTATCCCAGCTCGAGGGCGGATAAGTTTAGAGTGACCTTTACAATAGATACGGCGGCAGGATTACCAACAGACCGAAATATTGCGGCTGTTACCGAGAGGCTGGCGCAACATGTGTTGGATGTACAGTTGTTGGGCCGGGCGGCAACGCCTGAGCCGGAAATCATCATTAACGGGGATCATAACATTGACGTTGCCTATAATGTGGGTCAACGGGTATATACTGCCTTTTTCAAAGCGCTAAGAGCAAAAGAGAAAGACGGATTATATATGGGAGGGGTCATTCCCAAGATCAGCATGGTGACGCGAGGGAAGAATGCGCAAGGCAAGGATGATCCTAAAACTGTAGCGCAATATACCGTGAAACTGGTAGAAGAGACATTCCCTTCAGAGATTAAGGGATTGGTGTTTTTATCAGGAGGGCAAAGCTCGGACCAGGCGATACGCAATTTAAATGCGATTGTGAAAGAAGCCAAGAGCCGGGGTCTGAAGAGAAAATACAGGGCATCTTTTTCGCGGGCGGCGAAAGAGACTGCGTTGAAGGTGTTGGACGGGAAGCTGGAAGATCCAGTGATGTTTAAAGCGGCGCAAAAGGCATTCAGCCAGACGGCGTTTAGGATCCAGGCTGCGAGTTTGGGGGTCTTAGAGGAGTTCGACGGGCTGCTGGAGAGGATAGGGGTCGATACGTTCATAGCGAACGTTGATGCCTATGGGAAGATGGTCCCGAGCGTTGAGGGTTATGCCGATAATTTAGGACAGCTGGTGAAAGAGTTCCAACCAACGAATCCTTCCGCCAGCTCGCCGGTGGTAGTTATTGAATCGCAGAATATACCTGTATCGTTCGCCAGGGTTTTAAGAGATTTTGGCCTTAATTTAGCAAGTGTATCTATTACGCCTCTTGGAGGAAATTTTGATGTGCAGCAGGTCCTTCGTGATTCGGACCATGAATTTGCCATCGCAACAGCGATCAGCCAAGCTTATGGAACAATCTATTATGCAGGTCAAGACGAAAAAGAGGTTTCCGATGGAGTCGCGATTCATCTCAGCAATCTAAATATAATAGATTACACGCAAAGAAATCGAAATACGGCGGTTTTCTTCTTGGCTACCGAAGGGAAAAGCGATGGGTCGTTCTACCAAAAGGTGGGCGCAGGCTATTACGCAGGATTCGAAGGCGGGAAGTGGGAGCCTAAGGATGAAAAAAATTTAGATGAGGCTTATGCAAAAATCGAAGAATTAAGAAAAATGGGGGTCGAAATTAAATTCATATTAATTGATGGGCTTGAGAATACTAATGCGCAGGCAAAAAATAAATTGGACGCCTGGGCATTGTTCGGCCTTATAAAAGATTCAGGGAAAACCCCAAGATTTATTGATGATGATATGCGTATTGTTAGCACGAATTGGAACGGGCCATGGGCGGATGTCCATCCTCTGGATCCGCCTTCCGTTTCATTCCCCAAAATCGTTAAGGCGCTATTTGCCCAAGAACATGGGATAGATGTTGAGGAGGTTGACACCGGTTCGCAGGCGTATAAAGAATATTTTGCAAAATTTATTTCTCATGTACGGTTTCACGCCTTGGGCCCGCGCGATCCATCCCAAAAAAAA
>MHGR01000127.1:6490-13703 GCA_001805655.1 Omnitrophica WOR_2 bacterium RIFCSPHIGHO2_02_FULL_52_10
TGCTGACAAACGTCATTTGGGATTAATCGAAGATGCAAAAAATACATATCCGGGTATAGTGACATATCTGCCTGGGGACGGCAATTTTGCTTCCCGCCTGGATGCATCAGTTGTTCCAAATCTTGACGGGGAAAACGGACTGCAGACTATTGTTACGGACCGCGGAAAAACCGCGGAACTGTACATGGCGTATATTGCCGCAGTTTTAAGAAAAAAAGCCGGAGCGCAAATGAATTGGATGTTTGCTTCTGAGAATCGAACTTCCGAAGAGGTGAGTATAAAAACAGTAGGTAATTTTACGGACATAGATACTGAGATGTTTAGAAGGCTGGGTTATACAGCGGAAGAGCAACGCGCCGTTCATACAGTTGAGGATGCTGATTTTGACGGCATTGTTGTTGAGACGGCGGTTACCGGGGCTTCGGAAGAAGGATTCGGTAAGGAATTTCCAAAACTGATGCGCAAAATATCAGAGAGCCCTGACGGGACGACTAATGCGGATTCATTAATCGTCATCAAGCAGGGTGTATTTGTCCTCCATACACTTTTTAAATCGAAGAATTTGGCAGAGACAAAGGTGAAACTGCGAGCGGCAACTCCCGAAGCGCGGGCAAATCTGGCTGCGAAAGGAATTTTACCCGCCGCCAGTTCGCCGGTGGTGGAGAGCTTAAAAAAGAAATTTATGTCGGGCAAGGCGATATCGGGTTCAGATTTTAAAAAGGTAGTTAATGAAACGCCGATGGCGGAGTTAAAACGGTTGTTAGTTGGAAAAATTATTTCAAAACACTTTAGAGCGCTTAACTCATGGTCGACATATATTGTCCGAGATATCAAGGATACTGGTGATCGGACACGAACTGGCTCTTGGAGAGTTCGCCCAGGTCAATATACGAGCGATGTTTCTAGGCTTGAGCCGTCAGCGTATACTATGTTCACGCTGGAACATAGAGGCGCCGGAAACAGAGTAACTGAGCAATTCTTACCTAGCACAATTCAGGATGATCAAAATATAAGACTTGGGGTCGATTTGAGCGTGGAAGTTGTAGACACGCCTAATGCTCAATTGGACAGCGAATACGAACAAATTGCAGGCACAAATATCGCTATCGGGGGCACAGCCCCAAGTGATATTTCAATACGGATTCTCCGTCCCGCACGCACATGGGATCCTAAGAAACCTCATTATATTATTCTTAGCAATAAGGGAGTAAGATTGGGAAGGGCTATAAAAATTACCGGAGGAGACACGGATGCTATAATGGCGGTGTTCCAGATACTACAGGGGCGTCCGTTGGGCAGAGAATTGGCGTTTAGTGGCCCATCCCGGCTCGATAGAATATTTGAAAAGAAAAATATGGCAGTAACCCGAAACCATAATCTGGTTGTCGCAGAAATCAGCAAGGCGATTGAGGGAATGAACGCAAAGTCTCTTTCTACCGCCAGTTCGCCGGTGATTACGGTAGAAGAAATCGAGAGAACAGCGAAGCAGAACGGGCTTATTCCTGTCAATGCCGAAATTACCCCGGAAACAAATATGATTGAATTTTTTGAGGGGCCATGGATAAAACAGTACACATCAATGGTGGCTTTTATTAAGTTTATAGCAACAAAATATAACCTAGGGCTTACTATAGAAGAAATTGCAAGGATTAAAACATTTAGTGATTTTGCGAAAATCATGGAACAAAAAACAGCCGCCGCCAGCTCGCCGGTGGTTACGGTAGAAGAAATCGTGAAGATAGCTAAGGAGAACGGGTTTATTCCTGACGATGTGAAGATTACGGCGGAAACTTATTTCCCATCGAATTTTTACCATACAGGAGGAACAGCCATTGCAGTTTATGCTTTCCTTGGCAAATTGACGAAAACATTCGGTATTAAAGAAATTACTGGTGAAGAGATTGAAAATAGTAAGTCGTTCGGCGCCCTTGCTAGAACCATTAATAATAAAATAGCCTCCGCCAGCTCGCCGGTTATTAACGGCTTAAGCACAAAATCTCCCATTGGTGTAATTGCCCAAAGAATTACCCGGGAAGCCAAAGCGGGTAGCGGTCAACTAAATGGCAAAGCGGCAATAAGGGCCGGGGCTAATGGTGCTTTTGCGGGACATTCTGAGGCGAGAGAAACATTCGGTGATACGGATCAAGATGTTAATGATCAGCTGCGTTTTATGCACGAGTTAGGCCTTAAAAATAAATTATTTCTTTTTGGGGAACCACTGAAAATACGACAACAAGGTCATCAAAAGAGATATGTAAAAGGGCAAATTATTGAAGGGCTTAAAGGTTTGTCGGAAGAGCAAGTTGCCGACACTATTCTTGGATACGAACCTATCTGGGCAATAGGAACGGGTTTGAAGGCATCACCTAAACAAGTCCAGACAATGTCTGAATATATCCGTAGCATTATCCGGGAAATGTATGGTAACAATGTGGCAAGGAAGGTAAGAATTTTATATGGGGGTTCTGTAACTAAAGATAATGCGGAGGAACTTATCCGCCTCCCAGAGGTTGATGGTTTTATACCGGGAGGCGCCAGCAATCAGATTGAGGATATTATTCCAATCATTGAGATTGTCGAGAAACAAGGCCCGAAGGAAGGGCGTATTCCCTTTGTTGCAGGAAATAATAAAACAAAAAAGATAATTCAACATTATTATTATGGTATTGCATTAAAAATAGGGGAGATCGATCAAAATCGAGTTAATGTAGGAATCGCGCCCTCTGTAGGATTGATAACGGAGGCCTACTTGGCTTTTAATGAGGCAGTCGCGCCACCGGACACGAAGGAATTTAGCTATCGCGATCTAGATACCGGACTTAGATATACTTACTCTTATGATGAAAATGATAAAGTTCGCAAAGGTAATTTGATATCTCATGTTATCCGGTCGGCAGAAGGTATTTCTTCAGAACCAGATAGATATGCCGAAGCCGATTTTTACTTCAAGGGTGTTACAACAATAACAGTATTTGATTCATCGGGATCTGAACTGCGTTGGGATAAGCATTCAGAAAATAAAACTAATGAAGCCCGCGAGAGGGTGAGGAAAAATAAAAATCTAGTAGCTGCATCTCCTGTTCAAAGGGATGATTTCCAGCAAGGCGGTATCGACCTGGACGCGGAGCATTTGAACTTGGACGTCAAACGCGACGGCACGGGCGTGCCTTTGCCGGTGTCCGTGCGGCCGATCGAGACCATCCGCATCAACGGGCTTGTGCCGGTGATCATCAACATAACGCCGGTCAACCTGCCGCTTCTTTTAGGGGGAGCGGTGAGCGGGGACGAAGAGCCCAATGACCTCAGCTGGCGTCCCCTGGACCCCGTCGACTTAAAGGCGCGGTTTGAAGCGGAAGACACCGAACAAGTCGCTGTGCTAAATTAATCAGGTTTATCCACAAATTCAAAAAGGGCGGCCCCTGCGGGTCGCCCTTTTTTGTTTCTGACAACCGCTAAAATATATTGTCAATACTTACCCTTGCGATTACAATACCACATCAACTTCGGAAGTTGATGTGGTTGGAATCCAGAATATGTTTCAACTGATCAAACAGGATAAATCCACCAAGGCCCGTTTAGGAAGGCTCACGACGGCCCATGGGGCCGTCGACTCGCCGTTTTTTATGCCGGTGGGGACCAACGGGGCCGTCCGGTCGCTTTCGGCGGAAAACCTGCTGGAGTTCGACACGCAGATCGTGCTTTCGAATACCTATCATCTTTTTCTGCGGCCGGGATTGGACGTGATCGGCGCGGCCGGCGGCCTGCATAAATTCATGAGCTGGGACAGGCCGATCCTGACCGACAGCGGCGGATATCAAGTATTCAGCCTGGCAAGGCTGCGCAAGCTGACGGATGAGGGGGTGGAGTTTCAGTCGCATCATGACGGGTCGACACAGTTCTTCACACCTGAGAAGGTCGTGGACACGCAAAAAATCCTCGGGTCCGATATTATGATGCCGCTGGACGAATGCGCGCCATACCCCTGCGACCGCTCCCAGGCGGAGCGCTCCGTTTTGCGGACTACGCTGTGGGCGCGGCGGTCCAAGAAACAGTATCATGCAGTCCTTGATAGGGGAAGAATGCAGTACCTTTTCGGCATCGTGCAAGGGGCGACCTATCCGGATCTCCGCGAGCGCTCCGCGCGCGAGCTGGTTGGGCTTGACTTTGATGGTTATGCCATCGGCGGGGTCAGCGTCGGCGAACCCGTGCCGCTCATGTTCGAGACCCTGGACTGGGTGCTGCCGCTTTTGCCGGAGGATAAGCCCCGCTATTTCATGGGCATCGGCCTGCCGGACCAGATCGTCAAGGCGGTTGGCGAAGGGGTAGACATGTTTGATACCTGCGTGCCGACGCGTTACGCGCGCCACGGCTCGGCCTTCACCCGCCAAGGGCGGGTGGTTGTCCGCAATGCGCAGTATATTAAAGATTTCGGCCCTCTGGATGACCAATGTGCCTGCCGCGTCTGCGCCAAATATACGCGCAGTTACATCCGGCATCTGTTCAACAGCAATGAGATTTTGGGGCTGAAATTAATCACATACCACAATGTATTCTTTTATGTGAACTTGATGAAGGAGATTCGCGCGGCGATTCAAGGCAATACATTTGATCAATTTCAAAAGGAATTTTTCGGCGCCTATAAATCAGAATTCGCGGCAGGAGAGAGCCTTGCGATTTGATATTATAACGATATTTCCACAGATGTTTTCGCCGATCCTCGGCGCCTCGATGCTCAAGCGCGCGCAGGCGAAAAAGAAGGTGACGATCAAGGTACATGACCTGCGCACATATACAAAGGACAAACATAAGAAGGTCGACGACCGCCCTTTCGGCGGGGGCCCGGGCATGGTGATGATGGCGCAGCCGATTTTCGACGCCGTCCGGAAAATCAAGGGCCGCCGGGACGCCAAAGTCATCCTGCTATGCCCGGCCGGTACGCCGTTAACGCAGCGCAAGGCGCGCAGTCTCGCCAAGTTGAAGAATCTGATTCTGGTGTGCGGCCATTATGAAGGGGTTGATCACCGGGTGGAGACGGACGTGATCGATGAAACGATTTCGATCGGCGATTATGTCCTGACCGGCGGCGAGCTGCCCGCCATGGTTTTGGTGGATTGCGTAACGCGTTTAATCCCAGGCGTATTGGGGGATTCTGAATCTTTGACGGAGGAGTCGTTTGAAGCAAATCTCCTCGATTATCCCCATTACACGCGTCCGGCAAATTTTCGTGGCAAGAAAGTTCCAAATGTGTTATTATCGGGAAATCATGATGCCGTAAAAAAGTGGCGCAGCGAGCAGGCGATAGTCAGAACCGGAAAAAAACGGCCGGACCTGCTTAAAAGTTAAACGACGTAAGGAGCAACACGATGGCGACGAATATCGGTGAACGCATCAAGCAAATTGACGCAAAACTTTTCCGCAACGACATACCGGATTTTGACGTGGGCGATACCGTGAAAATGAAGGTAAAGGTGCAGGAGGCCGACAAGGTCCGCCTTCACCCTTTCGAAGGGACGATTATCCGCAAGACCGGCCGGGGGTTGAAAGGCACGTTCACCGTGCGCAAAATTTCTTTCGGCGAAGGGGTCGAGCGGGTGTTCCCGCTGCACTCGCCGGTGATCGAGAGCTTAAAAGTCATCAGCAAGGGAACGGCCAAGCGGGCCAAACTGTACTATCTGCGGGAACGCGCCGGGAAAGCCGCCCGTATCAAAGTAGATCAAACCACCCACCCAACCCAATAGGACCCATTTGTGGACGGCCAATACGAAGACGAAATTAAGGCTAAGGGTTTTAATCTGATTGTCGGCGTTGATGAGGCGGGACGCGGCCCGCTGGCCGGGCCCGTGGTCGCGGCCGCCGTCGCGCTGAAAGACCATGAGCAGCTTCAATCGAAGGTGGATGATTCCAAAGCGCTGACCCCCGAGCAGCGCGAAAAGGCGTTCCGGGAAATTTACGACAAGGCCTACGTCGGTGTGGGCATCATGAGTGAAGCGGTCATCGACCGCAGCAATATCCTGGAAGCCACGTTCCTGGCGATGGCCAACGCCGTTGAAAACCTGGTTATTCAATTCTCAACGAAAGTAAACCGGGACCCCGCTTTTTTCCATGACATATGCCTGCTGATTGACGGCCCGCTATTCAAAACCCAGTTGCCGTACAAGTATCAGACCATTGTGCAGGGTGACAAACATGTCCTGTCGATTGCCTGCGCTTCGATCGTGGCCAAAGTGACACGGGACAGAATTCTCAACGTTTATGACAAGGTTTTTCCCGAATACGGGTTCCGGCAGCACAAAGGGTACGCCACGCTACAGCACCGCCGGGCCATCGATGAGCACGGTTTTTCGCTAATTCACCGCAGGACGTTCAAAGCAAAACTCACGGCCGAGTAAACTGACCTATTGGGTGCCGGCCGGTATTCATATCCCATCTCCCTCAAAATTATTTGATCGTTTAACGCCATGATGAGAATCACAAGGAGTGTTTATGTCCATGCAACGGATGCGTTCAGGGCATGCTGGCGAAGATTACGCGGCCGCGTTCCTGGCGAAGCGGGGATACCGGATATTAGAGCGGAATTTTAAGAATATCCTGGGCGAGATTGATATTGTCGCTGACCACAAGGGGACGCTGTGTTTTATTGAGGTCAAGACCAGGACGTCCGACGGCTTCGGCTCTCCGTTTGAGGCCGTCACGCGGCCGAAGCAGAGGAAGCTGGCCCGGGTAGCCGAGAGTTATTTGAAGTACAAACGCATGACCGGCCGAAAGGCCCGGTTTGACGTGGTGGCGGTGATGCTGGGACAGGAAGGTTGCGCGTCCATCCAGATAGTGCCCGACGCGTTTGAAATCCTGTAACCATGCTCCTCTTTAGACTCATTCGACGGCGCCCAAGCCCCGCCTTTCAAGGCGGGGATAAAAGGCGCCGCTCAGAGTCACCCTGAGCCAAGCCCGCTCTTAAGAGCGGGGCTAGTCGAAGGGTTGACACAGAAAAAGCGCAGGTAGCTATTGAAAACGGGAAATGTTTAAGTTAGTATGAATATGTAACACAGGAACATTGCGGCAAACTTTCCTTTGGCAATCCTGAACCATTTTCATGAAAAAGTATAAAGACCACACGCTTCAAGAATACCTTGATGTTCTGTCTAAAAAAACACCTGTTCCGGGCGGAGGCTCGGCCGCGGCCCTAGTCGCCGCGACGGGAGATGCTCTCCTGTTA
>MHGR01000127.1:13725-16729 GCA_001805655.1 Omnitrophica WOR_2 bacterium RIFCSPHIGHO2_02_FULL_52_10
GTAAATCCAAATCAAAAAGCGTTGAAAACAGGATTCAAAAGATCATTGCCCGGGGTGCGGCGCTGCGCCGGCGCCTCGTGGCGTTGATTGACCTGGATGCGCAGGCTTATTTGAGCGTGGTCAAAGCCCGCCGGGCCGGTGCAGGAGTTAAGAAGCTGGCGCTGCGCAGGGCAGCGGGCGTTCCCCGCGAGGTCTGCCGGTTGTGTTACCAAGGCGTGGACCTGCTGCCCTTTTTGGTCGAAAGGGGCAATAAACATTTGATGAGCGACATAGAGGTGGCGGCGGAAATGCTCATGGCGGCGTTTAATGCCGCAATGATTAATGTTAAGGTGAATTCGTGAGCGCTCAAATTCTCGATGGCAAGGCCCTGGCGCAAAGGCTCAAGGACGCCTTGAAAGTGGAGGTGGCGGACTTAAGCAAGAAAACCGGCGCGGCCCCGCGGCTGGTTAATATCATGGTCGGGGAGGAGCACGGCGCGTGCGCGTACGCGCGGTCGCAACGATTGGCGGCGGACTATATCGGCATCCGGTATGAATTGACGACCCTTCCCCGAGATACTTCCCAGGAGGAGTTAATCGGCCGCATCCGCAGATTTAACGCGGATGAAGACGTGAACGGGATCATGATCCACAAGCCCCTTCCGGAGCGTATCCATTACGGCATCGTGGCAAATTTTGTCGATACAAACAAGGACCTGGAAGGGATCAATGTGGCCAACATCGGAAAGATGATTTTAGGCGACACGAGGATCATCCCGTGCACGCCGGCGGCGGTCATGGAGCATATCCGGGCGACCGGCATCGGGTTGCGGGGCAAGGAGGCCGTGATTGTCGGGCACAGCCATATCGTGGGCAAGCCGCTAAGCCTGCTTCTGCTGGAAGAGTACGCGACTGTGACGGTTTGCCATGTCGCCACCAGCGAGGCCGGCCGGCTGAGGGAACATGTCGGACGGGCGGACATACTGATTGTCGCCGTAGGGAGACCGGCGCTGATTCCTGGGGGGTGGATTAAAAAAGGGGCCGTGGTCATTGATGTGGGCATTAACCGGCAGGGCGAAACCATCGTCGGCGATGTGGACTTTGAGGGGGCGCGCAAGAGGGCCGCGTTTCTAACGCCGGTCCCCGGGGGGGTGGGCCCGGTCACGGTCGTGATGCTGATGCGTAACGGCATCGAAGCGTATAAAATGCAAATGTCAACACGGGGGGATAGGATTGTATGAATAAAATCGTGATTTGGGGAAGCACGGCGGCATCGGTCAGCGTCATCGAGCAGATCCGCGCGCATGATAAGCAATGTGCCGTTACTTTGATCGCCTTTGACGGGCATCATCCCTACCGTAGGGATTTATTTGCGCCGCTGCTCGCCAAGGAAATCGCGCTGGATAAAGTTTTCATGAAATCAAGGGAGTTTTTTGAGTGGAATAATGTTGAAGTCGTGCTTGATAAGAAAATATCCCGCATAAATATCAAACGCAAGATCATATTTACCGAGGATAAGGAGCAGATCGATTACGAAGTGCTGGTCATCGCCGACACGCCTGAAAACAGATTTCCTCCAATCAAGGGAGCGACCAAGACGCGCGTTTTTGGCTATAAAAAACTCAAAGATATCGAGCAAATAACAAAGGAGCTCCCCCTGGTGAACGCCGTCACCATCCATTCGGACCGTTTTGCCGGGCTGCAGGCCGCGGCCGCGATCGCCGGCCGGAAGAAAGAGGTGCTTGTGATTGCTTCGGAAAACAACTTTATTTCAGAGCATTTTGAGGAGGATGCCGCCCAATGGCTGGTCGGGCGGTTTGAGGAAATCGGTGTGCGCATCATACGGGGAAATCCGCTGACGGAAATCTTGGGGGACGGGGACGCCAAGGCCGTCCGCCTGAAGTCCGGCAAGGTCTTTGCCACGGATATCGTTATTTTTGTCGAAATGGATGAAGACCTGCGGCTGTTTTCGGGCTCTGAGCTTCAAATGGCCAGCCAGATTTATGTGGACCGGAGTTTCCGCTCGAATATTAAAAGTATTTTTGCCCTGGATCTGGTTGGCTTAAGTCAGGAGACTGCCCTTGACATCAATTTGGTCAATGAGCCGGCGCTCCTTGAAGCACAGGCAAAAACAGCGGTCGGGGCCATTTACGGGCAGGACGTGCCTTTTCATGTTCCAGTTGTTCCTCAAACCCTGAAATGGGAGGGGTTTGATTTAACGGTCATCGGGCAAACGGTTAGGGGGGAAGGCGTTGAAGTCCGGCAAACATTTGACCGGGAGACAGGTAAATATAGGGCATTGTATATCAAGGGGAACAGGGTCGTGGGGGCAATCCTGGTTAATGAAGACTCTCAAGCGCGGACATGGAAGGAAGAGATTGAGCGGGGAGAATCCATCGATATAGGCGGGGCGTCGGAGGAGCGGGAACATACTGCCGTTGAGGCGCATAACCCCGAAAATAATCCTTCGGAAGGCATATCCACAGAACTGATTGACCATTAAACAGTTATCGGGCCGGCGGGGTTTGCCGGGAACAGAGGTTGGAGCCCATGGGATTTTGCCAGAAAATTTTCTTGCCAAACAGAGGATAATGTATTATGCTTAATGCGTTTGCAAGATTCTTAAGGTCACTGCAAAGCAGTTCTGCGCTTCTTATTTTCTTATCTAGCATTACCTTTCAAACACACGCATCTGCAGATATCCAAAATGAAACCGCCGAGAATTATCGCGCCTTAGGGTATGCGGAGCAGCAAAAGGGTAATCTGAACGAGGCCTTAGCCTATTACACCAAAGCCACGGCGTTGGGGCTGGAGAATCCGGTTGTCCTCAACGACATGGGTGTTCTCTATGAGAACATCGATATGCTTTCCCGGGCGGAGAAGTTTTATTTAAAAGCCCTCGATCTGGACCCGGACTACTTGCCGGCCTACAACAATCTGGCGTATTTATACCAGCGCATGGGAAAAACGGATAAAGCGGCCGAATACTTCAAACGGCGGTATGAGCTGGGGAACCCCGATGACAG
>MHGR01000128.1:0-666 GCA_001805655.1 Omnitrophica WOR_2 bacterium RIFCSPHIGHO2_02_FULL_52_10
CGTGCTTGGTGATGACCCCGGCGGGAAGAGCAACGTCCTTGACATGGATCGCGTCTCCGATTTTAAGTCCGCTGACATCGATTTCTATCTTTTCAGGGATTTTCGTCGGCAAACAAACGACATCCAGTTCCCACAACGCGTGATCCAGGGAACCGCCGTCCTGTTTTACGCCGATCGCCTCCCCTTTGGTCACGACAGGGACTTTGACCTCAATTTCCTTGTCCAGCGAGATGCGGTTAAAATCAATGTGCAGCAGGTCGTCTGAAACAGGCTCATGCTGCTCTTCTTTGACGATGGCCGAATAGTGCCTCAGTTTTTTATTCCCCTCCATGATGTTGAGCTGAAAGATCACGCTTTGGCCTTGATGATGGCGCATGATGCGTTCATAGGCGCGGCGGTCGACCTTGATGGGGGTCGGTTTCTTGCTCCCCTCCCCGTAGACGATCGCCGGCACGAGAAATTCCCGGCGGAGGCCCTTGATTTTCCGGCTTCCGATTTCTTCCCTGATTTGAACATCCAGTTTTATTTCTTCCATCGAATTAGCCCTCTTCCGTTGTCTTGTGTGTTTTTATGCTACGTCAAACAAACAGCTGATGGATTCCTCATCGTGTATCCGGCGCACCGCCTCCGCCAAAAGCGGGGCAACGCTGACCGCGCGAATCTTCG
>MHGR01000128.1:692-3866 GCA_001805655.1 Omnitrophica WOR_2 bacterium RIFCSPHIGHO2_02_FULL_52_10
TACAATCATTGATCCGTTCGATCGCCTTATCGGAAAGGATGCCGTGGCTGACCGCGGCATAAACATCCTGAATGCCCTCTTTCTTCAAGGCCCCAATCGCCTCAATCAAAGAGCTTGCCGTCGCGCAAATGTCATCGACCAGGACGGCGTTTTTCCCTTTGACATCCCCCAAAATATGCATGACATCCGTCGACTCAGGGCTATTCCGGCGTTTGTCAACGATAGCGAGACCGGCCCCCAGCCGCTTGGCATAGGCCCGCGCCATTTTGATTCCCCCGACGTCCGGTGAAACAACGACCAGATTCTTTAACTTCATCTGATCAAAATGCTCGCAAAGCGCGTTGATCGCATACAAATGGTCAACGGGAATGTCAAAAAATCCTTGGATCTGGTTCGCATGGAGGTCCATCGTTAGAACACGCCCGGCGCCTGCCGCAACGATCAAGTTCGCCACCAGCTTGGCCGTGATGGGAACGCGCGGCTGGTCTTTCCGGTCCTGCCGGGCATATCCGTAATAAGGAATGACGGCCGTGATTCTGTCCGCCGACGCCCTGCGGGCGGCATCAATCAATATCAACAGCTCCATCAAATTATCATTGGCCGGAGGGCATGTCGGCTGGATGATGAAAACATCCTTGCCTCTGATGTTCTCCTTGATCTCAACCCTGATTTCTCCCTCGCTGAAACGCGCGACAAGGACATCGGTCAGCTTAACCCCCAGCTCCTTGCAGATATCTTTTGCCAGTTGCGGATTCGCATTCCCTGTAAAAACCGCTAGACCGTTCATGGACGCCTCCCTCCCGAAATAATTTTTGCCGGAACCCCCACGGCGACACTGCCGTCCGGGACTGTTTTCCCCTTGGTGACCACGCTTCCAGCGCCGACTACCGCCTTTTTCCCTATCTTGACCGGCGCGATGAGGACGGCATCCGACCCGATAAACGCGCCGTCGCCGATTTTCGTCTTATTTTTTTGCCGGCCGTCGAAATTCGCCGTGACAACGCCGGCCCCGATATTGACCTGCGCGCCGACCGAAGTATCCCCGAGAAAGCTGAAATGCTTCATGAAGGACTTTGTCCCCACCCTTGTCCTGGAGACCTCCGTGAAGTTGCCGATCTCAACCCTGTCCTCGATTCTTGTGCCGAGACGTAGCCTGGCAAAAGGACCGATGCGGCAGTGGTTCCCGATGCGGACATCGCCCTCAATAAACGTAAACGGGTAAATAACGGTATCACTCCCGATTTTCGCGCCGGCATCGATATACGTCGTGCCGGGGTCAATGATCGTCACCCCCTGGATCATAAAATCCCGCAGAATGTCACGCCGCACGACGGATTCGGCCGTCGCCAGATCTTCCCTGGTGTTGACGCCCAACCCTTCGCTGGGGTCTTCGGTTTCGACGGTCTCAATCCGCCGGCCTTGCTGGGAAAAATATTCGATGATATCCGTCAGATAGAATTCTTTCTTTTTCGCGTTGATTTTGACCGCCTTAAGCGCGCCGAACAATTCCTTGCTCCGGCAGCAATAAACCCCGACATTGATTTCGGCGATATCGCGCTCATAGCCCGACGCATCCTTATCTTCCCGGATCGCCACGGCAGCGCCGCTTTCATTCCTGATGACCCGGCCGTAGCCTTTGGGGTTATGCACGACAGCCGTCAAGAACGTGCACGCGGCGTCCGACCTCTTATGTTTCTGCACCAGCCGCTTGACCGTTGCCAGCTTCAACAGCGGCGTATCCCCGCTTAAAATAAGGACATCTCCGCGGTAGTTTCGCAAGTGGCTTTCCGCGCATTTGACCGCATCGGCGGTACCCAGCAGCCTGGCCTGTTCGACGCCGATAAACATGCCATCAAGCGCCGTTTTAACGGCTGCCCCCTTGTGTCCCAGAATGACATAGGTTTTCAAAGATCCGAGGCCCTTGGTAATATCCAACACATATTGGATGATCGGCCTGCCGCAGACCGTATGCAGGACTTTCGGAATATCCGAGTTCATCCGCGTCCCCTTACCCGCCGCGAGAATTATGGTTCGGAGGTCTTTCATGGTTTTACCGTCAATGTATCCAGCGAAGCCAAGCTGCCCAGCCAGGATTCGAACCTGGAAATGCAGATCCAAATTCTGCTGTGTTACCGATTACACCACCGGGCAACATCCGCGCATTCATTCCCGAATAGGAAAATGGTCTTTCAGCAACATCCGCGTTTCACCGTTCCTGCGCCGAAACAAAGCGATCCCGCGGCTAACCGTTCCTGGGTTCCCAGAAAGTTGCCGAAAACACCTTCTTAATGTGCATGAGAGGAAACTTGTTCAGAAGTGTTACCTGATCCGTCCCCCGCAACAATCTCTTTTTCGTAGGCCCTCAGGATTTTCGTCTGGAGGTACTCGCGAAATTCCTGAGTGATGGGATGGGCAATGTCCCGGTGTTCTGCTTTCGCATCTGCATTGCTGGCCCGCTGCAGTCCGGATCCTATGGATGCGCCGCAATGATTGCAAAATTTGCTGCCTACTTCATTTTTAGAACGACAATTCGGGCACAGGTATTTCATCTTACGCGACGGCATGGCGATGAAAAGACCGCTCGCGCCCTGAATGATTTTGATGTTTCTTACAACAAAGGCGTTGTCAAAAGTTACCGTTGCATACGCTTTTAATTTCTTGTCCAGGCCTTCCTTCGGAAATATACGAATCTCTGTAATTTCCATGACAAACTCCTTTTCTGCTCCGCTTATATGCCGCCGCTTATAAGCTACACAGAATTAGGTCCTCCCGGGCCAAACACGCTATAGCCGCCCGCCTCCAAAAACCTAAAGAGTTTTTGCCACAAAAACCTGCGAAAAGCGTTTTGATAAAATTCTTTTTAAGGATCTGGCATCCTCCTCTGTCGCAGTCAATCCAAATACGCAGGGACCGCTGCCGGATACCATAACCCCTTTGGTATTCAATGACTTTAACCGTTCTTTCAATTTCCTTAACGGCGGATAAAGTCTGAAAATTTCGCCTTCAAGATCATTGGAAAGCGCAGATCCTGCCTCTAATATATTGCCTTTCCTTAAGTTGCGGATTAGGATATTAGCATTATGATTAATTTTTGTCAACAAATTCGTGCCCCCCACATTATGGGCGGAAGACGCATTTATCCGGGCGCTCTTTGCAGGGGAAACAGGCAGTTTC
>MHGR01000128.1:3875-6897 GCA_001805655.1 Omnitrophica WOR_2 bacterium RIFCSPHIGHO2_02_FULL_52_10
GGATGTGCCAAAAGCGGGTCTTAATATCCAGCTTTCTGATACGGTCGCCCCGCTCCGTGCCCAAGGCCCAACTGGTGTCATGCAGGAAGAAGGGCACATCACTGCCGATTTTTTTGGCTATGGAAACCAATTCCTGCTTGCTTAATCGAAGGTCCCAGATTTTATTTAATCCCAAAAGGGCTGCTGCGGCATTGCTGGAGCCGCCGGCCAATCCGGCCGCAACCGGTATGTTTTTATCAAGCCGGATCCTCGCGCCCCATTTTATATTATATTTCTCCCTCAAAAGCCGCGCGGCTTTATGAATCAGGTTTTTCGGCCCCACCGGAACACCTTTGTGGTTACAGGTAATCTGTACCGATGTGTCGGAGGCGGTCGGCCGGAAGCTGATCCTGTCGGCAAGATCGATGCGCTCGAAAACCGTAACGATATTATGGTAGCCGTCGGTTCTTTTGTTCTGGACTTTAAGGAAAAGATTTAATTTGGCAGGGGAAGAAAGCGTGACACCGTTCATGAAGAATAATTAAGGGCTAGAAGTTACCTGGTTCTGAAGCTCGCTTCTGACAGTATTAATCTTGTTGATAACAGACTCCTGTCTCGGTAATAACTGAAGGGAAAGCTCCCAATATTTGATGGCATCTTCCAAATGATTCAATTTATGGTAAACATCACCGATATGGTCATAAATAACCGGGTCCTTGAGGTATTGATCGGCTTTGATCAGTGTTTCGAGGGCCTCCTGGTACATGCCTTTTTTATAGTAAACCCATCCCAAACTGTCCAGATAACCGCCGTTTTCAGGGCTGATTTCCAGCGCGCGCACAATCAAGTCATTGGCCTCATCGAGCCGCATATCATTTTCGGCATAAAAATATCCCAGGGTGTTGAGGCTGCTGTCATGCTGGGGGTCAATCACAACCGATTGCTCCAGCAGGTCGATGGCCAGTCTCCTGTCGCCTGCCTCCCAATATAGGGAACCGAGCAGATACAGGACATCGGCATTTTTCGGCTCAAAGGTAAGGATTTTTTCGTACTGCTCAATGGCCTTATCGTATTTCTTCTGGGAATAATAAAGCTGCCCCAGGTAGCTGTAAATCTGAATATTCTGCGGCTCAGCCTCTGAAAATGTCCTTAGGATCAACTCATATTCGTCGGCGGCCAGGGTATATTCCATACGTGTGGAATAAATCAACGCCAGCAAATAATGGGATTGCATGTCCTCGGAATTATATTTATGAACCAGCTTAAGCTCCTCGATGGCCTCCGGCAGCATATTCAGCCGCGCGTATCCCGCCCCCAGGCGCAAATGTGTTAAATAGCTGCTGGGATCATATTGCAGCGCCTCTTCATATTCGAGGACCGCCCGGTTGGTCATCCCTAGCAGATCGAACACCTGCCCCAGGGAGTAATGGGCAAGCCCTTTCGAGTACGCTACCTGGTCTTGATCGGTAAACGCGTCCGCACGGCAAGCGAACAAAACAACTGCCGCCCAGACGGCCAGACCGGCAATGATTTTTTGTGTTCTTGCGTATCGCATTATTCCACCTTGTATCAGGTCTTTAGCGAGTCTTGCGTTTCTTCAGATGGCGTAACGCTTTTCTCAGCTTTTTACGCTTATGCGTTCTGATTTTACGCCTTTTTCTTTTTCTTCCACACGGCATACAAACGAGTCCTGTTTTGGTTAATAAATTAACTTGTTCAACGGGTATTCAATGATCCCCTGCGCGCCGGCACTTTTCAATTTCGGGATTAACGTCCTTACGGTACCCTCGTCAATCACGATCTCTACCGCCCTCCATTTATCGTCACTCAAAGAAGAAATCGTCGGTTTTTTAAGCGAGGTCAGCAAGCCCAGCACTTTCTTCAGATTTTTCTCTTCGACATTCAATTTCAGGCCGACCATGTTGTTGGCGTCAATGGCCCCCTTGAGCAGCAAAGCGATTTGGTTCATTTTCCGCTTTTTCCACGGATCCTTGATCGCTTTCTTATTGGTAATAAACTGTGTCGTGGACTCGCAAATCGTGGAAACAATCCTCAACTTGTGGGCCCGCAGGCTGCTTCCCGTTTCGGTCAATTCAACAACGGCATCCACCAGCCCGTCAGCGACCTTCGCCTCGGTCGCCCCCCAGCTGAATTCGACGTCGGCTTTAACTTTGTTCTTGCTCAAATATGCCTTCGTAACGTTCACGATCTCCGTCGCGATTTTTTTTCCTTTGAGGTCCTTAACGGATTTGATCGCTGAACGCTTCGGTACCGCCAAGACCCAGCGCACCTTAACGGAGGATTGTTTGGCATAAACCAAATCCGCCAGTGGGACGACCTTAGAACCGTTCTCCAATACCCAGTCGGCCCCGGTGATCCCGCAATCCAAAGCCCCCTCCTCCACATAGCGCGACATCTCCTGCGCCCGGAGCAAAACCGGCTCAATTTCCCCGTCGTCAATGGAAGGGAAATAAGACCGGTCGGATACATAGATTTTAAACCCTGCCCGCTCAAATACCTTGATGGTCGCGTCCTGCAGGCTCCCCTTCGGCAACCCTAATTTCAGTTTACGCATCTGGTTTCCTAAGACTGCTTACTCTAGATATAGTCGACGTTTACTCTCCCCCTCCGTTTCCCATCTTATTCATCCTGTTACCTTTAGATAAAAAACGGACAGCGTATTATATATTCGTGTATCTGCCTTGTAAAGACAATTATGGCTCCCTATAAGTATAATATTAAGAGTAGTTATATTGCAAACAAAAGACGAATTTCCTTAATCCCCCGGAAAATCTCTTGTCAAAGGCCTTCTGCGGCTATATAATCACTTTCATATTTTCTGAATTACGGCAACCAATTCATAAACAGCAAGATATGTTAAAATCCCTGCGCAAAAAAGGCGTCGCCAAGAAAATCATTTGGGTCATCGCCGTCGTCATTATCATTTCCTTCGGTTTCCTGGGGACCGCCTACCTTTTGACCGACAGTGGGTCCGCGGGTTACGCGGGAAAGATGTTCGGGAACAAGGTCTCGCTGGAGGACT
>MHGR01000128.1:6911-6984 GCA_001805655.1 Omnitrophica WOR_2 bacterium RIFCSPHIGHO2_02_FULL_52_10
CTGGCCGTCCGGCTCCAGCCCATCCGCCAGTATGGCGCCAACCTGGAGAAAATCGTCCATCTGCTGAACCTTG
>MHGR01000129.1:0-5244 GCA_001805655.1 Omnitrophica WOR_2 bacterium RIFCSPHIGHO2_02_FULL_52_10
GGCGTCCGCGGCCCTGATTGTTGCCGGTTTGGCGGCGAAGGGGCGCACGGAAATCCACCGCATTTACCATCTGGAGCGCGGGTATGAGGACTTGGATAAAAAACTAACGGGTTTAGGGGCGAAGGTTTACAGAGAGAAAGAGTAAAATTTATGAGTTTTCCAACGTTAATGTTTAATTTTCAATTGGTGGAACTGACGACTGACGGCTGATAGCTGAAGACTGCTCAGCTCACGATAAGCAGGAAACGTCATGATCCTTATGATCGATAATTATGATTCCTTTACCTATAATCTCGTCCAGTATTTCGGGGAGTTGGGCGCCGACATGAAAATATACCGTAACGACAAGATTACGTTAAAGCAAATTGAGGCTCTGCGGCCGGAGCAGATTGTCATTTCCCCCGGGCCGGGCCGGCCGGAGGACGCGGGGATTTCCGTTGACCTGATAAAAGCGTTTGCCGGCAAGATCCCGATTCTGGGGGTCTGCCTGGGCCATCAATGCATGGGCTATGCCTATGGCGGGAAGATTGTGAACGCCAAGAAGCTGATGCACGGCAAGACCTCGCAGATCCGCCACAACAATCAGGGGATTTTCAAAGGGATCAAGAATCCGTTTGAGGCCACGCGCTACCATTCGCTGGTCATCGAGCGGAAATCGATGCCCAAATGCTTTGACGTGACCGCGCAGACAAGCGACGGGGAGGTCATGGGGATCAGCCACAAGGATTGTCCGATGTGGGGGGTCCAATTCCATCCGGAATCGATCCTGACCACGGAGGGCAAGAACATCCTAAGCAATTTTTTGAGGATCAGCGCGCGATGAGGAAGTTTATTCAAACCATCCAAAAGGGCGAAAACCTGGCCCAGGCCGAGATTGAAGAAGCCATGCATGACATTATGTCCGGCAAGGCCTCGGAAAAAGATATGGCCGATTTTCTCCTGGCATTAAGAGAAAAAGGGCCGACGGTGGATGAGATTACCGGCGCGGCAAAGATCATGCGCAAATTTGTCACCGGGATTGCGACCAGGCATAAAAAAATCCTCGATACCTGCGGGACCGGAGGTGATAGAAAAAATACCTTTAATATTTCAACGGTCACGGCACTGGTGGTGGCCGGGGCCGGGGTCGCGGTGGCCAAGCACGGCAACCGCTCCGTTTCCAGCAAATGCGGCAGCGCCGATGTCCTGGAAGCCCTCGGGGTCAATTTGCACGTTGAGCAGGAGCGCTTAAGCGCCTGCCTGGACGAGGTCGGCATCGCGTTTTTGTTTGCCCAGAACCTCCACCCGGCGATGAAGAAGGTGGCCCCGGTGCGCAAGAAACTCGGCGTTGAAACAATCTTCAACCTTTTGGGGCCCCTGACCAATCCCGCCCGGGCCACGCATCAAATATTAGGCGTTTACAGCCGCGAGCTGGTTGAGCCAATGGCGCATGTTTTAAGGAACTTGGGGTTGAAACGGGCGGTCGTTGTCCACGGCAGCGACGGCCTGGACGAAATCACGACAACCGGCAAGACGTTTATCAGCGAATATGACGGCAAGGAGATCATCTCTTATGATATCCAGCCGGACGAACTGTGGTTCAGCCCGGCCAAGCCGCGCGACCTGGAGGGGGGTGACCTCGAAACCAATGTTGCCATTTGCCGGGAAATTCTCAACGGGACGGAAGGACCGAAGCGGGATATTGTCCTGCTGAACGCGGCCTATGCGCTGTATGTCGCCGAGGCAGCAAAAAATATTTCTCAGGGGCTGGACATGGCCAAGGAAACGATTGATTCGGGCAAGGCCTCTCAAAAACTGGAGGAACTCATAAAGTTCACCCAGAAGGTTTAAGCGCATCCCATGGCCGCATCGATACTCAACGAAATCCTGGAATATAAGCGGGACGTCATAAAAAAGAACAAGCAAAAGTATGACGCCTACCGCAAAAATGCAAAAAGACGCGGCACGCCCGGAACCTTCCGGAAAAGCATTACAAAGTCAGGTCCGATTAATCTCATTGCCGAGATCAAAAAGGCCTCACCGTCCAAAGGACTCATCCGGAAAGATTTTGATGTGTTGTCCATTGCGAGCATTTACGAGTCCCAGGGCGCCGCGGCGATATCCGTCCTGACCGAGGATAAATATTTTCTTGGCAAGCCGGAATTTATCCGCCAAGTCAGCGCACAGGTCAAGCTGCCTGTTCTTGCCAAGGATTTTATTCTTGACGAAGGGCAGGTTTATGAAGCCCTGGCAAATGGGGCGAGCGCGGTTTTGCTGATTGCCGCGGTATTGGCGGATAGCAAACTGAGGGAACTGATCCGATTGGCCGGCGTGCTGGGCATGGACAGCCTGGTGGAGATACACACGGAAGAGGAGCTTGAGCGGGGCTTGGCCGCCGGCGCGGAGATCCTCGGCATAAATAACCGCGACCTCACCACGTTTGCCGTCGACATGGACACATGTCTGCGCATCGTTCCTGGTATTCCAAAGGATAAAATCATCGTTGCCGAGAGCGGGTATCACGCGCATGATGAGATCAAGGCGCTTGAGGATTTCGGGGTGCATGCGGTGCTCATCGGTGAGGCGTTTATGCGGGAGCGTGACATCTCGCGAAAGATGAAGGAAATTATGCATGGTTAAGGTAAAAGTATGCGGCATAACGAACGTGGAAGACGCCCAGAAGGCCGCGTATTACGGGGCCTGGGCGGTGGGGTTCATATTCTCCAAGGAAAGCCCGCGCTATGTTTCTCCAAGCCGGGCCCGCAAGATCATTGAGGCGCTGCCGCCGTTTGTCACGCCTGTGGGCGTATTTTTGGACCAGTCCGAGCGGGCGGCCCGGGATATCTGCCATTTCGCCAGGATAAATACCGTCCAGTTTCACGGCGATGAATCGCCCGTCTATTGCAAGCGGTTCAAGGATTTTAAGATCATCAAGGCCTTCCGCATCAGGGATTTTTTTACGGCTGAAATGATCCATAAATACAAGGTCGCCGCTTTTTTGTTCGACGCGTATGATGAGAAAGTTGCCGGAGGCACGGGAAAAACGTTCAATTGGGATGTGCTCAAAGGGCAGAAAATAGATAAGCCGTTCATATTATCGGGCGGCCTTACCCCGGAGAACCTCCGGGCGGCTTTAAGCGCTGTAACTCCTTATGCTGTAGATGTTTCCAGCGGTGTGGAACAATCGCCTGGGGTTAAAGATCCCCGAAAGGTCAGGGCCTTCTTTGACGCTGTTCGGTTTGGTCAGCATAACTAACAGAGTTTATTACAGTTACGGCTGGCTTGTAAGTGCTTGAGAAATATGTTATATTTTTAACAAGCCGATAAAGGTAAACCCGGGGAAATCCGGGGACACAAAACTACAGGCCTAAATTGTCTAATACCTAAGAGGCCCTGAAGTAACATTCCGGGCATTTTAAGACCGTGGCTGGTTGAGGACAACATGGCGGCTGAGTTGCCGAAGCGCGTAAAGGGGAGACATCCCCCTTTATCGGCTTATTTTTCTCTTGCTGGAGCGGTTCTCCGGGAAGAGATTTTTTTTGGATATATGCGGGTAAATCAAAATTGTATTGATGTATAATGAACCGTAGGGGACGCACAATGTGCGTCCCCTACATATTCAATTTGAAAAAAGACGATCCAATCATTCGGATTGCATTTTTTGCCCCCTTACATTAAATAATGACCCGTGGGGCTAGAAAATCGCCTAAATGTTATACGGGGCGATTTTCTTGTGTTATAATTATTCCCTATGACCGAGAAATTTATCCGCACCTATAAAAAATTCGATATGAATGAAGTTAGAGGGCACCTGCTCATTTACGGCGACCTGTCGGCCCAATGTGCGGCGTGCCAGGCCGTGGACCTGAAACTGGAGGAGACGGCCTGCCCCAAGTGTCACGCGGAAATTAAATACATCGCCTTCCGCAATGTCCGCAGCCATCTCCCGAAATTGCAGAAGATCAACGCCCAGCGGCCCGGCCTGCATATCATTGATTATGAAGACTACGCGCGGGAGCTCGGGGCGATGAAGGCGAAGGAGTTTTTGAAGTAAAAAAGGAAATCGTGAAACGTCGTTCGTGAAGCGCGAAACGTGATGCGCTTCACGCTTCACGAGATACGATTGAATGATCAACAAACAACGCCTAATCAAACTCACCCAAAAAGTCATTTCCTGCAATTCCGAAAATCCTCCCGGCCATGAGCTGGCCTTGGCGAAGTTCATCGAAAAGGACATGCGCTCCCTGGGTCTGGCGGTCAAGATGTACACCTATGCCAAAAACAGGCCTAATGTCGTAGCCACGCTGAAAGGCGCCTGGGCCCGCAAAAAGGCCGCGCGGGAAGCCATTTTAATCACGCCGCATTTTGACACGGTCCCCATCGGCCAGGGTTGGAAATATAACCCATTGGGCGGGCAAGTCATCGCCGGCAAAATGTACGGGCGCGGCGCCAGCGATGACAAAGGCAATCTGGCCGCCGCCATGGAGGCGATGCGCAGCCTGGCTGAAGATAAAGTGCGGCTGAAGAAGGACGTGGTCATGGCGGCGACCGTGGATGAGGAAACGGGCAGCCAATACGGGATTATTCCACTTCTGGAAAAGAGGGTGCTTAAACCGCGGCTGGCGATGGTCCTGGATTCGGATGGATTTGACACCATCATCGCTCAAAAGGGCCTTTTTCACAGCTGTATTCAGATATTCGGGAAAAAGGCGCACGGCGCCTATAATTGGCGCGGGGAAAGCGCGATCGAGGCGGCGGCGCGCATCATTACAAAGCTGAAAAAGCTTAAGTGGCGGTTCAAAAAACATCCCTTGTTACATCCCCCCACCATGAACATCGGCGTTATTCACGGGGGGGATAAGGTGAACATCGTGGCGGATTTCTGCGAGTTTCACCTGGACATGCGGTTTGCCATCGGGATGAATCCAAATGTGATTCGGCATAGAATCGAGCGCGTCATTCAAAGCGAAGCCAGGAGGTATAAATTCATCATCATGGACCTTCAAATGCCGTATGAGATAAACCCCAATCATCCTTTCGTGCAAATCTGGATCAAAACGGCGCAGAAACTGAAGTGCGGGGCGGCGCTTAAGGGCAGCAACGGGGCGACCGTGATCACCTTTTTTCAAAAATATAACATTCCCGCCTTTGCCACCGGCTTCGGCGCCCGCGGAACGGCCCACACCAACGACGAGTTTATTTTTGTCAATGCGCTGTATAAGGGCACGCGCGCCCTGGAGCAGTACATCAAGGAGTACGACGCCC
>MHGR01000129.1:5262-5343 GCA_001805655.1 Omnitrophica WOR_2 bacterium RIFCSPHIGHO2_02_FULL_52_10
CGTGGTTATTTCCGCCGGCGCTACGGCGCTTCTGGCCGTCTGGATGAAGTCCTGGCCGGGATTGGTGGCGTGCTTCCTAAG
>MHGR01000129.1:5376-5701 GCA_001805655.1 Omnitrophica WOR_2 bacterium RIFCSPHIGHO2_02_FULL_52_10
ATATTCTATTTTGACCTCAATGCGGTCTGGGTGGGCATGGCGGTGGGGTTGACCGTGCACATGGCCTGCGATGAAATCTACAATCCCTTGCGCCCGCTGGCCTATTTTTTTACCTACCGCGTTTCGCGGGGGTTTTGCCGACGAAAATTATTCAAAAAAGGGTATTTCGGGAGCTATCATACCGATGATTGAAACCGCCGGCCGGAAACGGGCAAGTCAGTTGATTTTTTGGGTCTTTGGTCTAGCGCTTTGTATGATGAGGACATTCGGCGATGCACAACCTTGTTTTGCGTTTGAGCGCATTGAAACGGGCGAGACCATCGTG
>MHGR01000129.1:5756-18796 GCA_001805655.1 Omnitrophica WOR_2 bacterium RIFCSPHIGHO2_02_FULL_52_10
GCCTGGTCGAGATCAATAACCGCAAGGCGCTATCCCTCACGGTGACCGCGACCGGCTTTAAGTTTTTTGACAAAGAACAGATATACCTTGACCCGGAAACATTTCACCCTCTTTTGATTAAGAGAAACCTGGATATTTTCGGAAAAAAGGAAGACATCATTGAGTATTATGACGCCCAAAAGGGGAAAGTCAGGATCGTTAAGAAGGCCGGCGGAAAGACCACGCAGGAGGTCATTGAAAACGGCGGCCGGTTTGACAATATTTACGGATACATCTACCGCCAGCGACTTTTGGGCCGGTTCAGCCCCAATGACACCTACGACCTGCATTTGCCGACCCGCGATGTCCGGCTGAAGCTCAAGGAAACAGGAAAAATCGAAGTGAATGACAAGCGGTATATAGCGTTTTATATAGCGAGCGAGCCGAAAAAGTACAGAGTATGGTTTGACAACAGCCCGCTCAAGATTCCGCTGAAAATCGACGGGGCCATCGGCTGGGGCAAAATGTCCATGGTGTTCAAGAATCACGTGCGTTAGGCCGGGATCCTGTGGGATTAATTTTGCGCTGATGAGTTCTGGTTTATAAAATCAGATCAACATAAAACACAAGGAGATGAATATGACCGTACTATTAATCTTAGCCGCTGTGCTGGCTGTCCTTATCCTGTGGGCAGTCGCCATCTACAACAATTTTGTCCAGTTGCGCGAAAACACCAAGAACGGATGGTCACAAATCGATGTCCAGCTCAAGCGCCGGCACGACCTGATCCCCAACTTGGTGGAAACGGCAAAAGGGTACATGGCGCATGAACGTGGGACGCTGGAAAGCGTCATCAAGGCTCGCCAGCAGGCGGTCGATGCCAGCACCCTCAAGGACAAGCAGGCCGCCGAGAATTTTTTAAGCAGCACTCTGCGCAGCCTGTTCGCCGTCAGCGAGAATTACCCCAACCTCAAGGCCGACCAGCACATGCGCCAGATTCAAGAGGAATTGGTTTCCACCGAGAACAAAATCAGTTTCGCACGGCAATATTACAATGACGAAGCCAACCGGCTCAACACGGCCGTGCAATCTTTTCCGGACAACATCGTCGCCAATGCGTTTCAGTTCAAACGGCGGGAATTTTTTGAGCTTGAGGACGCGTCCGAAAAGAAAACGCCCCAGGTCAAGTTTTAGGCGCTCCCCGACGACGGAAGCCGCATGCCGTATTCCTTCACCAAAATAGAAAAAGACAAAACCGTCACCATCGGTTTTGTCTTTTCTTTTTTAATCCTGTTTTACTTTGCTGCCTCCTGGCTGATAGTTGCGCTGGGAAAGAGTTATGTGTATTCGAACGACAGGACATTTGTTTTCCAATCGCTAAATCTCGGGCAATCCGTTATTGTTTTGGGGATCGCGCTTGTCATTGGCTACGGCCACTGGAGCTACGCCACCTCCAATTTGATTGCAAAAATCCTGGGCGTGCTGAGAGCGGAGTCTCTCAACCCCAAAGATACTTATCACCAGCGGCTGCAGAATATTGTTGACGAAGTCTCGGTGGTTACCGGAGGGACAAAGATGGATCCGGTGGTCATCCCGACCATGGCCATAAACGCCTTTGCCGTTTCGGACTTTTCGGGCAGGGCCGTGATCGGGGTCACGGAAGGCATGCTGGCCCGGCTGACACGCGCGCAGCTGGAAGCGGTCGTGGGGCATGAGGCGGCCCATATTGTCACGGGGGATTGCTTGGCGACGACCGTCACATCGTCCCTGTTTGAGCTTTATAGCGGCATGTTGAGGGGATTCGAGGCGCTTTTTAGGGGTGGAGGGCTCGGTCGCCGAAGGTATTCATCGGCGGAATTTCGCGGCGGCGCCCAAGGGGCCGTATTCGTGATACTAATATATGTTTTGCTGATGATTACGAAATTGTTGAGCCAGATGGTGCGGTTATTCATTTCGCGCCAGCGCGAATACCGGGCTGACGCGATCGCCGTGCGATTGACGCGCGATCCCTTAAGCCTGGCCGAGGCGCTGTACGCGATCAGTTACCGCTGGCGCGGGGCCGGGCTGCCGGCGCAGGAACTGGAAGCGATTTTTACCGTCAATCCCGTTTATTCCGCGCTCGATGAGCAAAAAGGACTCTGGGCGGACATGTTTTCAACGCATCCGCCCGTTGAGGAGCGTATCGGCATTCTGCTGAACATGGCGCACGCGGATGCCGAGTCGCTGATCAAGGAAGTGGAGCGCAAGGCAAAGCGGCCGCGCATTTCCGCCCCACAGGTGAATGCCGCCTCGAAAGAATGGCTGGTCCAAAAAGACGGGGAATGGAAGGGGCCGTTTACTCTTGCGCAGCTGCCGGCCCTGGATTGGATAACGCCCGAGACATGGATTCAGCCGGTAGGCGGCGACAAGGTCAAAATGGTCTATGAGGACAACGATGTCCAGCATGCCTTGTATAAGACTGGGGTTGGCGGGGGCGCCGGTTATAATTGCCCGCGGTGCCAAGTGGCCTTGCAGCCGCTGATCTACGAGGGGGTGGAAGTTTTTCAATGCGGCTGCTGCCAGGGGACGCTGGTCGGAGAGACGGAAATCCAGAGGATTGTCATCCGCCAGGAGGTGGGGTTTTCCGAACGGATTCAACGCATCGCCGAGGGAATTAAAAACGAAGAAAGAATGCACGGGACGCGGATTATCGCGCGCGATCCGAAACTCCTGTTCACTTGCCCCCATTGCCGGCACGTCAAGGCGAAGATGCTGCGCATGTTTTATACGGAAGTCTACCGTGTTGAAATCGATAAATGCCATACCTGCGGGATGATTTGGTTTGATAAGGACGAATTGGAAGCCGTGCAGTATCTGATTGAGGACGCGGTCGAAAAAGTATAACCCCAGCAACCTTTTGACTTGTCCCTGTATTTATGCTTGAATAGGTACTCATAACCAAACAGCAAAATGATGTGTGGTTGCCATGTCACCAATTGCCACGTCACCCGGTGACTGGTAACTTGGCGCCGATGGAAGTTCAATTCCACATGACACTACCTGATAAAAACGGACATTTCGGAGAATTCGGGGGCAAGTTTGTCCCCGAAACGCTGATGGCCATGCTCGAAGACCTGGAAAAGGTCTTCACATCGCTGCGTTCGGACGCGAAATTCAAACGGGAATTCCGGTATTACCTGACGGAATATGCCGGCCGGCCGACCAGCCTGTACTTGGCCGAACGGCTGAGCGCGCATTTAAAAACGCTGAAGGTATATCTGAAACGCGAGGATCTCCTACATACCGGCGCCCACAAGATCAACAATACGCTGGGACAGGTGCTCGTTGCCAGGAAAATGGGCAAGACCAGGATTATCGCCGAAACCGGGGCTGGCCAGCACGGCGTTGCCACGGCGACGGCGGCCGCCCTCATGGGCCTGGAATGCGTGGTGTACATGGGCGCGGAGGATATCCAGCGCCAGGCCTTGAATGTCGACCGCATGCGTTTATTGGGAGCGCAAGTCGTGCCGGTGACAAGCGGTTCGCAAACGCTTAAGGACGCGATGAACGAGGCTATCCGCGACTGGGTCACGAATGTGCGTCATACCTTTTATATCATCGGATCGGTGGCCGGGCCGCATCCCTATCCGGTCATGGTGCGCGACTTCCAAGCAGTCATCGGACGGGAAGCCCGCCGGCAATTCCGGACAAAGGAGCGCCGGCTGCCGGATTATCTTCTGGCATGTGTTGGCGGCGGCAGTAATGCCATGGGTTTGTTTCACGCGTTTATCGGGGATAAGAATGTCAAGATGATCGGCGTGGAAGCGGCCGGGCGCGGGTTGCAAACACATCAGCATGCCGCTCCGCTGGCAAAAGGGGATATTGGGGTTTTGCATGGCAGCAAGAGCAGGGTACTGGAAACGAAGGACGGGCAGATTGAGGTCGCCCATTCGATCGCGGCCGGGCTGGATTATCCCGGGGTGGGGCCGGAGCACGCGTATTACAAGAAGACCGGGCGCGTTGAATATGTTTCCGTGACCGACAAAGCGGCCATGGCTGGTTTAAAGTTGCTGTCAGAGTCCGAGGGCATCATCCCGGCGCTGGAAACAGCGCACGCCATCGCGTATTTGCAAAAACTCGCCCGGCGCGTCAGGAGGACAAGCACGGTGATCGTTTGCCTGTCCGGGCGCGGGGATAAAGATATGGGAATGATAAAGAAATTTCTGTGAAGGACTTCAGGATTAAACCCGACCCCCTCCGATGAACCGGATTGATCAAAAATTCAAAGAATTAAGAAAGAAGCGACAGAAGGCCTTCATTGCCTTTGTGACCGCCGGGGACCCAGCGTTACGTATAACCGAGGAGCTGGTTTTGTCATTTGAGCGTAACGGCGTGGATATTGTGGAGTTGGGCGTGCCATTCTCGGATCCGCTGGCGGATGGAGCGACCATTCAGGCATCCTCCCAGCGGGCGCTGCAGAACGCGGTCAATATACCGAGAATCCTCAACACTGTTAAACGCATCCGACAACAATCACAGATACCGATAGCCTTAATGACTTACTATAATCCCGTATACCATTACGGGGAGCAAAAGTTTGTCCAAGATGCCAAGCGCAGCGGGGTCGACGGCATTATCATTCCGGACCTGCCGCCGGAAGAAGCGGAAGGCATCATCCGCCACTCCAAGCGAAATGACATGGCGACCATCTTTTTTCTGGCGCCGACATCCACCCGTCAGCGGGTCCGGCGTATTGTGAAACAGTCAACGGGGTTTATTTATTACGTGGCCCTGACCGGTGTCACGGGCGCGCGTAAGGGGTTTGACAGGAGCAATGCGGCCAAAATCCGGTCGTTTCGGGAATTCACGACAAAACCGATCTGTGTGGGGTTTGGCGTGTCCACGCCGGTTCAAGTCAAGGCGGCCGCCAAAGTTGCGGACGGCGTGATCGTGGGCAGCGCGATTGTTGACCGAATCAACAGGAATGCGGGAAAGCGGGATTGCGTGACGAACGTCTCAGGGTTTGTCCGGACGCTTGCCAGGGCGCTGAAGGTAAGGGAATAAACCATGTACAAAAAAACGGTATTAAACAACGGTGTGAGGATCATCACGCACGATATCAGGGACCGCGACAGCATTGCCCTGGGCTTCTGGATCGGCGTTGGCGGGCGGTATGAAGATGACCGCATCAAGGGCATCGCGCACTTTCTGGAGCATGTCGTGTTTAAGGGAAGCCGAAAATACTCTGGGGAGGAAATTAAGCGCAGGATAGAGGGTGTCGGGGGATCACTAAACGCCTTTACGACCGAAGAGCAAACGTGTTTTTACGCCAAGATTCCGTCCAAGCATGTCAACCAGACGTTCGATGTTTTGGCGGATATGGTTCTCTGCCCGAAAATTGCCGCGGCGGATGTCGCCAAGGAAAAAACAGTCATCGTTGAGGAGATCAAGATGTATCATGATCTCCCCCAATACTTTGTTCTTGAGCTGCTGGACGAACTCGTGTGGCCGGGGCATCCTTTGGGCAAGAACCTCGCCGGTTCGGTGGAGTCCGTGACCGGCATTGCCTCCGCGGACCTCCGAGGGTTTCACCGGCGGCATTACGCGCCGGAGAATATCGTTGTCGCGGCATGCGGGCATTTAACCCATCCCAAGATCGTACAATTGACCAGGAAAGCGTTCAGCGCATTGAACCCATTGCCCAAGCAGGATTATATTAAGGTTAACGGAGCCCAGTCCAAGCCGCGCGCGCGGTTCTATAAGAAGGATATTGAGCAAATGCATGTGGCCTTGGGTATGCCGGGTTATCATGAGCGGCACAAAGACAGGTATGTTTTAAGTCTGTTGAGCATTATCCTGGGGGGAAACATGTCCAGCCGGCTTTTTGTGGAGATCCGCGAGAAGCGAGGGCTGGCGTATTCGATTTCCAGCAGTTTTAAAGCCTTGCATGATACCGGATTATTCCTGATTCGCGCCGGGGTGGATAATACAAAGGTCACCGAAGCGGTTACCTTGATCCAAAAGGAACTGGACAAGGTCAAACGCAACGAGGTGGGTCAGAATGAATTCGAGCGCGCGCGCGAATATTTATCCGGCCAGCTGATTCTGGGCCTGGAGGACACGATGGAGCACATGCTGTGGGTGGGGGAAGGCGTGATTGCCAAAGATGAAACGAAAACCATGAAAAGCATGTTGCAGGAACTGGCGAAAATTAAGCGGGCGGATGTAAAGCGTGTCGCGGCGGAAATCCTTGACCAGAACCGGCATAATCTGGCCGTGATCGGCCCCTTAACGGAGCAGCAGCAAGAGCAGTTGTCCAAAATGATGAATGTATGACGCCCGGGGTGGGAAAAGGAGGCACAAAGCGTTTTTTTGAATTGACAAGTTATTTAGATTCGGTTAAACTCTAACCTATCATTTTATGTGATGTCCGGATTTGCGCAACACTGTTCATGTAAATCCGAAACGGAATTGACCCCGCTGTAAAGCGGGGAGGTAAAATTAATTATTAACAGGAAACCGCCAAAGGCGGGGTTCAATTCAAGGGGCCGCTTATGGTCACCGGCTTCGCGCGTGCCATAAGAAACGCTCTCATTGAAGGAGGAAAGGCATGCAAGAATTATCGTTCTACGATGTGAAGAGCAAAAAGAAATTCAACTCCGCAGATTATCAAGTCCGTGAAAAGGGCGGACGTTTCTTTGCCGTGACCAAAGCGCAGGTTGGGTCCCATGAGTGCTGGCGCGTTTTAAGCAAGGATCAAGCGACAAAATTGAAAAAGTAACGCATGCCGCGCTTGTCTGACGCGCAACGGCAATTTCCGTGCCGCCACGCCGTTTTCCGGTTCGCGCGAAGACACTTATTAGTCTTTCCTTTTGAACGGCGGTTGCCCGCTGTCCAGTAAGGCAAGCATCCATCCCCGGCCCACACAGTTCTGATGGGTGGGCCGTCCTTGGCTTGTAGCCTTTCGGTCATGCACAACACATGTAAAGACAGGTTACTTGGTTATCACAAAAGCTTCGTTAACTTCACGTAAACTCGCAAAATTAGTCGCAAAATTCGCATCGGATAAAAAGGCCCAGGATGTTTCTATCCTGGATATGAGGAAACTGGTCAATTTTTGCGATTACTTTGTCATTTGTTCCGGGAATACCGGGCGCCAAGTTCAGGCCATTGCGGATCATATTGATGAACAACTCTGCATCGTGGGCCTGCCCGTGCGCTACAAGCAGGGGATGAAAGATGCCGATTGGATTGTGTTTGATTCAGGGGACGTCGTTATTCACATTTTTCAGAAAGACGTCCGGGTATTCTACGGCCTAGAGTATTTATGGCAAGAGGCCAAAAAAATTCAGTTGAGCGACGATAAGAATTGACAGTATAGGGTCACAAGGGCGCACGAGGGCAGTCCAGAAACAAAGGGAGATGTTTTTTGTGCTATCGGAATTTATGGCCAAACTTCAGGAACAGCTGGAGCGCTCGCTCAAAGACGCCTTTCCCGGGTATAAAAACACGCTCCCCCCGATCGAACTCGAGATTCCATCGGAACACCAACACGGCGAATTTTCCTCCAACATCGCCTTAAAATCCTCAAAATTATTCAAGAAGCCCCCCATGGTTTTGGCGGGGGAATTCCTTCCCATTATCGAAAACGCCTTGAACGATAACGGCCTTAAGGAGCAGATTGCGTCTGTTTCCATCAAAAAGCCGGGATTTATCAATTTTTATCTTACCCCCAAGGTGTTGTACGGAATCCTTGAGCAAATCTTCACCGAAAATAAGAAGTTCGGAAGGCTCGCGCTCGGAAAACATACAAAAGTCCAGATTGAGTTTGTCAGCGCCAATCCAACGGGCCCTTTAAGCGTCGCGCACGCCCGCCAGGCAGCGGTGGGGGACGCGCTGGCCAATATCCTGAATTTCATCGGGTTTGAGTGTGCCAAGGAATATTACGTCAATGACGGCGGGATCCAGATCAAAAAACTGGGTGAATCGATCAAATGCCGCGCGGTTGAGGTTTTTGGGGGAACGGCGCAGATTCCCGAAGACGGTTACCAGGGCGGGTATGTAAAGGACATGGCCGAAATTTTTTTGGCGGAAAACAAAATAACAACCCTCAAAGAACTGGATGCCATCGAGCAACACAGGTTTTCAGAGTTCGGTGTCAGGTACTTGATGGAAGTGATCCGCAAGGACCTTGAGGATTTTAACGTTCATTTTGACGAGTGGTCTTATGAGTCCCGGATCGCCACCAAGGCGAATATCGAGGGCGTCCTCGATTATCTGGGCGAAAAAGGCTTTCTTTATGAGAAGGACGGGGCGCTGTGGTTTAAATCGACGGATTTCGGCGACGATAAAGACCGCGTGGTGGAGAAAAGCGATGGGACGTACACTTATTTGACCCCGGACATCGCGTACCACAGGAACAAGTATGAGCGGAAATTCGAGAAGGTCATCAATATTTGGGGGCCGGACCACCACGGATATATTCCGCGTTTGAAGGCCGCCGTGGAGGCCTTAGGGCGCGATCGCGAGTCCCTGGAGGTCTTGATTGTACAGCTGGCCACGATCTACCGCGAAGGCCGGCCTATTTCGATGTCCACGCGCCGGGGCGAATTCATCAGCCTGCGCGAAGTCATGGATGAGGTCGGTGTGGATGCCGCACGGTTCTTTTTCTTGATGCGCCATATCAACGTGCACCTGGATTTTGACCTGGAACTGGCGAAAAAGGAAACATCGGAAAACCCCGTTTATTATATTCAGTACGCCCATGCCCGCGTGCACAGCGTCAATGACAAAGCCCGGGAAGCGAAGATTCAAATGAAAAAAGCCGGGTTTCAGTTGCTCAACACGCAAGAGGAGCTGGAGCTTATTAAGAAATTGGGCAGTTTTTCAGATATTCTCTTGCTCTGTTACAAGGAGCTTGACCCCTACGCCTTGGCCAGTTATCTTCAGGACGTCGCGACGGCGTTCCATAAATTTTATGACTGCCACCGTATTCTTGACCCAGAGCGTTATGATCTCTCAGCGGAGCGCCTGGCTCTGACGAATGCGGCCGGGATCGTCCTCGCCAACGGTCTGCGGCTTTTAGGTTTAAGCACGCCGGAAAAAATGTAGCGCGCAGATTCATCCAATGTGAGCCATTGCGCATGCCTAAAATCTGGAAAATTTGCAGTCAAGACCCGAAACAGCAGGTGAAGCTCAGTAACGCGCTGGGCGTGCATCCGATTGTGGCTCAGCTTTTAATTAACCGGGAGATCACGGACCTGAAAGAAGCCAAGGATTTCTTCTCCGCCGATCTCTCAACCATGCATGACCCCCTACTCTTGAAAAACATGGATAAGGCCGTGAAGCGGATTGCGCGGGCGGGCGCAAAGGGTGAAAAAATACTTATTGTCGGTGACTATGACGTTGACGGCATAACCTCTTCGGTTCTTCTGAATAAGATATTGCGGCAGCTTGGCATCAGGGTCGCACACTATATTCCGCACCGCATGAACGACGGCTACGGATTAAACGAGCATGTCAGCCGGATTGCCGTGAATGAGGGGGCGGGGCTCGTGATTGCGGTGGATTGCGGCATTACGGCGCACCATGCCGTTGATCTCGTAAACCGGCAGAATGTTGACGTTATTGTCATTGACCACCATGAGCCGAACGCGGCGGAATTGCCCGCGGCGTTTGCCATTATCAATCCAAAGCAAAGGGACTGTCCCTATCCGTTTAAGCATTTGGCCTCGGTGGGTCTGGTGACCAAATTGGCCCAGGCGATGCTGGGGCGCGAAAGCAGCGAACATGTTTTGGACTTGGCGGCCATCGGGACGGTTGCCGATGTGGTTCCCTTGCGCGGGGAAAACCGGGTGTTGGTTAAATCCGGCCTGCCGAAAATCAGCGCGACCAAAAACAAGGGGTTAATGGCATTGTTGGAGCTTACCAAAATCAAAGACAAGAAATTAACGCCGTTTCATATCGGTTTTGTCATCGGACCGCGCATCAATGCCGCCGGCAGGATGGATTCCGCGCAGACCTCACTTGACTTGTTCTTAAGCGAGGACAGTCAGGAGGCCTATGAATTGGCACGAGCTCTGGACAAGCATAACGTGCAGCGACAAGCTATGCAAAGGAACATTATCGAGGAGGCCCTGGCCCTCGCTGAACAGGAAATCAATTTTAAGGAGCAAAAAGTGATTGTCCTCCAAAAGGAGGGGTGGCATAGGGGCGTGTTGGGCATCGTGGCCTCGCATTTAACCGAAAAATATTACCGGCCGTCCATCGTGATTTCCGTAGACAATGGGATTGGCACGGCTTCAGCCCGCTCGATCGACGGTTTTCATCTGCACGAAGCGCTGGCAAGTTGTGCCGAATATTTAGAAGAGTTCGGGGGTCACGCCGGCGCGGCCGGCCTGACCATCAAAGCGGAAAACATCGACCCATTCCGCGCCCTGATCAACCAAGTGGCCCATGAAACGCTGGAGCTCAAGAAACTCATGCCCACCCTTGTGATTGACGGTGAAATTCCCCTGTCCATGGTCAATCTTGAACTGGCGGAAATCATCGATGCCATGGCGCCGTTTGGGGAAGGAAATCCCGCGCCGGTTTTTTGTTCCCGGCAGGTGACCGTCAAAAGCCGGCCGGCCTTGTTGGGAAAAAATACATTAAAGTTTTGGGTTTGCGACAATGACTATGCTATTTCCGCGGTGGGTTTTGGGATGGGGGAATATCAGGGGATCATCAGCGCTGGGCAGAAGATCGACCTGGCGTATGAAATCAGTATTGATGACTGGAACAAATCCCCTGTGCCGCAGTTAAAATTAAAGGATATCAGGTTAAGTGAAGGTTAAGAGGAATGGCGTGCTTAGGTGAGGGGGGAATGGGGTTAGGCCTTGACGATTTTTCCGGCGGAAATACAGCTTGTGCAGACATAAGCGCGCTGGACTGTGCCCTTCAGATTAATTTTGATCCGTTGCAGGTTAGGCAGAAATCGGCGCAGCGATTTGCCAACAATCTTGGAACCGGCGCCGCCGGTACGTTTAATTTGGCCGCGCCGTTTATATTTGTTGCCCGGGATCGCGCTTTTTTGACAGATGACACATGCTTTTGGCATCGAAGTTTCTCGTAAGTAGATGTGTGAAAATAAATTAAAAAGCAGCGGTTTAATCGGAAAGCCAAATTATACTGAAAATATCCGCCATGTCAAGATAATATTGGTCATGTCTATCGGGTTAAAGTCATGAATGTCACGGTCAATGAAAAATTAAAATTTGAGCGGGTGGGGCATTACCGGGAGCGCCGGTATGTCCCGAACAACGCCGATTTTTCCAAATTGGAACAAATAACAGCGCTCTATGAACAATTGCTCAATCGGCCATTGTCAATCAGGGAAGAGCTTGAGCGGTGGATTTTGGACCGCTCCGAGCTAGAGTCTGTGTTCGACCAACAGGGCACGATTCTCTATATTCTGATGACTTGTCAAACGGATGACGGCCGGCGCGCCCAGAATTATAAAAAATTTATCGAGACGATTGTGCCGGTTGTGAAATCGCTTGAGGACCGCTTGAACAGAAAATATTTGGCCGCGGCAGAGCAAATCGCCACTGATGAAAACCGTTATGGGATTTACATCCGGGAGATGCGCGCCGACATCGAATTATTCAACGAGAAGAATGTCGCGCTGGAGACGAAAGTCGAATTGCTTTCGCAGGAATATCAAACCATATGCGGCGCCATGACGGTGGAATTTGACGGCCGTGAGCAGACACTGCCGCAAATGCACAAGTATCTGCTGGAGCCGGATGGGGACGTGCGCGAGCGGGCTTGGCGCGCGGCATCCCGGCGCCGGCTGAACGACCGGGAAAAATTAGATCAATTGTTCGAAGACATGCTCGCTTTGCGCCATCAAATCGCCAGGAATGCGGGCATGGACAATTTTTGCGATTATAAGTTCAAGGCCCTGCACCGCTTTGACTATTCGCCGCAAGACTGTTTTGAATACCACCGTACCGTTGAACGCATTGTGGTGCCATTGTGGCGCCGGGTGGTGGAGCGGCGAAGGGAAATGATGAAATTAGAGTGCCTGCGGCCATGGGATACCTCCGTTGATCCGCTGGGCCGGGCTCCTTTAAAGCCGTTTGCGCAGGTGGGGCAATTGACCGAAGGGTGCCGGAAGATATTCCACGCAGTCAACGCAACGCTTGGCGGGCAATTCGACCAGATCATGGAAAGCGGACTCCTGGACCTCGCGAGCCGTAAAGGCAAGGCGCCGGGCGGATACCAATCGACGCTCAACGAATCCCGTAAACCGTTTATATTCATGAACGCCATAGGCATCGACAGCGATGTGAGCACGCTGCTTCATGAGGGCGGCCATGCCTTTCATGCCCTGGCTTGCGCCCCGGATCCTTTGCTGGATTACCGCCACGGCCCGATGGAGTTCAATGAAGTCGCCTCCATGGGGATGGAGCTGCTCGCGGACCGGTATTTGAATATTTTTTATAAACCGGACGACGAACAGCGCTCCAGACAAAAGCACTTTGAGGATATCATATTCACTTTGGTTTGGGTGGCCACCATTGACGCGTTCCAGCACGCGATTTATCAGAACCCGCGTCAGGATTGTCAGCAGCGGTGTTCGATGTGGCTTGAAATCAGAAAACGGTTCGGCGCCGGAATGATTAATTGGACGGGTCTGGAAGAGGAACACGCGCGGCTTTGGCATCAGCAGCTGCATGTTTTTGAAGTGCCGTTCTATTACATTGAATACGGAATTGCCCAGTTAGGCGCTTTGCAGCTTTGGCTAAACAGCAAGAAGAATTGGGGGCGGACGCTCCAACAATACCAGGCCGCATTAAAGTTGGGGGGCTCGAAATCCCTGCCGGAACTTTTTCAAGCGGCCGGAATCCGGTTTGACTTTTCTGAAAAAACAATCGTGCCATTGATGGATGCGGTGGCCAAAGAACTTAAATTAACCTAACGGGGTTATTGCGGAGGGTGTATGAAAACCAAACATATTTATGTTAGAGTTGCCATGGGCGTTATGGCGGTTGCCGCCACGGCATGCTTTCCTGCGCCTGCAGGGACCCAGCAGGGCA
>MHGR01000129.1:18809-31888 GCA_001805655.1 Omnitrophica WOR_2 bacterium RIFCSPHIGHO2_02_FULL_52_10
AGGGTCTGGAAGCCAGCCTGGAGGATTATTCAAGGAAGCTTCAAATCAACATTGAAGAGCGCATGAACGCGCGGGACAAAAAGGTGGTTGTCTTGAATCCGTATGCGCGCTCCTACCAAGCCATTGAAAGCAACAGCGGGATCTTTTTGATTGCCATCGAGCAGGTGGAAGCCATCGACAATGGCTTTCGGTTGCGCTTAAATATCGGCAATCCGAATTACGCCGATTTTCAGAACTTTCAATTAAAATTTTTCTGGGGGCCGGGCTGGGGCGGCAGTCCTGTGATGCCCTACACCGACTGGCACAGTCATCTCAACGGTGCTGAGTTTACATTCCAGGGAAAGATTGAAAAAGGCATGTGGAATGCCATGACGGTGGACCTGATTTCCGCTGAAAAAAACGATCTCGGCTATCTCGAATGTGAACTGAGCGTTTCCGGCGTGGAACTCGGATATAAATAGGAGGACACCCATGCGTGCTCGGGTGCGCACGAAAAGTAAGCGTAGAGTTGTTCATGAGGGGAACTTCCTGCAGTTTGTCACCCATGGCGAGTGGGAATTCATTAAGTGCAAAAATTGCACGGCGATTGTGATTATTGTTGCGGTGACAAAGAACAAGGAAGTGTTATTCGTAGAGCAGTTCCGGCCGCCTGTGGGCAAGGTAGCCATTGAGTTTCCCGCGGGGTTTGCCAATGACGGCGGCCACAGCAAGAGAGAAACTATTGTGGAGGCCGCCAAGCGGGAGCTTCTGGAGGAAACGGGATACCGGGCGGGGCGTTTGGAGAAAATTCTTGAAGGGCCCGTGTCGAGCGGTTGCAGCTCCGATTTGGTCACCATGTACCTGGCCAGGGACGTTGAAAAGGTCGCGGAGGGGGGCGGGGACGAATTTGAATCGATTTCCGTCCATAAAGTGCCCTTAAAAGAAGCCGATGCCTGGTTGGCTTCCATGAAACGAAAGGGACGGCTCATAGAACCGAAAATTTATGCTGGACTTTATCATTTGAAGACATATAATAATTTGTCTTGAGGCAGCAGTACAATACAAAAGGAGTTTATCCAAATGAGTGATGTCATTGACCGCATGGCGGATACGACCAAAAACTTGCTGAAATACAAATGCACCGCTATTCCCAAGGATTCCCTGACCTTGCCCGGGCCCGATTTCATTGACCGGGTGTTCAGCCATTCGGACCGGTCCAATGCGGTTTTACGAAACCTGCAGTCGATGTTCACTCACGGCCGCCTGGCCGGGACCGGCTACCTTTCCATTCTCCCCGTGGATCAGGGCATTGAGCATTCGGCCGGCGCGTCTTTTGCGCCAAACCCGATTTATTTTGACCCCGCCGCGATCGTTGAGCTTGCCATCGAGGGCGGCTGCAATGCCGTTGCGTCGACGTTAGGCGTCCTCGCCTTAGTGTCCCGCAAGTATGCGCATAAGATCCCGTTTGTCATGAAATTCAATCACAATGAATTCTTAACCTACCCTAATAAACATGATCAGCGGCTTTTTGCGTCGGTTGAACAGGCGGCGGACATGGGGGCCGTGGGCGTTGGGGCGACGATTTATTTCGGCTCGGAGGAATCCGCCCGCCAGATTGAGGAAGTTTCCGCGGCTTTTGAGCGCGCTCACAAATTGGGGCTGTACACAATCCTTTGGTGCTACTTGCGTAACGCCGCGTTCAAGAAAGGCGACACGGATTATCATGTCGCTGCCGACTTAACCGGACAGGCCAATCACCTGGGCGTGACCATCGGCGCGGACATCATCAAGCAAAAGCTGCCGGAGAATAACGGCGGCTACACGGCCCTTAAATTCGGCAAGACCCACCCGCTCGTTTATGAACGGTTAACCACGGACAATCCCATCGATTTGTGCCGTTACCAGGTCGCCAATTGCTATATGGGCAAGATCGGGTTAATCAATTCCGGCGGAGCTTCGGGCGAAAACGATCTCCAGGAAGCCGTTACGACCGCCGTGATCAACAAGCGGGCCGGAGGGATGGGGCTGATTTCCGGGCGCAAGGCATTCCAAAAGCCGATGCGGGATGGGATCAAGCTTTTGAACGCAATCCAGGATGTTTATCTTTCCCGAGATATAACGATTGCCTGATAACCATCGTACAAAGGAATTAAAAATCTTACAAAGGCAGAAACCGGATACCGGGTTTCTGCCTTTTTTGTGGTCACCGTTACAGCGGCAATGGTAGAATATCACTGTTTGTGGTAAACGATTTTTTGGACGTGTCCGCGAGGCAAAAGTGGCAAAATATTCCAAATTCAATGTTTCCGGTTTCATCCAATTTCTTCAAACGGACATTTGGCGTATCCGTGCCCGTACTTTGCCCGGCACGAAATCATTTTGGTTGCGGCAATTAAGAATCGTCTTATTGGCGATCCGGGGATTTGATGAGGACAAATGCCAGCTGCGCGCTTCGGCCCTGACCTTTTTTACATTATTATCCATTGTGCCGGTGGTTGCGATGGCGTTCGGTATTGCCAAGGGGTTCGGGTTTGAAACCATGCTTGAGAAACAGCTTATTGAAAAAATGCCCGGCCAGGAAGAGGTCATTGCGCAAATTATCGCATTTTCAAATTCACTGCTGAAAAATACCCAAGGGGGGATTATCGCCGGGATTGGTATCGTTATTCTTTTCTGGACGGTTATTAAGGTTTTGGGGAATATTGAAAATTCGTTCAATGGGATATGGGGCATTGTCAAAGCGCGCAGTTTGGGAAGGAAGTTCAGCGACTATCTGTCGATCATGCTTGTTTGCCCGTTTTTGTTTATCATGGCCAGCAGTGTTACAGTAGTGATTGCAAGCCAGGTGACGCTGGTTGTTGAAAAGCTTTCTTTCCTGGGTCCTGTCGGTACTTTGATTATCAATGTCCTTCGGGTGCTTCCTTATGCCGTTATTTGGGTCATGTTCACGTTTATCTACATTTTTATGCCGAATACCAAAGTGAATTTTAAGTCGGGGTTATTCGCCGGGATCATTGCCGGCACGATTTATCAAGCTGTCCAATGGGCCTACATCACGTTTCAGATCGGTGTTTCGAACTACGGGGCAATCTACGGAAGTTTTGCGGCCTTGCCGCTGTTTTTGGTGTGGCTCCAGATCAGCTGGCTGGTGGTGCTGTTCGGGGCCGAGATATCGTTTGCCGAGCAGAACGTGGATACGTACGAGTTTGAATCCGACAGCCTGAAGGCGAGCCATGCGTTCAAGAAACTGATGGCCTTGAACATCGCTCAGGTCTGCGTGAAGCGATTTCATCGGGGGGAGAAGCCGTTGACCGCGGACGAATTGTCCAACGCCCTGGAGATCCCGATTCGGCTGGTCAATCAGGTTATTTTTGAGCTCACCGATGCGGGGGTTCTTTCGGAAGTCAAATCCGGGGAGGCAAAAGTCATCACCTATCAGCCGGCCCGGGACATTGACGATTTAACAATCCTGAAAGTCCTTGAGACGTTAGACCAGCGGGGCATGGACATTATTCCGGTCGCACAAACAAAAGCGCTGAAGGCGCTGAGCAACCATTTGATTCAGTTCAGGGAGATTGTTGCCCAATCCCCATCCAATGTTTTATTGAAAGACATTCCAGATTCATAAGACAGGAGAAGGATAATGCAATGTTTTCAGTGTAACTGCGCTCTTGCACGGATTGATTTCCGTGGCATCATGGTGGATGAATGTCCCCAATGTCACGGCCGATGGTTCGACCGCGGCGAGCTGCGCAAGGCCAAAGATAACACGGATGAGGACCTGCGCTGGCTGGATTTTGACCCGTTTGCCCAAAAGGCCGGCCATTTTCGTGCGGTTACCGAACATGGGACCCAATGCCCGAAATGTTCCCAAAGAATGATCCGCCTTACATATAAAAATTCAGGGGTCGTCATTGATAAGTGCGCACGCTGTGAGGGTGTTTGGTTACAAGTCGGTGAGTTTAAGAGAATTATCGCATATCTAGAGGATTTAATCGCGTCGGAATCGGTTGGCGCTTATGTCGTGGACTCATTGAAGCAATTTCTGGACATCGTGACCGGGCCGGAAGGGCGGATGACCGAGGTCAAGGATTTTCTGGTTGTCTTGAAGCTTCTTAAATTGCGCGCGGCCGTGGAGCATTCCAAGTTAGCAGAGGCAACCAATAAGATTTACCAATACCTGCCCTTTTTGTAAGGAGGTTTGATGCCGCGCGTGATTTTCCTGTTGTTCCTTGCCGCCCTGAACCTGCTCCTTAGTGCCGGTGAGGCAACGGCCAAGGACAAGGAAACCCCGCCTTGGATGGAAGATGTCATCACAGGGGACCGTAAGATCTATTTAATCCCCAAAGGGGCTAAAAAGGAAGTTTTCGGTTCTCAGGTGACTGTTGAGACTACGGAAGAGTATGCGGCCAGGCGAATCTATGAGTTCGAGCAATTCATGGAGGGGCGCTTTAAAACCATGGATGAGAATTATGCCGCCCTCAAAGCTGAGATTGACTCTCTGAAAAATACGGTTGAACAGCTTCAGCGGGAAATTTCTCAAGCGGTGAAGGAAGTTAGCGGTGAGGCCGGCGTGGCTGATGATGGAGAAGCTGCTGAACAATAGAGAGTTGCGGAAGTCTCGTGATTTACCGGAGTATTCCGGGTTTTTGAAATCCGGAAAAGAGTTTTATTTGACAATTCGTCACTTTTAATGTTACACTTAAAATTAGAAAAACGACCATATGACCACAAGCCCTAATACAAAACTACTTAAAAACCGCAAGGTCATTGAAGAGATCAACCGGCATCGGTGGATTGAAAGCGAGAAGGCCGGCCATGACATCGGCTTTGAGAAGGCCTCGATGGATTGGCTGGAACGATTTTCCAAGGCTTGGATGGATTACCATATGCCCAACAGGAAAGACGCCGCCGCAGCGGATACGAAATCAGCTTCCCCGAAGAAATCAGCCTCTTCCTAATCTCCTAAAACACGCAGTTACCATCATCAGCCCTCCGAACGTTGTCCACAATCCAGAAGCCCGTTTTTTCCTTTGCATGCATTCCGCTTAAAAATTATTTCACATTATATTAATATTGTGTACAATGGAGTAAATTTGAGCGATGAATTTAAAGAGGAGCAGGCAAACGAAATGGCAAACATGAAACTGGTTTTATTGCGCCATGGCGAAAGCGTGTGGAACAAGGAGAATAGATTCACGGGGTGGACCGATGTGGACTTATCGGCGAAAGGCAGGAAGGAGGCCGAGGCGGCCGGGGCAATCTTAAAGGCTGAAGGGTACAGTTTCGATGTGGCGTTTACGTCTGTTCTCAAACGAGCGATTCGCACATTGTGGATTGTGCTGGATAAAATGGATTTGATGTGGATTCCTGTTTACCTGTCCTGGGAGCTGAATGAGCGGCATTATGGCGGCTTGCAGGGTTTGAATAAACCGGAAACAGCCGAAAAATACGGAGAAAAACAAGTTCTTATTTGGCGCAGAAGTTACAATATTTGCCCGCCGGAGCTGTCGAAGGATGACCCCCGTTACCCAGGGAATGACCCACGCTACAAAGACCTCGATGAATCACAGCTGCCCTTGACCGAAAGCCTGGAAAGCACCGTCAAACGATTCCTGCCGTACTGGAAGGAAACCATAGCCCCCGAAATTAAAAAAGGGAAAAGAGTCCTAATTGCGGCACATGGCAATAGTCTGCGGGCCTTGGTCAAACACTTGGACAATATTTCTGAGAAAAAAATTATCAATCTGAATATTCCGACAGGCGTGCCGCTGGTTTATGAGTTGGACGGTAGCCTAAAACCAATTAAACATTATTACCTGGGTGACCCTGAAACAGTCAAAAAAGCCGCTGAGGCGGTGGCAAGCCAGGGGAAAAAATAGACCCACGACTAATTTTCACGTCTGTTCCGCACCGTAGGCCATGGACCGCTCACAAAAGCAAAAAGTCTTCGATAAATTGAGAAAGCAGATTGCTGAATGCGCGCGATGTCCTTTGCATAAGACAAGGACAAATGCCGTTCCGGGGGAAGGCGACATTAACGCGGACATCATGTTTATTGGTGAAGCGCCGGGACACAATGAGGATTTACAGGGGAAGCCGTTTGTCGGAAGGGCCGGGGAGGTGTTCAACCGGCTGCTGTGTTCCGTGGGACTGACCCGTGAGCAGATTTACTTATGCAATATTTTAAAATGCCGGCCGCCGGAAAACCGCAACCCACTTCCCGGCGAAATCCGGGCCTGTGTTGGTAGCCTCGATCTCCAAATCAAGTACGTGAATCCTAAAATTATCGGCACGTTGGGAAATTTTGCCACAACGTATATATTTGAAAAATTCCATCTGCCCCCTGCCAAAATCAGCGCCGTTGCCGGCCGGGTTATAGATGTCACAACGCCGTTTGGCCCCAAAAAGATTATTCCGGTTTTTCACCCAGCGGTCGCCACGTACAATTCGGATAAGATGGTTGAACTGGTCACCCATTTTCAGGCCTTTAGACCTTTTTGCACAAACGGGGCAAAAGTCACGGAGACCGCCAACGTATGCTCTTGATTGTCTTGTTGTGTGTTGCCGGGAGTATCCTGGCTGCGGTTTGCTTTTGTATTTTCTTTGATCAGGCCATACTGACCCGCCGAGGGACAATTTACCGGGTCAAAACGGATAAAAAGCAAGTCGTATTGACGTTTGACGACGGCCCTTCCCCGGAATGGACACCGAAGATCCTTGATGAACTGAAAAAGGAGGGGATTGAGGCCCTTTTCTTCATGATTGGGCATCACGTGCAAAAATATCCGGACATCGCGCGCCGGGTCGCTGAAGAAGGGCATACCATCGGTAACCACGGTTACGCGCACAGCGTGATTCTCTATTACACGCCAGCGGAAATCGAGGAGGAAATAAAATACACCGAGCACGTAATAGAAAAATATACGGGCCAGATAACCAAATATTTCAGGCCGCCCAAGGCATGGTTAAGCCGGTCCATCAAGGAAAAAATCCGGGCCATGGGGTATCAAACGATCCTGTGGTCTTTAAATTCGAAGGATTGGGTGTCCTTTAACCACAAAGCGATTGTTCGGTATATTTCAGGAAATATCAAGTCCGGGGATATTTTGCTTTTTCATGACAGCGGGAACGTCATTTCGACCGAAGGAGGCAACCGGTCGCAGACGGTGAAAACCATTTCCTTGCTCGCACGGACACTGAGGGACAGGGGTTTTGAATTTGTAAATATCGAGGAGTTGATCCATGGAAACGAACTGGTTTGAGCGCGCAGGTCACGGAATGAACGTTGTCCTGTTGCTCAGCATGTCCTATTTTTTGCTGATGTTCGGCAACGGCATTGTCAGCTTGACCCATCCGGATGAGGTTTTTTATGTGCAGAGCGCCAAGGAAATGCTTGACCACAACAGCTGGCTGACGCCGATGATTTTCGACGATGTTCAATTTGAGAAGCCGTTTTTGAGTTTTGCGCTGTTTATGATAGCCATCAAGTGGTTTGGCGTGACGGCATTTGCCGGGAGGTTTTTCCCGGCACTGTTCGGGATGATTGGCGTTGGTGTAATATACTGGATCAGCTGGCTGCTGTTTAATAGGAAACGGGTGTCGTTTATCACATCGGTCGTGCTATCAAGCAGTTTTATCTACCTTGCCCTTTCCCGCGCTGTGCTTACAGATATGATATTTTCGGTTTTTGTCTGCATGGCGATTGGTTTTTTTTGCTTAGCCTATTACAACCGTAAACATAAACATCTCGGAATAACGCTGTTTTTTGCGTTCGCCGGCATAGCGGTGCTGACGAAGGGGGTTCTGGGGGTCCTTTTCCCGGTCACCACGATACTGCTTTTTTTGGTCTATAAGCGGGAAATCGCGTTTCTAAAATGCCGCAGCACGTTATGGGGGGTTGGGCTTTTTCTTATCATTGCTGTGCCGTGGCATATATTGATGTATCATCGGTATGGTCAGTTTTTCATCGAAGAGTATTTTTATAATGTGCACTGGCGTCGTGTGCTGGCTGCCGAGCATGCCCGGCTGGATAATTGGTACTTTTATCTTGCGTTGATGATCACCGGAATCACGCCTTGGTTTTTGTTCTGGATACCGGCTTTCGGATTGGTATACAGGCAATTTAAATTGAAATTGGCCAATCGCGATAAGATATTTTTTCTTCTTTCCTGGATTGTCTCGGTTTATATATATGTTCAGCCGGCGCATTCAAAACTGGCCAGTTATTTGTTTCCTGCGTTTCCGGCCATCGCCATGCTGCTGGGGTACACCATCAATGACCTTTTAGAACGGGTGCAGGCAGCGCACAATATCCGGATTATGCGGCTCTGCGGATACGGCACGGTGGTTTTTCTGGCGGTTATGGCTGTCGGAGGCTTTATCGCCGGAAACCGTTACATCGACATTTTGGTCGACCTTGCCCCGGTTTATTTCGGGCTAGGCCTGATCACGTGCGTGGCAGTGCTGATAGTACTGTTTCTTCATAAACAGCTTTATACCCAAATGATTTTAAGTTTTGTGGGCGTCACGGCGGCCGTTTTGGCAACGCTATTTTATGTGCGGCCGAACATCGAGCCGTGGGTTTCCTGCAAGGACATATCAGATGTTTTTAGTAAAATGGATCGAAGCGGCACGCCGATTTTATCCAGCAAATTCTATGTGCGCGGCGTCAGATACTACACCGGCCGCGACATGGCGGTCATTGATATCAATGGCAAAGGCTTTTGGAGTCCCCATCCGATTCCTTATTTTGATAAAGATCATGCATTTCTGCAATTTGTCAACAGCCGGCCCGTGACATGGGCCATTTTAAAGGAAGGAAACGTTAGTGATGTGCACCGGATTCTCCACGGCAGTAATTTTAAAATCACGGACTTCGGTGGGATGGGCGGAAAATATATATTAAAAATCGAAAAAACCGATCAAATTTGAAGACTGCCAAAATGTAGAGAAAGGAGAATGTCTTATGAATTTCAGAATTCCTGATACGCCGGAGGAATTGTTCAGGCAGGGAGGGCAGAGAATCACAAGTTTGGGGAAGTGGCTCCCGCCATTTGTAATTTTTTTAACAATTTCTTTTTTCGCCGCGACAAGTTTCTATTCCGTAGATCAAGGCGAGGTTGGGGTGATCCGCAGATTCGGGAAATATTTTGCAACAACAGATCCCGGGTTGCATTGGAAACTGCCTTTCAATGTCGACAAGCTCGATAAGGTCAAAGTCGAGCGTGTTTTCAAGGAGGAATTTGGTTTCCGCACAATCGAACCGGGGGTCAATACAAAGTATTCACCGCAATCGTTTGACGAAGAGTCATTAATCTTAACGGGCGACTTTAATGTTTTGGATGTTTCTTGGATTGTCCATTTCAAGATCAAAGATCCTGTCCAGTTATTGTTCAATGTCCGTAATCCGCGGGAAACCGTCCGGGATTTGGCCGAGGCCGCCATGCGCCAGATCATCGGTGATTATTCGGTCAATGAAGTCATCACCCTGAGAAAAAGCGAAATCAATTTGGCCGTGATGGAAATCCTGCAGGACGGATTGGATAAATACGAAAGCGGTATCCAAATCGATAAAATTGAGTTGCAGGAAGTTTTGCCCCCGGCCGTGGTTAAGGCTTCATTCAATGAGGTGAATGAAGCCGAGCAGGAAAGAGAAAAAGTCATCAATGAATCCTGGGAGGCGTACAATAAAGTCATTCCAAAGGCCAGAGGGCAAGCGGAAAAAACAATCCGCGAAGCCGAGGGGTACGCACTGGCGCGCGTCAACCGTGCGCGGGGGGACGCGGTCCAATTCCTGGACATGTGGGAAGCCTATAAAAATGATAAAGAGGTAACTCGAAGGAGACTGTATCTGGAGATGGCTGAGGAGGTTATCCCGAAAGCAGGCAAAGTTTATATTATAGAACCAAAGGCAAACGGAATCCTGCCGCTGCTCAATTTAAGCGAAAGGGGGGAGCGCGATGAACAATAAGACCGGGGCTTTGCTCGTAGTGTTTTTCCTAGTTGTGATGGCCGGCATCGGCGGAGCTGTTTTTACCGTAGATGAAACTCAGCAGGTTGTTCTGACACAGTTTGGAGAATTGGTCGGCCAAAGGCCCATCACCGCCGCCGGGCTTTACTTCAAGCTTCCGTTTGTCCAAACGGCAAATTATTTTGACAAGCGGATTCTGGACTGGGACGGCGATGCGGATCAAATCCCGACAAGGGAAAAGCGGTTAATCTGGGTTGACACGACCGCACGCTGGCGGATTGCCGATGCGCTGAAATACATGCAGCGCATCCGCACGGAACCCAGCGCCCAAACTCGGCTGGACGACATTATAGACGCCAAAACGCGGGAGGTGATTTCGAGCCACATGCTTATTGAGGTGATCCGTAACAGCAACCGCCTGATCGAACAGGGCGAAACGGAGTCGCTCGGGCAAGTTTCAGCGGAATTCGGCGCAACGGCGTTAGAGCCAATTACAAAGGGGAGAAAGGAGCTCAGCCTGATCATATTGAACCGGGCCGCCGAAGCCGTGAGGGATTACGGGATAGAATTGGTGGATGTGAAGATCACGCGCATCAATTACGTGACGGAGGTTCAACAAAAGGTGTACGAGCGGATGATTTCCGAGCGCAAACGCGCCGCCGAGCAGTTCCGTTCCGAAGGGCAGGGAAAAAAGGCGGAAATCGAAGGGCAAATGGCAAAGGAGCTGGAAGAAATCCGCTCGCAAGCGTACCGGAAGGCCCAGGAGATCAAGGGAAAGGCGGACGCGGAAGCCATCAAAATATACGCGGATGCCTACAAAAACGATCCCGAGTTTTACTCATTTCTTAAAGCATTGGAGACCTATCGTAAAACAATTACGGAAGACACAACGCTCATGTTAACCACCGAAAATGATCTGTATGAATATTTAAGGGGGTTCAACGATAACTCACAGATCCAATAATCTGATTTACAGGTTAGCCGCTGCGCAAAAAGCCGTTCGGGATACTTTCCCTCAGCGGCTTTGTTGCTGCTGGAGGGGAGTGACTTCCTTCGTGATGTAATGGCCCCGTTCCGGGCCGATAACGGCGGCAAACGGACCGCCTTCGATGTTTTCGTAGCGCAGGCGCATTTCAATGGGGGCGTCCGAAAAGTGATTGAGAATGTTCAGCGAATCGGTTGAAGAGGTTATGTCGTACTTGTCGTCAAAGATGCGGTAGTCGAGCCTGACCTTGGCGCTGGGCTTCAGCACATCAATAGGCGCAAATTTCAAGGTGATATGCTTTTTGAACCCGTAGTCCACGGTCACATCCAGGTCATTCAGCCGGATGTTCCTGGCGTAGCAATAGCTGTCATTGACCAGGAAAACGCCCCGGTCGGCTTCGGTATTCACTTCCAGGGCCAGTAACGGCATGCTGCGCTTGCGTTTTTCCTGGGCAAGGGTCTGTTTAAGGCTGCGGATTTTATATATCGCCCAAATCAGCGCACAAGCCAGCAGGGCGATGATGGTGTCTTTGACAAAATAAAGGGTGTCGTACAGCATGGTAATGATGCGCGCCTTTCATCATCAGTGTATTCTGTTAAGATTTAAAAATCAATTAATTTTTGATTTTTGGTAAAATAATATCAACAATAGAAGTGGTATGGGTGCTCGGGCGGCCCAGAAAATATCAGAGGTCTGTTTAATACCGCAAAATTTTGGCATAGGCGGGGTCGACGTATTGAAGAAAATTCTCATCCGGCAGGGCGTTGATGAGCGTCTGATCGTGGAATCTCAGGAACGGCCATTCCAGAAAATATCGGTATATTTTGCGAACAACACAAAGGCCAGGATGTTCTTAAAAATGATCCGAATGCTGAAATTGAAAGACGTCCGGATCATGAATAAGCGGCTGGGCAGGCGGGATTGGAAAATTAAGTGGAAGGATGACTTCAAGCCGTTTGCCTTGAGCAGGACGTTCGGCGTTGTGCCGATGTGGCTTAAGAAATCATATATGTTTCAGGGTAAGGTGGCGGTTTATATTGATACGGACACCGCTTTTGGCACGGGGCTGCATCCTACGACGAAACACATGGCCCGGTTTGTGGACAGCTGCCGTGGGCGGTTCAAGAGTTTTTTGGACGTGGGAACCGGCACGGGAATCCTGCCGATTGTTGCGGCAAAGTGCGGGGCTGAGAAGATCGACGCGATCGAGATATGCCCGGATGCGGCCAGGGTTGCGCGCAAGAATGTTATCGCGAATGGGTGCCCGCAGGTGCATATCCGGGTTGCCGATGCCCGTCAGCTACGGCCCAAAACGCAATACGATTTTGTCTGTGCCAATATCATTACGCAGACGTTGGTGGAATTGGCGGATAAACTCGTGCGCTCTGTTTGCCCGGGAAAATACCTGGCCGTGTCGGGAATATCCGCTAACAATTACATGAATTTCCGGGCATACTACGCCCGCTATCCTTTACGCTGCCTCAAGGTTGTCAAGGACGGTGGTTGGACGGCAATTCTCTATCAAAGGAAAGACGCTTAATCGGTCAATGCTATGGTTCCCGTCAGAATTTCTTCAACGGCGCTTAACGATCTTCAGGCGCGGATGCGCCTTGCCGGCATCCATGAAAGGGATATTGAGGAACGTTTTGCGCGGTCTTCGGGGCCCGGAGGACAAAATGTCAATAAAGTGTCGACCTGCGTCGTTCTCCATCATCGTCCCACGGGAATACGGGTCAAGGCCCAGCAGGCGCGCAGTCAGGGGCTGAACCGTTACAGGGCGCGATGCTTGCTTCTGGAAAAGATTGAGCAGCGGCAGCGCGCATTGCGGCAAAATGCCATTCACGCGCTGGAAAAGCAAAAAAGGCAAAGCCGCAAATGCAGCCGGACAGAAAAGGAAAAAATGCTGGAAAAAAAGCGCCGAAGATCCGAGAAAAAGGAATTCCGCAGGAAGGACCGGTCATATCGACTGGATGATTAAGGTTATATGCCAACGGAGGGCAAAGTGGCTAAAAAGCACAAACCATCAGAAGGGATGGTCGATGTCAGTAACAAAGCAGAAACCAAGCGGGTGGCGCGCGCGCAGTCAAGCATTTCCATGAGTCCGGAGGCCTTTGCGGCCTTAATGGCGGACCGTTCGCCCAA
>MHGR01000129.1:31942-32606 GCA_001805655.1 Omnitrophica WOR_2 bacterium RIFCSPHIGHO2_02_FULL_52_10
CCATTTAAAAATTGAACCGAACGACAAGCGGCACGCTGTAACGGTGATTGCCGAAGTCAGTTGCTTGGGGCGAACCGGCGTTGAAATGGAAGCGTTGACCGCGGCAACGGCAGCCGTATTAACGATTTATGACATGATGAAATGGTGCGATAAGGGGATGGTGATATCCGAAACAAAATTGCTGCATAAAAGCGGCGGTAAAAGCGGAGATTATAATGCATAAAAGGGGAAGTCCAATGGGCGTCCTGTTAGTCTGCGGCCTGGCGCTTCTCATTTTAGGCATTTATGTTTGGAAAAATGCGGCCCGGCCGCGGAAATACAGCGAAACAAAGTTGCTCATGGGAACGGTCGCCCAGCTGGATGTCTGCGAATCGGCGCAAAACATCGAGGATGCCTATAAGCATGTTTGGGAAAGGCTTGAGGATATTGCGTGGAGGATGAATGTTTTTGATGCGCGCAGCGATGTGGCGCGCATTAACAGCGCTCAATTCGAACCCGTCTACGTCGGCCGCGATACCTATTATGTCCTTGAGCGATCCGCGAACTTTTCGAAAGCCACCGCGGGCGCGTTTGACATCACCGTGTGGCCGTTGATTGAATTATGGCGTGACAGCGCGGATAAAAATATTATGCCGGAGCAGGATCAGATCGATTCCGTTCTTGG
>MHGR01000129.1:32694-35774 GCA_001805655.1 Omnitrophica WOR_2 bacterium RIFCSPHIGHO2_02_FULL_52_10
AGAATCCCCGGACGAAAATAGATCTCGGCGGCATTGCCGCGGGATACGCGGTGGATGAAGCGGCGCGGATATTCCGCGAACACGGGATTACGGATTTCTTTGTTGATATCGGCGGGGACGTGTATGCCGGGGGAAAAAATTGTGCTGGAAGGCCGTGGCGGATCGGTGTCAGGGATCCGCGCGACCGGGCAAAGATTATTGACGTGGTTGAGGTGTCCGACCGTGCGGTTGTCACGTCCGGCAATTATGAAAAGTACCTTGTCATACAAGGCGAGCAATGGTCGCACATTTTCGATCCAAGAACCGGTTATCCGCAAAAGGATGTGGTGAGCGCGACCGTGATCGCTGAGATGGCCATAGATGCGGATGCGATGGCGACGGCTTTGTGCGTGCTCGGCAGCGGGGATGGAACGGCCTATATTGATTCCCTCCCGGAGCCATTTGCCAGCCTTATTATTATCCGCCAAAAGTCCGGTGCAATTCAGCAGTTTCCAAGCCGCCACTACGGCACATATCAGCGCGGGGGGAAATTGCCTTGAGCCAATTTGTCGAGAAACAATCCTACAGTTTCACGGATTTTATCGGCTCCATCGAGGGATTTGAGGAGCGCTATCAAACGGACATAAGCAGTTTCAAGTATTTCGGTTTTCCGGTTGAGCCGATTTTAGAAATCGAACAATCCCTGATTTCCGGCCAAAAGGTGAGTGCCGCCTATTTTTCCATGGAGTTCGGCATCGCCCCCAGCATTTATAATTCCTTTGAAATATCGCGCCCGATGTCGGAAAACAATCAATTTTTCGCGCATGAAGTGTTCTCCAATTATTGGCTGTGCGATTACCTGTTCAAATTGCAGATTAATAAAATGCTGGATATCCCGATCTACGGAGGCGGATTGGGCGTCCTGGCCGGGGACGCGATGAAAAGCTCGGCAGACTTGGGGTATTCCACGGCGGGCGTAGGTATCCTTTGGAACAAGGGTTATTTCAAGCAGAAATTCTGGTACAAGCATGGTCAGGTTCCGGATGAGTTGAAATGGGATCCCTTGACCTATCCGGGCCTGATTCCGTTGAAAAATATTGTCACGATCGAAACGAAGGAAGGCACCATTCACCTGCGCCTATGGAAATATTACGTGTTTAGTTATGATAAATCACGGGCCTGCCCCATTATTCTTTTGGATTCAAACCTCGAAGCGAACAGTCCGATGTTTCAGAAATTGACGGATCAATTGTACCGCAGCGATGATGTTTGGTGGAAAGTCCTGCAGAGGGTGATTTTGGGTATCGGCGGGATGAAGGCGCTGAAGAGTTTGGGATATCATATCGGCCGCTATCACCTCAATGAGGGGCATGCGGCATTCGCTCTCGTAGAAGATTTTATCTGCCGGGAAGCGGATGGGCAGTCTAACGAGGGTAAAGCAAAGTTTACGTATACCTGCCACACGCCGGTTGCCGCAGGGCACGACAGGTTCAGCATCCGGGACATCGGGCGGTTTTTAAGCGCGGAATATGTCAATGCCGCTGTCAGGTTGGGGAAGGAGTCCCCAGAGTCCGATCAGATCAACTTGACCTTCATGTGCCTGAATAATTGTCCGCAAGTGAACGCCGTTGCGCAAAAGCACGGGGAAATCACGCGCCTTCAATTCCCGGCATTTAAGGATAAAATCCAGTCGATCACAAACGGCGTCCATCTCCATACCTGGCTTTCGGAGCCGTTCCAGGTTTTGTTCGACAAGTTTGAATCCGTGTTCGGCGATTGGCGGGCGCATCCTGAAAATCTGGCAAAGGCGGCGGATCTCAAGCGTGACCAGGCTTTCCGCCGGGAGATTGTCGAAGCCCACCGGAGCAACAAATCCAACTTAATATATATCTTGAAACGCTGGCAGCTAAGTAATGAACATTTGACCATAGGTTGGGCTCGGCGCATCGCCGGCTACAAGCGCCCTGCGCTTTTATTTCATAAGGTGGACAGGTTATTAGAGATAGCCAAAACGATCGGCCCGCTGCAGATTATCCTGGCGGGAAAGGCGCACCCGAATGACGATATCGGCGCGGCGCATATTGAGGAAATTCTGGACCACATCGATCAGCTGAACGCGCATAAGAATGTCATAAAAGTCCTGATCCTGGAAAATTACGATACCTACTTCGGGAAACTCTTGACAAACTCCGTGGATGTCTGGTTAAATAATCCCCTGCCGCCGTTCGAGGCATCGGGAACGAGCGGGATGAAAGCGATCCTCAACGGGGTGGTGCAACTGAGCACGCTGGACGGCTGGGTGGTTGAGGCGGCTGACGGTGATATCGGATGGATTTTCGGATATCGGCATGAGGGGGCAGAAATCGGCCATGAAATGCACCTGCGGCTGGATGAGGATTCCGAGGCCCTCTACAACGTTCTGGGCGATGTTTCGCGGTTGTATTACCAGACGTACCAAAAGGGGGGCGTCACGCTCGACAGCCCCTGGATTGACAAAATGATCAACTGTGTCGCCAAAAGCGCATTTTTTAACACCCAAAGGATGATGCAGGAGTATAACGCGCGGATGTGGCGCTTAAATGTTTGAGAGGTTTTGATGCGTCAATACCTGGACCTGGTCAAATACATTTTTGAGCATGGCGAGAAAAAAGAAGACCGTACGGGTACCGGAACCCTGTCCGTATTTGGGCACCAGGCAAAATACGATCTCAGGGATGGGTTTCCGCTGCTGACAACCAAAAAAGTGCTTTTTAGCGCTGTCGTTCATGAATTATTGTGGTTTCTGAGGGGCGCGACGAATATCAATGACGGCCTCAAGGAGCATACGCCGATCTGGAACGCATGGGCGGATGAGAGCGGGGAATTGGGCCCCATTTACGGCTATCAATGGCGCAAATGGGAAAAGTTTGTGTATGATGGCCGTATCAAGGGGTACCGAAAAGAGTATGTTGATCAGATCAAGAGTGCCATCGATTTGATCAAACGGAATCCTGCTTCGCGGCGTATCATTGTCAGCGCCTGGAATGTCGCTGATATTGAAAAAATGGCTTTGCCGCCATGCCACGCTTTTTTTCAGTTCTGCGTGACCAACGGCCGGCTTG
>MHGR01000130.1 GCA_001805655.1 Omnitrophica WOR_2 bacterium RIFCSPHIGHO2_02_FULL_52_10
CGCCCGGCATCTTCCATAGTCTCTGGCGTAAAAACCGCTTCATCAAATACTTCGGCGTCATCGGCATCTTCGGGCCCCTCGTCATTTTCATTTACTATACCTACATCGAATCCTGGACGCTCGCCTACAGCTTCTTCGCCCTGTCGGGAAAATACCACGGGCTGATGGACCAAAGCAGCATGAAAAGCTTTTTAAGCGGCTTTCAGGGATTGGAGCAAAACCGATTTTTTAACGGTGTGGGCTGGGCATATCTATTCTTCCTGATTACTTTTTCCCTCAACGCGGCCGTGATTTATCACGGCATCAAAGGCGGCATCGAGCGTTTCTGCAAGTGGGCGCTGCCGGCGTTTTTTATCTGCGCGGTGGTCCTCTTCATCCGCGTCCTCACTCTGGGCGCGCCGGATGCGGCCCATCCGGACTGGAACGTCACCAACGGGCTGGGGTTCGTCTGGAACCCAGATTTTTCCGCGCTTAAATCCGCCAGGGTGTGGCTGGAGGCGGCCGGGCAAATCTTCTTCACGTTAAGTGTGGGCATCGGCGTTATCCTCACCTATGCCAGTTATCTGCGCAAGGGTGATGACGTGGTCCTCTCCGGCACGACCGCGGCTGCCACCAACGAGTTCGCGGAGGTCATTCTGGGCGGCAGCATCATCCTGCCGGCCGCGTTCATTTTCTTCGGCCCCGCGGAAACCCAGACCATCGCCCAATCCGGTGTCTTTAACCTGGGGTTTGTCACCATGCCGCTGGTCATCAACCAAATGCCCTTGCCGCATTTAATGGGATTCTTATGGTTCTTTCTGCTATTCCTGGCGGGAATCACCTCCTCGGTTTCGCTGGCCCAGCCGGCGGTCGCGTTCCTCGAGGACGAATTCAACCTCTCCCGCCGCAAGGCGGTGCTGATTTTCGCCGGGACGGCCTTCGTTTTGTGCCACCCCGCCGTTTTCTTCCTGAAGAACGGTGTCGTGGACGAGCTTGACTTCTGGGGCGGGACGTTCTGCCTGGTCCTGTTCGCGACCGTTGAGGTCATCCTCTTCTCCTGGGTCTTCGGCATGGAAAAGGCCTGGGCCGAGGTCCACCACGGCGCGGACATGGAAGTCCCTAAAATATACAAATTTATCATCAAATACGTCACGCCGCTTTTTCTCCTGACCCTCCTGGGCGCCTGGTTTTACCAGGACTGGCTCAAGGTCATCTTGATGGAGAACGTAGCACCGGAGAACAGGATTTATATCCTGGCGACCCGCCTGGGGCTTTTGGCCATGTTTGTCCTCCTGGCCGTTTTGGTCAGGCTGGCCTGGAAGCGCAAGTATGATTGACGGCGCAACTTATGGACGGCGGCAGAGCCGGCCGGAACATAAGTTGCTGCCGGAATTCACCCCGCATTTTCTGTACAATTGCTTAGAAAATGCGGGGTCCAATTCGTACCTGTAATTTACGTTCACTTCGTTCCGTAAATTACGTACTCATTGGAAGGGACTATACCATGAGCCCGATCGGCTGGACTTTTATGATTTTTTCGTGGGGCTTGATTGTGGGGTTGACTGTTTACTGCTTCGCGCGGATTCTGAAAAAAAAGACGGATTAGCTTATCCCCGCGGGGGCGGGCAGGCCTGGCCGTGGGTTACACAAGTGAAGCAGAATCAATTAAAAAGCCGCCTTTTAGGCGGCTTTTTATTGAATAATTCCCAAATATGGGCGAGTTGTTCAAGCGGCGTACGAACAAACTCTTATTAAAATACGCTAAAGATCCATCCCGCGGCAATCACGAAGACAAACCAGCCGATAACATACAAAAGAGTCGGCTTCCTCCCCAGCACGTTCTGCGCCATCAAAATCGTGGGAACGCATGTGCCGATTGACCCCAAAAGAAACGTTAAAGCGGGCCCCTGCCCGATGCCGATTTTCAAAAGAGCAAGGGTGATCGGGATTTCCTCCCCTTCACAAACATATAAGGGGATGCCGATCAAAGCCGCGCTCAAATAAGCCAAAGCCCCGGAGGAGCCGACATATTTTATAACCATATCCTCGGTAATAAAAGTCGTCAGCGCGCTGGCAATCAACATGCCGAGAATAAAGAATTTCCCCAGATCTCCGGCAATAGTCACAAAACTGCGCCAAAAACCCTGGCTGGTCTCTTGAGCGGGCGGACAAGCCGAACAGCAATCCTGGTCTTGGGAGGGCTGGACCGGATTCATGGCGGGGGCAAATCCATTCACATGATTACGCTGTAAATAATTAAAAATAATGCCCAGCACAACGGCCCCGGATAAGGAAAAAACAACACGGGCAATGGTAAACTTTAAACCGAGCAAACCATAGGTCAAAATGACGGTTTGCGGGGAGAGCAAGGCCGCGACCATAATAAAACTGGCCAGAGTCCCCAGGTCCGCCCCCTTTCTCTTTAACCCTTCCGCCATGGGGATGGTGGAGCAAGCGCAGCCCGGCAATAAAGCCCCTAAAAAAGTCGCGTTGATGACCGACCGGGTTCCCTTATTTATGTACTTCCCTATAAAATCCAATTTCGCGCAGGAATTTAACAGCGCGGCAAAAGCCGTTCCGGCAATAAAAAAGGGAATAACATTAATAGTTAAAGTCAAAAACTCATTGAAGAATCGGATAAACATTTTCTACGTTGGGGTTAAAGCTTTCTCTGACTTTCTTAACGGCTTACAAAATGTTTTTATTATAGCAAAAAAGAAGCCCTCCGTAATTTATTAAATTATGGAGGGCTTTGTGAAATGAACGGCGGGCACTGACACGTGCGGAGCAAAGCGACACTCTCCACTACGCTTCGAGTGCGATTTCGTGCTGTTCTGTAATATATATTTGAAACACTCATCGACGCAAGTGTCAGGCGCAGCCGTTTGAGGTATTTTCCCCGTCATCCGGGATGACATTGATGGATTTGGCCGCTTCTATTATTGACTCATTCGACGGCGCCCAAGCCCTGCTCTTCAGAGCGGGAAAAAGGCGCCGCTCAGAGTCAACCCTGAGAAAGCCCCGCCATTTATGGCGGGGAGCGTCGAATGGGTTGACTTTTAGGGTAATTTGGCTATAATCCCAAGTGTTATTCATCCCCCTGTTCTTTTATAGGTCCCTTGTTTTTGGAAGAATTTTGAAGAAATTTGGAGGATTTTTCCCCTGCATGGTTTTTCTGAATGAATTGTGGAAACCATTGCTGGGGAATAAAATTCTTCGAATTTTATTCCCCTGTAGCTCAGTTGGTAGAGCAAGTGGCTGTGCGAGTCACGCCTTCGGCGGGACGAGCAAGAAAGGCAATGACATTGGCCAAACGGGACACAAGAGTATATGCCGATCGCCGGCAGTATTTGATTGCTGCTGTCCATAAACGTCGCAAGAAAATAAGACAGATGGCAGTTGAATACAAAGGCGGCCGGTGCGAAAAATGTGGTTACAACTCTTGTATTGATGCCTTAGAGTTTCACCACAAAGATTCTTCCGGTAAAGATTTTAGTATTTCAGCCAAGGGTTACACCAGAAGCTGGACTAAAGTTGAGGAAGAATTGGATAAATGTGTTTTGTTGTGTGCCAATTGTCACCGCGAGATTCATGCTCAAGCGCAGCTTCCAGCGGAAACGCTGGTTGACAAAGCAGGCTAAGTCAGGGAAGCCCGTGTTTGATCCGGGTAATCCTGAGCTAGCACCCCGCCCAAGGCGGGGGGGCAAGTGCAGAGACTATACACCTGCTGCCTAACACTGAATAAAGTAAAGTTTCCGTTCAGTCACGGCAAAGAGATAGTCCACTTCCGCTAGTAATAGCGGGTCAAGTGTAACCACTGGGTCCGAGGTTCGAGTCCTCGCGGGGGAGCCATTTAGATAAGCCCATCAGAGTAATCTGGTGGGCTTTTTCTTTGGTTTGCGAAACATCGTCGACAAAACAGCATATCTTTTATTTGTCCGTATCCCTGTAAGGCATAATCCGCCTAAAATATCCCGCCGGGATGAAAATTCTTATCTCTGTATCTCTAAAATCCACTATTTTAGGGCTGTTTTAGTAAATGGCTTTTCACCCCCTATTTCGCGATTATTTTGAGACATATCGATCTTTTGATAATAAAGCAAAGAAATAACAACGGAGAAAAGCCGTGTAATGGCCCTAATTAAGCACGATATTTTTTGTGTAGATCGAGTTCTTTGTTAACTTGGGTCAGTATACTTGTCCACATAAGTGGTCATGGAATAGAGGATGCTTTGAAGGCTTTTACCGGGACTTTGAAACCGAAAATTCTAATCTCGATTCATACCTGGAAGCATTTCTTGGAATGAGACGCGATCTGGATACGGAAAGAAGGGCAATGGAAAACATCTGGTCAAAAAGGGAGAAGCAGATCGAACGCGCGGTATTAAATATCGCAGGAATACACGGAGATCTTGAAGGCATGGTTGGCTCTTCTTTACCAGCTGTAAAACTTCTTGAACTCCCTGCGGGGCCTGACAACAGTGAATCCACAAGAGATATGAGCATATGTTAATAAATATGGAAATTCTTTTCCAAACTCTTGTTGTTTGGGTGGTTTATCTTGCTTTTCCCTGATTTCATCTGTATAATACAAAAATAATTTGGAAAAGTCCTGAGTTCGGAGGGATAAATCCTGGACTAAAACGTAAAACCTTCGCGGAAAAGAACTGCGGAGGTTTTCTTATTTATAGGCATATGATAAAAAATCTGGCGATGATCGAGGAGGCGTTAGGAAGGAGCAATAATGTCGGAGTATTATAAACCAAAACGAGTAAAAAATCTTTATAACCCTCTTTCAAAGGAACTGTTCAGAATAAGCCGGTCGAAGATCGCATTGTTCATGAATTGCCCGCGGTGTTTTTATTTGGACCGCCGGCTTGGAATCGGGCAGCCGGGCGGATTTCCATTCAGTTTGAACTCCGCTGTTGATCATCTCTTGAAGAATGAATTTGATGGGTTCAGAGCAAAGGGAGAGACACATCCTTTGATGAAAGAGGCGGGTATTGATGCCGTTCCGTTTAAGGATGACCGTATGGATGAATGGCGCGATGCCTTGCAGCGGGGTTGCACATATGCCTTTCCTCAAACAAATTTGCTGATCACCGGCGCTATAGATGATATCTGGGTAAAGCCTGAGGGTGAAATTATTATTGTTGATTATAAAGCGACGGCTAAAGAACGAGAGGTATCATTAGATGCCGATTGGCAGATTAGTTATAAA
>MHGR01000131.1:0-1195 GCA_001805655.1 Omnitrophica WOR_2 bacterium RIFCSPHIGHO2_02_FULL_52_10
GGATGGTCAAAAGGTAAGGCTTGCTCTTCCACTCGACGGCCTCCTCCAACGCCCGCGCGCTCACCAGCGGCAGGGCCCCCTCACTGGCCGTGTTGAGCCATATATTGCCTTCAAAGGAAGCAAAATCTTTGCGGTAATCAGTTTTCATCATTTAAGCCATGGCCTTGGCCTGCCCGCTTCGGAAGACATAAATCACGGCCAGCCCCAGCAGTCCGCTGGCCGCATTGAGCAGGACATCCTCATTCTGATAATACCGGTTGGGCAGGAGGTGCTGTATCCCCTCATCAATCCATCCGAACGCCGCTGTTAACAAAAAAGCGTATAAAAACGCAAGCGGCCGGCGAAAATCCAGCTCAACGGCGCGAAAAATCAAATAAGCTAAAATCCCGTATTCTATGAAATGCAACTTCTCCTCCGGGTTTGGTATGATCAACAGACCGTAAACATACGCCCCGCCGATCATCACGAGCAGCAGGAGCGGCAACGGCCGGTTGATTTTCCCCTGAACAAACAGCCCCACAATCAAAATAACCAAAAGCGCGTACATCAGTATGTTCACCAAAAGCGCGAACGGTGTGGTGTTTTGAAGGAAGGTGCACACCGGCCGGACAAAATACAGCGTGCCGTAGATCAGGGCGACCCAGGCAAAAACGAATGACCAATGTTTCCGGCGGAGCCGCTCGGGGGTAATCATGGCTGATTAATCTTTCCGGCTGCGGCCGTTGTGACCGATAATGACAAACCGTCGCTCTCCAAGACAACCGTGCCGTCTCGATCGGTCCGGAAGATCCTGCCCTTTAACCTTTTTAGTTCGTCCTCGCTGGGCCATCCCCACTTACTATCCCCGGTCGATATGATGAATACTTTGTCCTCAAAGGTCTTTATAAATTCATCGCTCAGCGGCCCGCCGTGGTGCGGCACCTTTACGGCATCAACGCCGTTTATTTCCGGAAAGGCGTCCATCAGCTCCTTTTGCCCTTCCGATTCCAGATCCGCCATAAGAAGGATTTCGATTTTATGAAAAGTGATCAGAACAACAATGGAATTATTATTGGGGCCGCCTGACAGGCTTTCCGGATGAAGAACGCCGGCCTCTATCCCGTCAGGCAGACCGTCAATCTTCTGCCCGCGCCCGAGCGTTTTGACAGGAACCTCCTCCTGCTTGAAGCGGCCTATAAGCTCTTCATAACCTTCC
>MHGR01000131.1:1237-7525 GCA_001805655.1 Omnitrophica WOR_2 bacterium RIFCSPHIGHO2_02_FULL_52_10
ACATCGGAATAACCAGGCTCGCCCGCGTCAACCATCATATTTCCGGAACCGGGAAATTGGATAAAGATGGCGTCCCCGTAGCCGACGTCCATAACATGCACCCGCAACGGATCCTGCCCGCAGTGACCTGGGTTACAACTGATGAGAACATGGAAAACAAAGACGGAGAATAGAACGCGGATACTGCGGGGATTTGGGATTTCGCGCTTAAAGCTCGAAATCTTTGGGCTGGATGCTGCGTTCGATATCTTCAACGGCTCGGGATGCCTCCTCGGCGCTGGTTTTAAACAGTTCGCAATAAACGCGGACCGCAAGGTCTTTTTCTCCCTTGATGATCAGGCGGCGGACGTCGAACATGGTAAGTTTTTCGTTTTTTGAGAAAAGTTCCGCGTCTCGCCACGCTTGGATAAAGGCACGAAACCAACGTGACTTGACAAGGATGTAGCCTGAAAGACAGATGATCGTCAGGATATAGAGCTTACTCATCGGGATTCAAACAAGCTTGAATCTTACGGATTAAAATGGGCGAGCCCACCGTTTGACCAAATACCCCGTGACCTTCCGAAAGTTCAGCGTACCTGCCCTACGCACCCCTTATTATAAACCGTACCACTACAGGCACAACTAAAAAATACCGAAACTTGTCTAAAAGTATTTCCCCGCCTGCCGATTTCCAGGAAATTAATCCTAAAAAATCCGAATATTTATTGCGTTCGAATAAGAGTCCGCTAGAATGATGATGGGAGACTTAAAATGCCGTTTCAAGACATCATGTCCAAAGTCCGGTACCTGGATAACCTCGCGGCCAAATGGCTCATGCGGCACTTCTATTTCATGTTTTTCCAGATCGTCCTCTTCGTCATCTTCCTCTTCTGGTTTGTCAACATGTTCAACGTCATCGACACCAGCTACCAGGTTTCGAGCGCCTCCGCCCTGGAACGCGCCGTCATGACCCAGTCCATCAACGTCACCATCATCGTTCTGCTCCTGCTGCTGAACTCCTTCTGGATGCTCTACGTCTTTAACGGCATCCAGCGCCTGGCGAATTTGCTCAAGGATATCAATTACAACATAAACCGGTTGCGCATCAGGAACAGATAATTTTCCCGGCCGACCGCGGAATCCTAAAAATATTCTTCATACAAATCCCTGACCCTGTTGGAAAACTGCCTGGTCCAGGATTGATGGCCGTTGGGGGAAATGGTATAATGAAACGACGTTTTGTACCCGCTCTGCGCCAGCCCCACGACCGAAGCAAATGTCGCCGTGTAGCTTAAATTCTTGCGTAAAGGCAGCTTCATTTGCCCAAGCTGCACCGGAATCTGCAGTTCTTGGTCCAAGCGCTCGATCAAACCGGGCAAAAGGCTTCCTCCGCCGAGCAATGTCATCCCCCCTTTGATTTGATCCCGTAACTGGGAACGGACAATAGCCGCGCGCACGCCTTCCGTCAATTGCTCGATGTCCGGCCGGATCGCGTCATAAATCATGCCCCGCTTTATGGGAATGTAGGCCTCCTCTTTTTTAACGAGAATTTCTTCATCCCGGTGCCGGTCCTGATCCGAGGCCACCGCATAGGAACGCTTGATTTCCTCCGCGAGCTCAAACGGCAACCCCAGCTTTTCCGCGATGTGCTGTGTGAGGCTTCCCCCGCCGGCCGGAAGGCATTCCGAATATTGAAGCACGCCGTCCCTGAAAACAAGCACGGTAGTGTTGCGGGCGCCGATATCGGCCAAAATGCACCCGGTTTTGCGCTCTTCATCGCTGAGCACCACTTGCGACGCCGCGTAACTGTCAAAAAAGACGTCGGCGACATTGTAGCCGGCCTGGTGGACGGCCTGGGTGATGTTGCGGATACTGTTGCCGTTCACAACGATCATCAGGGAATGCACGCCGAGCTTGCGCCCGTATAATCCGAGGGGATTCAACGCGGTATGCGCGTCATCGATCCGGTAGTACTGCGGAAGGTCATGCAGGATTTCTTCCTCCATGTGCATGCCCAGCAGCCGGGCGTTGTCGTTGACCTTTTTGATGTCCCGGCGCGTGATGACTTTATTCCCCCGGTCGATGAGCGGAATGACCGTGGCGCTGCTCCTGGATTCGATCAAGGCGCCCCCCAGCCCCACATAAACCTCTTTGACCTTGACGCCGGTGTTTTTGGTCAGCTCCTCAACCGTGCGGTGGATGCAGTCGGAAAATTCCTCAAGATTGCTGACCGCATTATCCTTAAACCCGTAGGTCTTGTGCTCGTAAACGCCGACCAGTCTGGGATCGGCGGCATCCTTAATCTTGAGGATTCCCGCCTTGACGCTCCTCTCCCCGATATCCAGGCCGCAATAATATTTGTCGTTGATCATTTTTCCGAGCATGGGCGCAGCGCCTTCATTTCTTGCCGATAATCGGCTCTTTGAATCTCAGGTCTATGTATTGGGCCCCTTTGACATCAAAATCTTTTTGCGACAAGATCACCCCCAGGACCTTGATATTGTGCGCCATGTTGTCCCGGTCGATGATCACCTGCACTCTGTTCGTAAGCATGAAAAAAATCTTGGACAAATTGGAAATATCCACCTCGGCAATCGCATAGTCTGACAGGCCCGCGTCCTCCCCAAAGAGCTTGATGACCTTCAAGGCGGTGTGCACATGGGGGGCATCGAGCGGCAGCCCCGCGACGACCCGCGCGGTCTCCGCGCTGATCCCGGTTATGCCGGGAAGCGTTTCGGTCTGACCGCCGTTGACGGAAAGGATAACGCCCTCCTCATCCAGCGTGACGGTATTCCCCTTGACCTTCATCTGGGCAACGGGCAGGCGTTTTTTGGCCACGATCAAGATTTGGTTCGGGAACCGCTTCACCAGCTTAAGCTGCGAGGCCTGGGGATAACGGCGGCTTAATTGTGTCTGAACGGACCTGAGGTCGACGCTGAAAATATTCTTCCCGAACAGGCCTCTCAAATCTTCCTTGCGGATAAACTGCAGGGAAGGGTCAATCACGATGGACTGGACCTTGAAGAATGCCGCCGTCTTAAAGGCCTTAACCAAACGGCCGCCGGCAAAATACATGGCGCCCGCCACAAGAACGATCAGGATTGATTTAATGACGAAGCGCGCTGTATTTGTGTTCTTTTTTCTTGCCATAAGCTAATTGAACGATGGTCAAACAAAGCTGATCAAAACCCAAACCGGCCTGCTGTGCCGCTTTCGGAAGCAGGCTGGTCGCGGTAAATCCGGGGATCGTGTTCACCTCAAGAATGTAATGGCGCCCCTGGGCATCGAGCATAAAATCCACCCGGGAAAAGTCTTCGCAGCCCAGGAGGCGGTGGGCCTTCAGGGCGGCCTTCCGGACTTCTGCGTCGATTGTCTGCGGGATCTCGGCCGGAACGATGTACTCCGTCTTTCCGGCGGTGTACTTCGCCTCGAAATCAAAAAATTTACCCTTCGGGCAAATCTCCACCACCGGCAAGGCCCCTGTCCCGATGATCCCGACCGTGAGCTCCCGGCCGGCAATATATTTCTCTATTAAAACCGTTTCGCCATACCGCCACGCCACTTCCAGGGCAGCCTTCAGTTCTTGATTGCCGGGCACAATGCTGATACCGATGCTGGACCCTTCACAGGCCGGCTTGACCACCAGCGGAAAGGATCCGGCCCGCGCTATTTTGTCCTCCAGCTGCGAAAGATTTTTGCCGGTTAAAATAACATGCGGCGGCGTCCGTATACCATTTTTCTCAAATAAATCCTGGGCGGCCGCCTTATTGAGAGCCAGGTTACTGGCCTTCGGCCCAGAACCGGTATAAGGCACCTGCGCTTTATCCAAGATCGCTTGTATGGTGCCGTCTTCCCCAAACCGCCCGTGCAAGGCTATAAAGGCGACGTCCAGGCGCGATTTCCGTATCAGAGCTTCGATTTTCGTTTCATCACTATCAGTAATATCCAGAGGGACCACGTCCTGCCCCTGCCGGATGAGCGCTTCACTGACCGCCCGGCCTGACTTCAGGGATATCTCGCGCTCAGAGGAAACGCCCCCCATCAAAACTCCGATACAGCCCAAATGTTCGGTTCCCCTCTGCATATCACGCTCGCTCAACGGCTGTTGGTTTATTTTTTAAAGCTTCGGCGAATTCATCGGCGATGCGGGTAATGTCCCCGGCGCCCAAAGTGATGACCACATCATTGGGCCTCGCGATGCTTAATAAATGATCCACAATTTCTGACTTGGGAAGGTATTTGATCGGCACCTTGCTGTTATTGCTGATGGCGTCCCCCAAGCGCTGCCCCGTGACGCCCTCGATGGGCTGTTCACTGGCCGCGTAGATGTCCGTGATGATGATATAGTCGCTGTGATAGAAACTTTGTGCGAACTCTTTCAGCAGCCACTTGACCCGCGTATACCGGTGGGGCTGAAAGACGGTGATCAACCGGCCCGGCTTGGCGCTGGCCGCCTTGCGCAGGGATCTCTTGAACATTTGCGCGGTTTCAATCGTTGTGCTGATTTCCGTGGGATGATGGGCGTAATCGTCAATGACCCAAATGTCATCGGTCTTGCCCTTCACCTGAAACCGGCGCTGCACGCCTTGAAAACTGCTTAAACTGGCGCAGATGACCTCAAATTCTATGCCCAGGCTTAATCCCACGGCGATGCAGGCCAGGGCATTGGCGACATTATGGTTCCCCGGCACTTTTAACACCACCTGTCCCAGTTTATTTCCGCCGACAAAGCAATCGAACCGCGTACCCATTCCGTCAAAAACGATGTCCTGGGCATTAATGTCAAAGTCCGCCGAAAACCCGTAACTTTTAAACGCCTTGCCGCTGCGCTGTACCAATTCCATTAACCGCTTATCTTCGCCGTACACAAACAACACGCCGTGGTCCGCGGTCTTAGCGATAAAGCCCGCGTACGCGCCGAGGATCTTGTCCCAGTCCCCGTAAAAATCGACGTGTTCAAAATCTATATTCGTGATGACGGAATATTGGGGGGAGAAATGCAGAAAGGAGCCGTCGCTTTCGTCGACTTCCGCGACAAAGAATTCCCCGCGCCCGATATGGGCGTGCGGGCAGGCCCCCATGATGATCCCGCCGACCGCGGTGGTCGGGAAGAATTCCGCTTCGACCAGCAGGTGCGCGATCATGGAGGAGGTCGTTGTTTTGCCGTGGGCGCCCGCAATGGTGATGCCGGTATAGCCCTCCATAAGCTGGGCCAAAAGCTTGGCCCTCTGAAGGATAGGTATCTTTCTTTTCGCCGCCTCCAGGAGCTCGGAATTATCCTGCGGGACGGCTGAGGAATAGACGACAAAGTCAGCGTCACCCACGTTCTTGCGGTCATGGCCGAAGGCTATGTTGGCGCCGCGGTTCTTCAACCGCTCGGTCATCTCATTCGACCGCAGGTCCGACCCGCTGACGGTACACCCCTTGTCCATCAGAAGCGAGGCCAATCCCCCCATGCCGATGCCGCCGATCCCGATAAAATGATAGCGCTTATTCATTTCTTTAAATATTTCACCCATTCGTCATTCAGGTCTTCAACGTTCTTGAAACGAACGTAAACGGAATCCAGCGTCCACTCAAACGGATTGCCGTCCTTGATTTTTCGGCAAAACTGGACAAAACGCTGCTGGCCGTATTCCCGGATGAGAAAATTGATCACGCTGGCCGATTCCGAATAAAAAAGATTGATTACCTCGATATCGGTATCAGAAGATAAACGCGTGAGCGACAGTTCATCCAACGATTTGAAATTTCCGCTTGCCAGCGCCTTGCGGACGGCATCATGCGCCCCCCAGCGCTTGGCCTTTTCCTGATACATGGCGATGCCCTCCTCAAACCACACGGGGATTTCCGCCTTGAACCCGACAAACTCCCGGAAGATAATGTGCCCCAATTCATGCGGCAAGGTGGAATCGAAAAACCCGTGGGCCGAGGGAAACGTCCTGATTTCCTTGTCCCGCGGGGAAGCCGCGCCGTGCGACCACCCGGCTTGCCGGGAATCACCGATATAATCCTCGGCATTGTCGTAAATGTAGATTTTGGCGCGGTTATCCCAGCTCCACCCCTTATACCGCGTGAACCCGAGATTATCGGTGATCTCGGAATAATACTGCTCCGCCATCTGCTCGACGTTCTTGACGAAATCCAGCGGCGCTTCTTGATGATAAATGATAAAATGCTGGCACTTATATTCTTTCCACTCCTGCGCTTCAACGCCAAAGCCCGGCCATAGCAGAATCACCGCGGCGGCCGACAAAATTCTATACCTGACTACGCTAATTGCACCGCCTCCTTTGCCAATCTTTG
>MHGR01000131.1:7533-14585 GCA_001805655.1 Omnitrophica WOR_2 bacterium RIFCSPHIGHO2_02_FULL_52_10
CGGGCACGCAAATGCCGTCAAATGCGTTTGTCCCCGCCGGATGGCGTCCTCGGTCCGCGAGCATCTCTTTAATGGCTTTGGACAGCGATGACGTGGTTAATTCCTTGTCCTCGATCAACCGCGCCAATTTCCTGTCGCACAGCACGGACGCGTTGGCCTTTTGATGGCCGTCGGCGTGCGGATACGGAATGAAAATCGCCGGCAGGCGAAACCCGGCGATTTCGCCGACCGTGACCGCGCCTGACCTGGCGACGACCACATCAGCGGCGCGATACGCTTCTTCCATCTTATCCAAAAATTCAAATAACGCAAAGGGTATTCCCAACTTATGATATTGTTCCCGAAGATCCTGATAGCCGTCCTTACCGGAAATATGTATCACCTGCGCCTCCATCTCCCCTTTCAGTTCACGAATGGCCTCAAGAAAAACTTCATTGATGCGCCGGCTGCCCTGGCTGCCGCCAAAAACCAGAATCGTTGTTTTATTCTCATGAAGATGGAAGGCGCGCCGTGCCGCTGCCCGGTCCGTTTTTCCATCCGGCAAATGGCACGGGCATCCCGTGAACACCGTCTTGGCCGGATTGAAATAACTTTTGCTCTTCTCAAAGCTGATTGCCACCTTCCGGACCCATCTGGCCAGCACAGCGTTGGCCTTGCCGGGAATGACGTTTTGCTCGTGAATCATGGCCGGTAAATTCAATAGGACCGCGGAAAATACGACCGGAAACGCCCCATAGCCGCCAAAGCCCAGGACGGCATTGGGGCGGAAAGCCTTTAACGACCGGTAGGCCTGCCCGACCGCCCTCATCATGGCCACCACCGGGCCGAAAGCCCCCTTGCGCACGGAAAATATCATCCCTTTTGCGCCGAGCTCCTCGTAAGGAAACCCTATCCCGGCCATGCGCTCGCAACTTTGCCCGAAGGAGCCCATCAATTTGACCTCATGCCCTTGCTTTCTGAGCTCCCGGGCCACCATCAGCGCCGGGAAAAGATGGCCGCCTGATCCGCCTGTCGCAATGATGAATCTCATATCTAAAAAACTTGTTAATCGTTAACGGTTAATAGTAAATCGTCAAAGATCCCGCGCCGATTATTGACCATTGACCATTCACTATTTACACAATGACCCCTTACAGGTCTTGTATCCTGGAAATGTTCAACAACAGCGCCACCGCAATCAGATTGAAGATTAACGCCGAGCCGCCGTAGCTGATGAACGGCAGCGGCAAACCCTTCGTCGGCAGGGCGCCGATGCTCACACCGATATTGACCACCGCCTGCAACCCGAGCATGATGATGATCCCGAATGCCAGATAATGTCCGAACGGGTCGGCCGTCCGTTTCACGATGCGCGCCGCCTGCCAGATAAAGGCCGCGAATAAAAATACGACCGCCAGCGTTCCGATCAATCCCAGCTCCTCCCCGATAATCGAAAGGATGAAATCCGTGTGCGCCGCCGGGAGGTAAAACAACTTCTGCGCGCTCTTTCCCAGCCCCACGCCGGAGATTCCACCCGACCCCAGCGCGATCTGCGACTGCGCCAGCTGGAACCCAACCCCATGGACATCCTGATCCGGGTGGAGAAACGCCGTGATGCGCCGGAGACGGTACGGCGCGCTGTAAATTAAAAATCCCAATGCCGGCAGGCCAAGAGATATCAGGGCCCCCAAATGGAAAATCCTGGCGCCGGCGACAAACAGCATAATCAGAATGATTAAAGCGACCAGGAGGGCGTTCCCCAGATCGGGCTGTTTCACAATGAGGGCGCACAGCAGGCCCATGATCACAATCAGCGGCAGAAATCCTTCCCAGAAATTTTTGATCTTATTCTGCTTTCTCGATAAGAAATCAGCCGCATAAATGAGAATGGCCAGCTTGACAAATTCCGAGGGCTGAAAATTAAACATCCCGATTTTGAACCAGCGCCGGGCGCCGTAACTGGCCTTGCCGATGCCCGGAACCAGGACCAGCGCCAGCATCACAATGCCCGCGATCAACAGCGGCTTCGCGAACGGTTTCAGGTCCCTGTAATCGACGGCCATCGTCGCGAGCGCCGCCAGCATCCCGATGAACAAAAACAATAAATGCCGGTTCAAGAAATACGCCTTGTTCCCCATTTCCTGATGCGCGTATACGCCGCTGGAGCTGTAGACCGTCGTAATCCCGATGCAAACGAGCGTTACGATGATGACCACTATGGAAATTCGGATATTGCGCATAAAGTTCAACCGCGGACCGCATGTCAGAATGCGAAACCGGAAGACCCCTTCTCCCCTGAAAAATCCTTCCTTTGCTGCGGCAGATCACCGATGACTTACGGCGGTTATTTCAATCTGTTCACGATGTCTTTAAAAACCCTTCCCCGCTCCTCAAAATCCCGGAACATATCAAAACTGGCGCACATGGGGCTTAACAAAACACAATCCCCTTCGGACGCATTGCGCGTTGCCTTCTGCACGGCCTCTTCCAGCCCTTCGCACTCTTCGAGGCTGATGAGGTCATCGAAGGCCTGGCGGATTTTAGCCCGCGCCTCCCCGATGACAAACATTTTCTTTACCCTTTGCTGCACCGGCTCCGCCAGAACGGAAAAATCAATATTCTTATCCCGTCCCCCGCAGATCATCAAGATGGGCTGGTCAATATTCTCCAGCGCCCATAAGGCGGCCTGGGCCGTCGTCGCCTTGGAATCATTGATGTAATCGACGCCGTGGAGCCTGCGGACTTTTTCCAGCCTGTGCTCCACCCCTTTGAATTCCACGAAGGCTTCCCGGCAGGTCTGCGCGCTGATGTTCAAGATTTTTCCAACTTCAAAGGCTGCCGCATAATTCGGGTTTTTAATCAGCGGGTCTCTGCTTTGCGCACTGAAGTACGCGGCGCGGGAACGCGTTTGGCGGGACAGTTCTTTAATCTGCGGCTGGTCGCCGTTAAGGACGATGTGGTCATCGCTGTCCTGGTTTTGAAAAATCCGCTTTTTGGCGTTAAAATATTCCTCCCTGTCACGGTGGCGGTCTAAATGATTGTCGTTCAGATTCAATATCACCGCGACGTACGGCTGAAATCCGTCAACATGCAGCGGGTCGGACGCCTCCGCAAGGCGGAATTTCGAAGACGGGTCGAGCAGGGATTCTAATTGAAAGGAGCTGACTTCCAGGACAACATAGTCAACCTCCTTCAGCCGGAGAACAAAATCCGAGAAAGGCAGGCCGACATTGCCGCATAGCCGGGGATTATACCCGGCCCTGCGGAGGATTTCCGTGATGAGCGTGGAAACGGTGGTCTTCCCGTTGCTGCCGGTGACCGCGATGATCGGCCGGGCGCAGAACTGGGCGGCAAATTCGATTTCACCCAGGACAAGAATATCTTCCGATTTTGCCCATTGAACCGGCGAGGCGTCGATGCGCACGCCGGGGCTGAGGACAACCAAATCGCTGTGCTCAATAAAGTCTCTGGTATGGCCGTTATACTCGATGGCGACATTATTCCGTGCGGCCCAATCCTTGAAGTCGCGGGAGAAGCCGTCTTCCCCGTCCCGCTCGCTGATCCGCGCACTCCCCTTCAGCTCCGTCACTAACCTTGCTAAGGCCATCCCGCTGCGTTTCCCGCCGATAATCGTTACTTTTTTGCCTGCAATGTCCATGGGCCCGTTATCTGATCTTTAACGTCATGAGCGTGACCATCGCCAAAATAACGGCCACGATCCAAAAACGGATGATAATTTTGGATTCATTCCACCCCGACAATTGCAGATGGTGGTGCAAAGGCGAAATCTTGAAAATTCTCTTTCCGCGCACCCTCACGGAAAATACCTGCAGGATGACCGATAAGGCCTCAAGGACAAAGATCCCGCCCATGATGACCAGCAGCAACTCCTTCTTAATGAGGACCGCAATGATCCCTAGCGTCCCTCCCAGGGACAGCGAGCCGACGTCGCCCATAAAGATCGTCGCCGGATGGCAGTTAAACCACAGGAATCCTAAACTGGCCCCCATGATCGCCGCGCAGAAGACGGCCAATTCCCCCGCTCCGGAAATAAAAGGAATAAACAGGTAGCTTGAAAAGGTCAGATGTCCCGTGATGTAGCTCAGGACAGCGAGGGTCAGACCGACGACCAGCACACAGCCGATGGCGAGCCCGTCCAGGCCATCAGTGAGATTCACCGCGTTGGAGGTGCCAATCACGATCAGGGCCACAAAGGGGATATAGAACATCCCGATATCCCATACAATATTCTTGAAAAATGGCAGGTCCAGTTTTGTCGAGGTATCGGGACTGAAATACACATAGCTCCCGATGAAACATCCCAGCAGGACTTCCCATATCAACTTGGTACGTTTGGTTAACCCTCTCTTCTTCCCCGTCTTCTTCAGTTTCACATAATCGTCCACCCCACCAAGAATGGCCAGCCAAAGGCAGGTAAATGCCGTTAACAGGATAAAGTGGTTCCCCAAGTCGGCCCATAAGAAGACGGATAAGAGGATGCTGCCGATGATAAAAACCCCTCCCATCGTGGGAGTCCCTTCCTTGGGAAGGTGGAAGCGGTCCAGGTCGGGACAATCGTCGCGCTTGGCAATCTCCCGGACCTTCATTTTCCTAAGCCGCTCAATGATGAGCGGGCCGAACACGACACACAACAGGAATGTCGTCAAGCCGGCCATGGCCGCGCGGAACGTGATGTACCGGAAAATATTGAGTCCGGAAAAAACGTCACGCAGTTCGGATAAATAATAAAACATTTTGGTTGCTTTGAATTATTGGAAAGACTTTTTTAAGTAGTCCACCGTGCGCTCCAGACGCATGCCCCTCGACCCTTTGACAAGAATGGCATCGCCCGGGGCGCAGACGCGTTTCAGCCAACGGTGCACGCCGCTTAAGTCCGCGCAATGGACCGCCCGGATGCCGCTCCCGGTTTCCTTCGCAGCCCGCGCGGTATGGCGCGCGTGCCTGCCGGTCGTCAGCACGATATCCGTCCCCGAACGGGCGATCATCCGGCCGGCACTTTGGTGCAGGGCCACGGACCTGGCTCCCAATTCCAACATGTCCCCGACCACGGCAATCCTTTTCCCCTTAATCCGCAGCGCCCCCAACGTCCGTATGGCGCTTTCCAGCGAAAGCGGGTTCGCGTTGTACGAATCATTGATGAGCCAGCATGTTCCAACCCTGGCGATTTCCTGCCGGGCGCTGGAGAAGCGGAATCCGGCCAGGGCGGAACGGATATCATTATAGCGGATTTTAAAATGCCGACCACAGGAAATTGCGGCTAATGCGTTGCTCACATTATGGAGCGCCGGATTTTTCATCTGAAACGTGTGCCGCCCTACCGTAAAATCCAGGCGCTGATTGCGGACAATCGAAATACCCCTGGCCTGATATTGAGCATGCGCGTCGCACGCATAGCCGATGATGTCCTGCCGTATTTTTTGCGTATGTAATGTGCTTAAGAAGGCATCGTCCTCATTAAGAATGACGACGCCGCGGGGCGGCATAAATTTCAGTATTTGAATTTTCTCGGTGAACACCCCCCGGCGGTTTTTCAACCCGGCTAAATGGGAATCCCCGATATTGGTAAACACTGCGGCCGTCGGCCGCGTGATGTGCGCGAGCCAACGGATATCCCCCCGCCGATTGGTCCCGAGCTCAAGGACGGCGATCTGGTGCGACGGATTCAATCTTAAAAGCGTCAGAGGAACCCCGAACTGGTTATTTTCCGTCTTTGTGTTCTTAAGGACCTTATACCGCTTGCTCAGAACGGCGGCAATCATTTCCTTGGTGGTGGTCTTGCCCGTGCTCCCGGTGACGGCGATCACGGGGATGTTAAATTGCCTGCGGTGCCAGGCGGCGATAAGCCCCAAGGCCTTGGTGGTATCCTTGACCTGAATCACGGCGAAGTCCGCGGGACAGACAACCTTTTCGCAAACAACAGCGGCCACGGCCCCCTTGCGCCGCGCCGCCTCCAAAAAAGCGTGGCCGTTCAGCCTGTGCCCTTTGATGGCAATATAGACGTAGCCTTTCTGAATCGTGCGGGTATCGATGGAAACACCGTTCACCTTCGAGACCTTCCCGGCCTGGAGGCATTTTCCCTTGGTAATTTGGCTAATTTCTGGAATGGTGAGCATCAACAAATTCTTGAATGATCCGGCGCTCGTTAAAGTCAATCGTCTTGTCCGCCAAAACCTGGTATTCTTCATGTCCCTTGCCGGCGATCAGGACCAGATCGCCGGGGCCGGCCATGGCCAGCGCCTGGTGGATAGCATCTTTTCTGTTAACGATGACTTTGTAATTGTTGCTTTGAAAACCTGCGACGATCTGGTCAATGATGGATTGAGGAGGCTCGTTCCTGGGGTTGTCGCTGGTGACAATGGCGATATCCGCCAACCGGCCGGCAATCTTTCCCATCAACGGCCTCTTGGTTTTATCCCGGTCCCCGCCGCAGCCGAACACCAAAATGACCCGCGCGTCACTCACCTCACGGATTGTCGTCAAGACATTTTCCAAAGCAGCTTCGGTATGCGCATAGTCGATAAACACGGGGAAATCTTGGCCCAAGACCACGGACTCCAGCCGCCCCGGGACATATTCCAGCCGCTCGATTCCTTTTTTGATCATTTTATACGATATCCCTTCGGCCAGGCACGCGGCTGCCGCGGCAAGCATGTTATAGATATTGAACTTGCCGATCAGCTTTGCCTCAATCTCAATCTCTTCCCCGCCATGCGCCATGAAAACCCGGCTCCCGTCAATGGTCATGCGCATGTCCTTGGCCATCACATCGGCCTGATGCGTCATGCCGTACGTGGTGATTTTGGCGTCCGTCATGGCGCACAGCTGCCGGCCGTAAATATCATCGACATTCACGACAGCGATCCCCACGGGATCGAGCTGGGTGAATAATTGCGCCTTGGCAGCGAAATAACGCTCCCGTGATTTGTTTTTAACCAGCATTTCCTGAGCACATTGGCGAAGAAGCATATTCCGTATTGTGTAATGGAGGTTTCCTCCCACGCGCTGGACCAGCGGCGGGGGGAATTCATCAATTTCCGGGCGGCGGTATTCAC
>MHGR01000132.1:0-3161 GCA_001805655.1 Omnitrophica WOR_2 bacterium RIFCSPHIGHO2_02_FULL_52_10
TTAAAAACCAGGCACATCACCGCCCCGCCGACCAAATAGATCTGTCCTTCCAGCGACTCGCAGCGCATCTCCGCATTGAGAAGATGAAAAAGCTTTAATATATCCTCTTTACTTAATGGCGACATCTTTAGACCCTGCCCCCTATCGTTGTGTCGACAAACAGGTTCCGGCGGCGAAACGGCGGCGGCGAGTGCGTTAACAAATACAGCCTCAGGCTCTTAAGATCGGAAACAAACACCGGCTCACTCAGCGGCGGCACCATCCGTGTCCAGCGCGGCGCCTTTCTTTTCTTTTGCACGGCGGTATATTCAATCATGGCGGCAATATAGTTGGCCAGGTAATCGGACAGGACAGCCGCTGGCGGCAGGGCAACCATCAGATCAAATTCGGCAGGTGTCACCTCATGTAAGAGGTCGTGAACCTGGGCCAAAATCAATTTCGTGTCGGAGCCGTCTTTTAACTTGGACAAAAGCGCTTGAAACGCCTCCTGCGCGGGCGGGAAGACTCTTTGTAAAACCCATTGGGACACTCCCATCCCGGCATTTTTGGCGTAACGTCCGATGACCGTTTTTTGCGCCGGTGATACGCGGATCTGTAATTGTGACGTTTTCCTATACGATTTCATAATTAAAGTATAGGCTACAAACCGATATATGTCAATACGTATGTATTGACATATATGGAGCCCACCGCCAAGGCGGGGCGAAGACGGATGATTATCGCATGTTCAACTGTTTGAGAGTCTTACGGGTATGTGGGGCCATTTTGATGTTTCGGCGATTCCGGGAAAATCTTTTGAGTTGGACAAAACGGTCAATATCTTCCCTTGGCGGGAGCAAAAACACCGTTTTCCTTATCTTTTTGGCCTTGCGAAGCGTTTTGCGAAAAACGGCCGGCGTCCCCCAGGCCACGCCCTGGAATATCCCCCGGCAGAGGCGGCTCACCGCAATCAAATAATATCCCCCATCTTTCGCCGGCCCCAAAACACAGTCATGAGATCCCAATGCCTGAAAAGCGCGCTTTATATCCTTAGCGGTCAGCGTCATGCAATCGGTCCCGATGAGAACAGTGCGTTGAAATCCCGCTTTTTGGCAATACGCAAACGCCTGGGACATGCGCTCTCCGAGATCTTTTCCCGCCTGTTTTTTCATCCGAAAACCCGCAGCGGCCTTTCGCAGGAAAGGAATGCAAGATCCGGCGCCGGCAGCATAAAAAAGGAACTTCTCGGCGCACGATACCTGAAGGGCCGTATGAAGGACATCCCGGATAAAGGCCTTGTAGAGCCGTGTGACCGCGCGCACCGGCAGGTCCCGCGCCAGCCGTGTCTTGACCTTCCCGTCCTTCGGCTCACGGGCGAAAATGATTAAGGCGGATTTTATCATAGCGCTCGGAAAGTCTATTGCAGCTGTAAGTCTTGGACGATTTTCTCGGCCATCATCTGCTGGGCTAATGCTGACGGATGACCGTCATCCGCAGATAAACGATATAGCTCTCGATCGCCATCGGCAAAAATGGACTCGATATTAAAGTTCTTGATCCCCCTGGCATCAAGTTGTTCGGCTAACCTTTGACCAATCCAACTTTTACTTTTGATGAAAACGTAGAACTTTTCACTGCCGAATTTCTTTTGATATTCGTTCTTCATTGCTTCAATAACCTTGGCGGTTAATTCAATGTGGGAAGTTCCTATTTTGGGGATATCTACATTAAAGTACCTTAAGATCCTGCTCTTGAGCAAAATCTTGTAAAGAGGTGTCAGGAAAGACCGCCCGGTGTTGAAGCTCCCATGGCGAACAAAATCGCCTTGATGGTCGACAGCATAATAGACTTGATTACCCTTCCACTTCATCACGGACATAGCCCCTGTGACACGCTTGACATGATCATCCATAAATAGATAGATCAACAAACCGTCCTTTTCCTGAACTTGGCTACGCAGGTCAAGGTTCTCCAGTTTTGCCAGCAGGTCAAACGGTCCCAACCCATGAAAGGCGTAATTATAAGGCAAATATTCTGTCGTCATCCGCCCGACATGAAAAGGCAGGGTCTCATTATCCTGTACGCCTTCACCGTACATGAACGAGCATCCCATAAAAAGGATATATTGATCTCTTTGCTCCCTGCCAGGCACGATGGTTACCCGTCGACCGAACTCATCAATTGTATAGTTAACGTCATAAATGTATTCACCGGTATCCATGTTTTTTAAAAATGAGCGATGGCTACCTGTTTTGGCCATTGGGATGCCATTTTCGTCTGTCTGCCTGTAGTCCTGAGCATAAACACGATCAAGTTGTTGGCGGTTATCTTGAGTCAATCTGTCAATAGCCCATAAACACACCTCCGCAAATAGGATCAAGCAAAAACATAAAATAATCCCGAATAACGCAGCTAAGGCATTCTTATGATATTTTAAAGTATTCATCAACGGATTAGGTTAACTACATCTTTGGTTCCCTGCCACCAGCGCCCAATCACCTTTTTAAAGATTTTCATGGGCCTCCGGCGCACAGGAATGCTGATGGCTGTTGACCTTGTTATTTTCGCCCAAATGTCCAGTCCACAATTGCAGATAAGCCAAAGTATATGTCGCAAAGGTGCTCGGAAAACCATGCTCATGCCATTTGCGGCTGGAAACAAAGATCCTCTCGGTTAATACGGTTGCCCGATACGCCCTGCGCATCTTAGCTGAGAATAAAATATCTTCCATGTACGGCAGCGGGTCAAACCCTCCCAGCTTTTCGAAAACATCCCGGCGCGCGAACAGCCCCAGGTCCCCGTCCATCACGCCGAAGGCCCTGGCCCGGAAATTCACCAGCCCTTCCCAAATGCGGAACATAAAATGCGTATCCTCAATGTGCATGGTCAGGCAACCGCCGGCGCCGCCGCGCTCAACGGCCTGGCCGATCCGCTCCAGCGCGCAATCCGATAGGAACGTATCCGCGTGCAGGAACAAAAGAATGTCGCTTTTCGCGGCCGCGGCGCCGCGGTTTTTCTGCACCCCTCTTCCGGCCGCAGAGGAAACAACCTCCCCGAAAGCGCCGGCCAGTTGAACCGTGCGATCCCGGCTCCCGCCGTCCGCAAAAATGATATTCGCCCTGCTTTGAAGGGACCGGTAATATTCCCGCTTTTGAGTGAGAATGTTCTCTTCGTTGAGGACG
>MHGR01000132.1:3195-5190 GCA_001805655.1 Omnitrophica WOR_2 bacterium RIFCSPHIGHO2_02_FULL_52_10
GCCAACGGGCTTGTTCACGACGCCCGCGAGAGGAACCTCGCCGCATCCTTTGAACAGGCCGTAATGGACGGCAAGGTTGCCGTCAACCTGAAAGTGATTGGACAGCCGTGTTGCCTGCAGCATGGCCGCCGTATTCGAGCAGACCAGCATCGGCCTGCCGGTCTCAAAGACATGGTAGTTATCCAGCATGAACTGGTGGGGCGATTCGGCAATCGTACCCTTATAAACGGCCACCTGCCCGTAGTCTTCGCAGGCATCTTCGAGGGCGGGTAACTTGAACAACCTGTAAGTAATCGAATTGAAATTCGCGAAACCGATTTTGCCGATGGTTTCCTGGTCTAGCAAATCGACCTTGGAGCAGGCGAAAACCCTCGGGTCATGAAAACCGGTTTTTCTGGCCAGCCGCTCAAAATCCTTCCAGTATAACGCGCCGCCGAGGCATTCCCCCAGCAGGACTGAATCCTTTCTGGCCCACTCTGGAAGACGGCGGTCGGCATAGACGTCCGAAAAGAAGAATTCCCCCCCTTCCTTAAGTACACGGTACACTTCCCTTAAAACGGACGGCTTATCGGGGGAAAGGTTCACCACACAGTTAGAAATCACGATGTCAAAATAATTGTCCGGCAGGCCGACGGCGCCCAAATCCTCGATATACCCCTGGACAAAGCGGACATTGGGTCTTGCATAACCGAATTTTTCGGTCTGCGCCGGTAAATATTTTCTCCCAACCTCAAGCTGTTCGTCGGTCATGTCCACGCCGACCACCTCCCCCGCCGCCCCGACAAAATAGGAAAGGACAAAGCAGTCCCGCCCGGTCCCGCACCCCAAATCCAGGACGTTCATGCCGTCCAATACCAGCGGGATGGGCGCGCCGCAGCCGTAAAATTTCATCTGGATTTCATCCTCGATCAATTTCAGCGGCTCCTGGACATACGCCGGGAGCTTGTCCAGCGAGCAGCAGGCGTTCGTCTTCAGATCCTTTTTCGTCTGCAGGATTTTTCCGTAATATTCGCTTACCTTGCGGTGGGTCAGGGTGGGCATGCCGTTTTCCTTTCCTTATAATTGCTTTTGAATCGCGTTGAGGATGACCTGCGAGGCATCCCGGTCGCCCATGAAACCGACACGGATAGTGACCTTGGACACATGCTCGGTCACGGCATCGATAAAAACCTTGGCCTCCTCGCCGTCATCAAATTCGGCCTTCACCACCGCGCTGTGCCTGTTTAACTCTTCCGATTTGATGAACATCTTAAGCCCCTTCAGCGCCTTTAATGTGGCCTTATGAGCCTCTTCAACGTCGGCCTCAAGATTTTTACTCAAGGCCCCCTTGACGTAACTTATGCCGCCGGCCCCGGCGGCCGCGCCGACCAAAAGCGGTACGCACGCCGTATTGCTGAAAATCAATAATAGGAGCACGGCGGCAAGACTAAGATTTGTATAAGCCATTTCATAACCTCTTTTTGTCATCCCCGCATGCTTTAAGCGGGGATCCAGACTGGAACTACCGTCGGCATGGATTCCCGCTTTCGCGGGAATGACAATCCGGGTTATGGCTCTTTGGGTTATGAAATGGGCTCTAGTAACTTTCATAGGGCACTTTCCTTTTTAAGAAGGTTCAAAAAATTCCTTTAATGTTTTCGCGAGATGGGCCAGGTCCTGCTTTGTATGCATGTTCGACACAAAAAACGCCTCAAGGTCGGCCGGCGGCCAGTAGATCCCGGCCTCAAGCAGATGGCGGAACAAAGCGCCGTAGCGCTCTCCCCCTGCCGCATCCAGCGCGTCCCGGTAATTCTTCACAAGCTCTTTCCTGAAGCGGATGCTCATCATGGTCTTATAACACGATAAATGCGCCTGCACTGCGTTATCGCGGAAACAGCCGTTGACGTCCTGCGCAAAATCCTCGCATCTGCGGTTGAGGCTTTTAAAAAAATCCTCCGTCAAAAGCCGCAGCCCTGCCAGTCCCGCCCGCATGACCGCCGGGTTCCCCGAAAAAGT
>MHGR01000133.1:0-933 GCA_001805655.1 Omnitrophica WOR_2 bacterium RIFCSPHIGHO2_02_FULL_52_10
GCCAAGGCGCCGTTGCCGGGCAGGTCCAGGCTGCCGGAGAGGCTGAGGCCCTGATAGACGTTTTCGCTCACGGTCGAGGAGAACAGCCCGCCGGTCGAGCGGAGGATCTGGTCGGTGCGGATGTCCTGGTTGTTGAACTTGTACGCCAGGTTCCAGCGGGCGCCCCCGCCGCCGGCCTCCAGCAGGATTTTCCCGTAACGGCTGAAATACGGCTGGGAGGTCACCAGCGTCGCCGACGTCAGGGCGTAGCGCGCCTCGGCATCGTTATACCCGAAGGAGCCGACGAGCCGGGCGTCCTCATTGAAATCAAAGCTGAGCTTGCCGAATAATTTTTTCTCTTCAGCTTCCGAGACGGCCTGCGCGCCGTCGCTGTTGAAGCGGCTACCGGCCAAAAGGTACCCGACGCGCCCCGCCTTCCCGGCCACGTCCAGGCTGTTTTTGACGGTGGCGAATTCCGCGAAGGAGCTCGTGAAGGTGCCCTGGGGGACGGCCGTGTCCCCGGTGTCTTTGGTGATGACATTGATGACGCCCCCCAGCGCCGAGCCCCAGGCGCTCGAGGAGGCGCCCTTAATGACCTCGACGCGCTCGATATGCTCGAGAGGGATCTGTGCGGGGTTGGCCTGGCCCGACAGCTGCGTGTTGAAAGGGATGTCGTCGACCATCAACAAGACCTGCCGGGCGTTGGAGCCGTTGATGGACAGGGAAGTCGCCTGGCCGAAATTGCCGTTCAATTGGACGTCCACGGCCGGCAGGTAGCCGAGCGCCTCGCCTAAGTCCCGCGCCGGCAGCCGGCGGATATCTTCCTGCGTGTACACAATGACGTTTTCGGCGGTCTCGTTTTTACCGGAGGGCACGCGCTTGGCCGTCACCACGACCGTTTCCGCTTCGTGGGTGGCCGGCGGGCGGCCGTTTGGGCCGTCTTGCGCATAAAGG
>MHGR01000133.1:955-1047 GCA_001805655.1 Omnitrophica WOR_2 bacterium RIFCSPHIGHO2_02_FULL_52_10
TTGGAGTTTTGAGTGGGTAATGAACACCCTTTGAATTCCCTCCCCCTTGCCCCGCCTTATGGCGGGGCTTGTGGGTAGCCTGCCTGCCGGCA
>MHGR01000133.1:1055-2666 GCA_001805655.1 Omnitrophica WOR_2 bacterium RIFCSPHIGHO2_02_FULL_52_10
ATCGGGAGGGGGTACTAACTGGTAACGCTGCATTTTATATTTGCCCCTCCCCTGCTCCGCCGTAGCGAAGTCTATCGAAGATAGGTCCGCCTTCGCTAAAGCTTCGGCGGGATTTCTCCGAAGTTTTAACGAAGAAGAACTTCGCAGAGGCGAGCCCTAACCCTCCTTCGGCTTCGCTCAGGATGGTTCGACCGAAGGATGGTGAGCCTGTCGAACCACTCCCACGAGGAGGGGAATAGCTCTAAGCAGATGTATGGAATAATTATCTATTTAAAATTTAAAAGGAATATTAATTTTAACACGGGAGCTTGAAAACCTGATGTTCAGGGAACATTGTACACCAGAAACGAAACGGGCGTCAAACGATATCCATCGCCGGCCGCGGGATTAACGCGCCGGGACAGACGGGCAGGCGATACTGCCCGCGTTACAGCACGGGTTGGCCGCGGAAGCCGGCCGGTATCGGAGTTTGGACAGAAACTGGCGGGCCGTTTAAAATCAATGATTTCAAGGCCTTTTAAACACATTGCTTTTATCCTTAAAAAGATGTAGCATGGAAATGCCGATACACGATGAAACTCTGCGATTTCTTTATTCTCTTGATCCTGTTTCACCTTATACTCCTTTCAGTCTGAACTCCCATCACGCGCGAGGTGATTTATTCCCACCATTCAAGGCACAGAAATACTTTCAAATCGAATAGCTGTTAAGGGCGAACCTGTTGTGGCGGGATTTGCCGTAGGCAGAATATTTTATTACCAGGACATTTTAACTCGTGAACTTGAATTGCTGAGCATCAATGAATCCCAAGTAGGCCATGAAGTCCAAAAACTAAAAATCGCCCTGAATAAAGCGCACACCGACCTTGCCGGCCTTAAATCACAAGTGGCTTCGAGTCTTGGCGCGAAACACGCCGAGATTTTCAGCGTCCACCAAATGATATTAAAAGATATTGATTTCATCAAAGAAATTGAAAAGGAAATAAGCAATAAATTAATGAACGTAGAGCAAGCCGTCCAAAATATATTCCAACGGAAGGAGCAGGAATTGCGCGGGGCCAAAAATAATATTTTTCAAGACAGGGCAAATGATGTTATTGATGTCGGCAGGCGTCTCCTTAAAGCCCTTTTGGGTGTCAACAAAAATAGCCTCTCCACCCTTCCTGATAATGCGGTGATTTTTGCGCAGAGGCTGCTGCCTTCGGATACGGCCCTTTTAAACGTCGAAAACGCGAAGGCCATCGTGACGATGGAAGGAACGCAAAATTGTCATTCCGCGATTCTGGCCAGGGCCATCGATATCCCTTTTGTCACAAAAATTGATATTACGAGCGGCCACCTCTTATCCGATAAACAAATTATCGTTGACGGCGAAAAAGGGGAGATTGTCATTAACCCTGCCCCCGCTGAACTCAAATCGTATCCTCAATTGATCGCGGAACGGTTAAAATCAAAACAAAAAATCATCCACGCAATTAAAGATATCCCGCTTAAAAAAGACAATCAGCCCATCCGTATAAGCGCAAATGTCTCTTCCCACAGCGAGTTAAAAATGGCCAAGCTTTTTAAAGCCGACGGGATCGGGCTTTACCGCACCGAGCCCTTTTATATG
>MHGR01000133.1:2686-14173 GCA_001805655.1 Omnitrophica WOR_2 bacterium RIFCSPHIGHO2_02_FULL_52_10
CGAAGACGAGCTTTTTACCAAGCTGACCAAAACTTTGAATAAAGTGCCGGGTCAAAATGTTTTCCTCCGGCTCCTGGATATTGGCGGGGACAAAACCCTTCCCTTTTTAAAATTTATCGAACTTAAAAATCCGGCTTTGGGGTTAAACGGCATTCGTTTTCTTTTGAAATACCCGCGCTTATTAGAACTACAACTGCGCGTCTTCTTAAGACTGAGCGCGAAGTTTAATATCCGTGTCCTCGTCCCCATGGTTTCACTGCCTAAGGATATGAAAGATGTCCGCCACTATCTTTCCCAAGCAAAAGAAAAGCTCGCGAAAGAGAACCTGCCCTTCAACCCCAATATTCCCGTGGGAGCTATGATTGAGACACCGGCGGCCCTCATGGGCATCGATGAACTCCTTGAGTATTGTGATTTTCTAAGTTTTGGAACTAATGATTTGGTGCAGTATGTTATGGCTGCCGGGAGAGAGAAGATTGATGTCTCCGATTATTATGAAGCCGGGAATCAACTGATCCTGCCTGCGCTTAAAACAGCCGTCCAGAAAGCAAAAGACCATGGGAAAGAGTGCAGTTTATGCGGAGAATTGGCCGGTAATCTGAAGTTTACTGAGGACCTTTTAAAAGCTGGAATCAGAAATTTCAGCGTGCAGCCATCATTGATCCCAAGCGTCAAAAATAAAATCCATTGTATCCTAAAAGCTGAATCTAAACACTCGGATGAAAGAGAAGCCATTCAAGTGTAGTTCACTTCTTTGACGCCAACCCTGATCCATCTGTCTTTTTATCTTTTTTACGGCAATACCCGCTAGAAATTATGCCGAAGCCTTCATTCTCCGAACGCGCAATATCTTTTAAATCCTCCCTTTCTTCTTCCCTCTGTATTTTTGCTTCTTTTTCACAGCCCATCGTCTCCTCTAAACTTTAATGCGGGTTTTCCGGATATTTCTTCAAGCGTTCTTCTAATTCCATGACCTTGTTGCGGAGACTATCTATCATTTTTCGGTCCGTAATATCTTTAATAGTAATAATTATGAGCTTCGTACGGTTGGCCTCCAAATAGAATCGACAGGCGTTGAGCGACATGATGCGCTTGCCGATACCGGGAAAATCATGTTCGACCTCAAAGTTATCAAAACTCTCCGTCCTGGGAAGGATTTCTTCTAAAAGCTGCCGTAGTTTCAGGATATCCCACTGAAAATTTCCCAGGTCATAAATAAACTGCCCCTCGGTCTCCTCAGGTTTTACATCGAAGGCCTGATAGAAGGAGCGGCTGGCTAACGCCACCTTTAAATCCTCATACAGAATTATTAACGGATCATGCATGGTATTGATGATACGTTCCGTGTATTCAAGAGCATCCTGAATTTCTAATTCTTTCATTTTCTCTCTAAATTTCATGCCTCACCTCGTTTCACTCATTAGTAAAGAAATGGATGAATAATTATACCACCTTTATTCCTTTCATCCCGTACTATTTTTACCAGGGTTGGGAAGTCGCCAAGGACAAATAGGGATGGAGCCTGCCGCGGAGACTATTCAATACAGAAGTTTAGACCGAGGCTGGTGGCCGTGAGATCTTGATTTGAACCGAAATGATCTGGGGCATGGCACGGGAGTGGGGCAAATCCGCATCTGTCCGATTAACACCCCGGAACAGACGGGCAGGCGATACTTCCCGCGTTACAGCACGGGTTCGCCGCGGAAGCCGGTCCCTGGTTCATTTCCAGCTCAAAAAGCTGCGCGCACGATTGCAGATTTGGCAAGCTCGGAATAGTTCAAAACCGAACACTTGGCGGAGGCGATACAGTACCGCTCGTTAGACAGAGATTTTTTTGGTTAGAGATGACCATAGGCTAGAAGTTTAGGATTTAATTGTTTGAACATCTATTGATTTTTCCTCCTGCTTGCTCAGTTGGTCTTTTGAAATCATATCCTGAACCACATTTCGTACAAAGTCCATCGGAACAACAGAAGCTAAACCAGAATTCTCGACAAATTTAATTCTAGGTTGCGGTGGATCGCTCTGCAAACTATAAGCAATTTCTTCGTAAGGAATATACCCTTTCACTAAACCTAACAAAAACGCACGGTTCACAGGTGTCGTCCCTTGAATGCTTACAATGGCAGGTTTCAAAATTACCGGACCGCCACTATTCCCTGGGAAAACCGATGAGTCCACCAAAAAAGTTTTTGTAGATCTTATGATCTCATCATCCAATCTTGAAATAATGCCGCCTTTAACAATGACATATTTCTTTTCTTCACCAGCGATTCCCATAGGAAATCCTAATACAAAAATTTCATCTCCTTGTGATATGCCTAACTCCTTTATTTTATCCATATAGGCGAAATCACTTTCTGTTATCCAAAAGAACTCAACATTGTCCTGTTGTAGCTTATCTGCGGCTATTGGGACTATTCCTACATCAACATCTTTTTCTTGATGTGTTTTCCAAAGCGGGCTGTTCTTATCATCAAATAGCGGCAAAAAATATCGCCTCGAGCCGCTTGCATGATTAAACTTTAACCACACTTCTTTTTTAGTATCGAATACATGCCGATTTGAAACAAGGAATGTCCTGAAAAATTCTTCTCCTCTATCATTTTTATTCCCTGTCGGAAAACCAACCAAGAAACCGGTGGCGATCGAACGAAATTTCTCTGATTCGCCATTTTGTGGTGCAATCTTTTCCTCGATAGAAACAACTGCATCAAGATATTGTCTTGGTAATAATGACACTTAATTGCCCTCCCCTAGAATTAGTTTCTGATCTTACACGTAAAATTTGGATAATCATCCCCTTTATGGCGATTATTTTCCCATTGAAGGGGTTGTAAATTGCTCAAATCGTCTGTCCCGCCTTTAGAAACTGGGTTGATATGATCAATCTCCCATCCCCATTGTTCTGTTTTACCGTACTTCTGCCTTTGCATACTCGCCCCACATTTATCCTTCCTATAACTTGGATATTGTGGTTCGGGTGTTCCTTTTTGCCAAACGGCTTCAACAGTTCTTTCATCAAATGATCCACCGCTTGTAGTTGTGTTTGGATTACGGCCCATAATTCATCCCTCCTATTTAACGGTATAAAAAATAAACCATAGCCCTTGAACTCCATTAGGACTATGGTAAAGTAATTCAGGGGTTAAAAATAATCGCTAATACTTAATTACCCTCACCCAGAGTTGCCGCTCTGGGCTTTTCTTTTAACTTCCAATCATAATTTACCCTCTTCCAAATCAACTGGCGGTTCTATCCCAAGAAATTCTCTGTATATCCTATCTTTGTATTCCTTGCCAATTTCATTTACCGCGCTAATGAAAGCTCGATAAGTTCCGATCCCACCAATTTTTTCCCAAAATTCGTCTCCAATCAGCACCACATCGTCATTTTTCATGTTGAACCAACGTGCTGGGAAAGTCCAGTTATAATCTGCGCGCTTCCCATAAGGATTATATGGTAGTGCATAATAAGCGCCATCCATCTGCAAAGGCTCCATACTATAAAGCTTCAGAATTTTTTCTTTACTTACCTTTGTTTGATCACTGTTGGGGAGAGGGGCCTTTAATTCAAAAACATACTTCTTCCCATTTTTTCTATCTTCAGCATAAACATCGCAGATAACTGTCGTTGGAATCAGTTTCTTATCTTTGCCACCTAGAATGTATGACAATTCCTCTTTCCAATTCGGTCTTATTTTTTTTGCTCCCCTTTCTGAATGTTCTAGTTTGTTCAAAACCTCTTGGATTCGGCGTAACCTCTCGGAATTAACCTGTCCTCTTATATTGAATCCTTGGACGCCATATCCTAAACCTTTATTCGCGGCTACTATCGCCAATTTTTCCCACGCGTTACCAAAAGGAGTTACAAATCTTCTTTCAAAATGTGAGCCCTTAAAGATTTCGTCAGGCACCAGAGCGGCATATAAAGGTTTTTCCGCCCGATGATCTTCCTTAATAAACGGATCCTCAACCAATACCTTATGCATAATCCTATCCATCATCGTCTTGATGACAGACTGTATGGCCATTTTCATTTCTTTTTTATCTGTCATACCTTTTTCCATATCAGAATACTTTCGTAGAAAGCACCTTCTCTTCGACCCGTTCTTCTGTTGACATGTCGTTCAACACGGCCGATGGGTTTAAAGCCAACCTCCTCTGGTTTGTATAAATTGAATTTGTCGTTAACGACAATTAAGGCGAGCGCATCTTTTACCATAAAGTCTCTTGTGTGAGACAGCACTTCATTTATTCCTTTAATGTAATCTTTGCGTGCCTGTTCTGACTGCCCGTTCTTAGCCGCTCCGATTTCTCGTGTTTCATTATTTTGTAAACCGAATAATTCATAAGCATATTTGTGTTGCTCATGATAGTCAATAAGTCCAATATACGGTGGTGATGTAAAAACCATATCAATTCCCTTGGGCAACTTTACCTCGTGGGAATCATCGTGATTGACGATAACAGAAGCTTTCGTGCGAATTTTGGCGAATTCCCTTATCCGGTCTATTGTGTCGAGGGTATATCGATATAAAAACTTATATGCCTCATCAACCGGCTGACATGTCCTATCATGTTTATAACAATAATATGCTTTGGTTTGTGGGTTTTTGGGAAAATCTAAATCATAATGAGTTACCAAACGAGCAGAGCGGGCTGATCGCGACAGAATGACTTTCAGCAAATCTTGATAGGTATAATTTCTAATTAATCCCTTAAAATACAAAAGCTCTCGTTGTGTATTTGCCGAGAACCATGTCTTTATGTATTCGCTTTCCGTTGATAATTGACCATTACCTCTGGTCTTCCTAAAAATCGAACCGTATTTAAAATCGTATAAATTTCTCAAAATATCCTTGAATTCTTTCTCAAGCAACAAAACATCATATTCTGCTGTTTTTACCTTTGCTAACAACGTGTTAAAGACCGAAATATCAGTACCAACCGAATCAATACCCAAGACATTTGCTTCGACTAAAGTGGTCCCTGAGCCGCAAAAAGGATCATAAACTAATTTAGGGGCATATTTTCTTAAAAAGATCTCAACCAGTTGAGGAATAAATTTTCCCATGTAAGGGTGCAACCTGTGGACGTGCTTTGTTCTTTCAATCTCAGGCAAATCACGTTCACGCCAATTCAAATTTAATTCTTCAAGTTTGGTTAAACGATTTACACTTGCAAAATCCGTTAAAGGCATTTCGTTGTATTGTTTTGCAATTTTGTGAGCTACAGCATTATCATACATAGAAAACCTCCTCCTCTTTTTACCAATGTGCAGAGGGGAAATTTTTGGGGAATGCTACACATTGAAATTGTTGTTAAAATTCTGGAATCGCTGTGACAACAATTCCTTGAATCTGAAAATCCTTTGTTAAAACAATCGGCTGATGGTCTTTATTTTTCGATCTTGGCTTCAAAATAACGGTTTCGCCAGCCGAATGAAATTCCTTCACCGTCGCTTCATCGTCAATTAAGGCTACCACTATATCACCATCTTGAGCGGTTGCTTGCTGCCGGATTAAGAGAAAATCGCCATCATTAATTCCTTTTAGATCCATTGAGTCGCTCTTGGCTCTTAATAAAAAATATTTAGCCGGCGGTTTGGCCAATTTGGTGGAAACCGGGATCATCGCTTCGACATTCTCTTCCGCCAATACTGGAACGCCGCAAGAAATGCTACCCACCAACGGGACATCGACCGTCTGCGCGCGTATTGATTCATCGGCAATGCCATTGACAAGCTGCAAATTGCCATCTCGTTTGCGACGCATAGCGCCCTTTTCAATCAAATTTTCGTAGATTACTGCGGCGGAACGGGGAGAACGGTAACCTAATGAAGCCATAAGCTCGCGAATGGAAGGGATTCTTCCCCTGTGCATGAGAGAATTACGGATTTCCCGAAGGGCCTCTAATTCTTTGTTTGATATGTCCTGAACTTTCATACATTCACAAGTATACACTTCGAATGCTTTATGTCAACAGGTTTTTCAATCTTCAAAAAATTCTTTCACCTTCTCCATCCTATCCTTGTCGGACCCCAAAAAGGAATGCCAGTGTACCCCGCACCAAATCCAAAAATACCTGTCGAAAATCTCCGGGCCCCTTTTGGGCCGCATCGATCTTCATCTGGAAGTCCCGGCCCTCCCTTCCCATGATCTGATGGCCAACGCCCGCGCCGAAACATCACAGGCCATCAAGGAGCACATCCTCAAAGCCCGTGCCCTCCAGAAGGGGCGGTTCGCCGGCAGCGGTGCGGCGGCCAACGGCTACATGAGCCACCGGCAGATCAAGGAATTTTGCGCCATGGATAATGAAGGGAAGGAGCTCCTGAAGAAGGCCATCGACGAGCTTGGGCTGTCCGCGCGCACCTACGATAAAATCCTCAAAGTGGCGCGGACGATCGCAGATCCGGCCGGTTCAGAGCAGGTTCAAACCGAACATCTGGCCGAGGCGATTCAATACCGCAGCTTAGATAAAAATGGGTGGGGGTAAAAAAGAAAAACGTAGAAACGGAGCGTGCTCCGTCTCTACGTTATCTCTTCTAGCTTTTGTAATAATATTGGCAAGGAAAAGGACAAATCCGCGGGCGCCAGATTAACACGCCGGAACAGAAGGACAGGCGATGCTCCCCGCGTTACAGCAGGGATTGGCCGCGGAAGCCGGCCCCTGGTTCATTTCCAGGTCAAAAAGCGACGTGCCACCCGGGTCATTCCATCGGATCCCCGCCTCAAAGAGAGTCGGATCCGTGCTGCTATACCGGTACACGTACCGGGTAATGGCGGGCAATGTAAGCCTAAAGGTTTGATTGATATAATTCAGGTCCCCCGAAGCTTGAGCGGGGTATTGGCCTACCTGAGATCGGTAAAATTGGACAGCCGCGTGAATAACCCTCAATTGCGCATTCATGTCCCGTTCGCGCACTTTACGTATGCCCGAGACATATGAGGGTATCGCGAAGGCCGCGACAATGCTGACCAGAATGATGACCACCACCAGCTCCATCAGCGTAAAGGCCTTGGTCTTCATTGTTTTTCCTCTTTGAATTCATTGAGCATGACCAGAATCCGCTCCAGCAGTTGGACGGTCTTTTCGCTGTTCTCCAGCATTTTTTTCTGGTACTCTTCCTGCTCTTCGGCCCGCCTGGTAACCTGCTCCTGCATCGTCGCCACACTGTCATCCTGGAATTTTTCCCTTTTCGTGGCCTTAAGGTCTTCGCTCCCGGCTAGGGCGAGGGCGGCAAAAACAGGGCTCAACATTAAGCAAAGTCCCAGGCAAATGACGCCATATCTCGATTCTTTCAGCATTGTCCACCCCTCCTTTTTACTACCCGTCTTCAAATTTGAGGTTAATTCTCCGTGGGGGTTTCCCCGGTCTTTTCCTTTATCTTCCTAGCCAGGTCCTCAAAGGAATAGGGCTTGATAATGTAATCATCGCAGCCCTGGTTGAAGGCCTCCATCCACGGCTCCCTAAACCCGGTCTGCATGATGATCTTGACCCCGTCCTCGTAATCCAGCCCGCGGATCTCCTCTTCCTGGCGGATGGTCCTAAGGACGTCCAGCCCGCTGGTATCCGGCAGGCCCACGTCCAGCAGGATACAGCTAAACGGCCGCTCATAATAGGCCTCCACGAACGCCGCGACCGCTTCCTTGCCGGTCGAAACGGCCGTCACGGCATATCCCGCTTTTGCCAGGCGGGAATTCAGCGCTTCACGGACATCCTGCTCATCCTCAACAATCAGTATGTTTCTGTCCATATGGTCTTTGCCGGCGGACGAACCGCCTCCATCAGACGGACACGGGCAGTATAACACATGCCGGGAAAATTCTAAAGCCTGATGACTGAAATCTGGAAAGTTGAGGCAATATTGTTTCTTTTCCAGACCCCGACGCCCTTCGGCGTCGGGGTTAATGCTTCGACTGCGCTCAGCACTCCTTCGAAGCACCCTGAGCAACGTCGAAGGGTTCGGCCTTCAAACTTGCGTTCGCTATCGCTCCGCAAGTTTGGCCTCATTAAATATACTCAAACTTCTCTTCCTCACGCTCTTCATCATCCAGGCCGTCCCCGGCATAAGCGGAATAACTGTCCAGCCGGGAGGCGAGCAGTTTGGCGGGGATCTCGTAGAGAAACCGGGAAGGGTGCTGTCTTTTGGTAAATCCGAAGGTCCTGCGCTGGACGGCATAACTTAAATGCAGCCTGTCCTTGGCCCGCGTGAACCCCACGTAACAGAGACGGCGCTCTTCCTCGAGTTCGTCCAGATCGCCGTTGAGGGCGTTGGCGTGCGGGAGCAGGCCCTCCTCCATGCCCAGCATGAAAACGACGGGAAATTCCAGCCCCTTGGCGCAGTGCAGGGTCATCAAAGTAAAGGCCTGGTCCCCGTCCTGCCAGCCGTCCATGTTCGTTTGCAGGCTGATGAATTCCAGGTAAGCCTGAAGGACGTTGACATGCTCTTCGCCTCTCAAGCTCTCCTCGAACTCCTTCACGGAGGCGTAAAACTCCCGGATATTCTCGATGCGCGCCTTGGCGTCGATGGTGTTCTCGTGCTCCAGCGCGGCCACGTATCCCGTCGTGTCGATGATGGCCTGCAGCAAAGCGCTTAAGGGAAGCATGCCGCGGATGTCATGGAAATGGCGGATCATCGCATGAAACTGCTCCAGGGATTTCTTCAGCCGGGCCGGGGCGGCCTGGTCCTTGCACAACCGGCCGATCGCCTCGAACAAGGGGATGCCCTCCTTGCGGGCGTGCCTCTTGAGCTTGTCCACCGCTTCCTTGCCGATGGCGCGCTTGGGCGTATTGATGATGCGCGCCAGATTCACCTCATCCCCGGGATTATAGGTGACCGTCATGTAGGCCAGCAGGTCCTTGATTTCCTTGCGGCTGTAAAATTTCACGCCCCCCACAATCGCATACGGAATTCTGTTGCGCCGCAGCTCCTCTTCGAACAGCCGGGACTGGGAATGCGTGCGGTAAAACCCGGCCATGTCGTTGAGCCGATAACCCTCCTTTTTCAGGGCGAAAACCGTATCGATGAGATTCATGGCCTCCATGCGGTCGTTGGGGGCTTTATAAAGCTCGATCCGCTGCCCATCGCCACGCTCGGACCAAAGGTTTTTGGGTTTTCTGTTAAGATTATGGGCAATGACCGCGTTGGCCGCTTTCAAGATCGTATTGGTCGAGCGGTAATTTTGCTCGAGGCGGATCACCATCGCCCCTTTATATTCTTTTTCAAAATTCAGCATATTGGCCGCGCTGGCCCCGCGCCACTCGTAAATCGACTGGTCCGGGTCGCCCACGACCGTGATGCTCCGGCTCTTTGCGGCCAGCAGTTTAATGAAGGCCGACTGGGCGTGGTTCGTGTCCTGGTATTCATCTACCAAAACATGCCTGAACCGGGCGCGGTATTCCTCCAGGACATCCGGCACGCCGGCGAACAGCGCCACGGTCTTGGCTATCAGGTCGCCGAAGTCCAGCCCGTTGTACAGCCGCAGCTTCTCTTCGTACTTTTGATAAACCGCGGCGAACAGGCGGTCGTCCTCGTCCGCGCTGCCCAAAGCCGCGTCGCGGGCGGTCTGCAGTTGGTCCTTGCTCCTGCTGATGCGCTCGCGGACATATTTCGGGCTGAGCGTCTTTTCCTCGATGTCGAGCTCCTTCATGCATTCTTTGATGACGGCCAGCTGATCCTGGTCATCATAAATCGTGAAATCATTGCGCAGGGACATGCGCGCGGCATGCCGGCGCAGGATGCCAAGACATATCGCGTGGAACGTCCCGATCAGCACCGGGGCATCGACCTGCCGGGCCACCCTGTCCTTCATTTCCCTGGCGGCCTTGTTCGTGAACGTCACCGCCAGGATTTCATGGGGCGAAATACCGCTGTGGATCATATGGATGATGCGCGTGGTCAGCACGCGCGTTTTGCCCGAGCCGGCGCCGGCCAGAATCATCAACGGCGAGGGTTGATGCTGCACGGCCTGAAGTTGCTGGGGATTTAATTGGGCGAGAAAATCGTTTTTCGTGTTCATGCGGGCCTATAATTCGACGAATTTGACGCAATCGGCATACAGCGTCCCGGCTCCCGGATTTTTGGGCTCGAACTGAAAACTCGTGAAGGGGTAGTCAATATATTTATTCAAATCGGCGCTTTCAGGCTGCCAGTCGCGGCGCACGGAAAAATCGTCAAAAGGCACCGTGAATTTCGTCCACCCTTTGGTGTCCACGTGGACCGTGTGCCTCCACATCTCCCCGCCGGCATCCTTGAGGTCGATGGCGACCTTGCCGACATTCTTTCCTTTGAGAAGCACGCTGAACGCGTCATAATCTTTCCAGGAGATCTTGTCCGGATGCACGAGCCAGCCGGACTGCCCGCCGCTCCAGGCATTCACGTCTTTGCGGTGATATAAGCCGTAGCCCTTGGCGAAATATACATAACCGTAAGGTTTCAGGTCATATTTCATTTCAACGGATTGACGGCCGCAACGGCTGGACTTTGCGGCGGCCTTGACCGTCAGCGACGAATCGGGGGACGACCCGTAATCCGCCGTGTCCGCGCCAATCTTGCCCTCAAAGCTTTCCACCAAGATCGAATCCTTACGGGCCGCATTGATATAATAGTAGGCGCAGACGATGAGGAGCGCGGTGCCGATGATCATGTGCAGGTTCTCATAAATTTTCACGGCTGCCCCCTCCGCGCGCCCTACCAGACCTCGTCCTCGGGCCGCTCGAAGATCTCGTCAATAAGCTTGGGATTCCTCTTGATCATGAAATAGCACCCCGCGCAGACCGGTTTCTGCAGTTTCTCGGTCATGATGATCAAATCGTCGATGCTGATGTCCTCGAACTCCTCGGAGGGATTTTTCATGTACTCATAATATTCGGCCCGGATGTCGTCCGCGGACTTATTGCAGAACGTGCAGCGGACTTCCTTTTTCTCGTTATTGATCTTATTGAGATAATCCCTGAACCTGTGGGAAGGATCCCCGAACAGTTCCATAGTGACCTCCTAGTGGTTGGACCGGGCTTGGCGAAGCAGACCACATTCTAACGTTAAGCGCACCTCAAGACAAGATATTTGAGCCCTCGGTGAGTTTTTCTTTTCGGAGGGCTCACCCCGAAGTCGAATGGGTTCGGGCCCGCTCAGGATGCGGAGTCGAAGACTGGTAAAAACTCCCCGACCCCTCAGATATTTCGGCCGGCAGGCGATAGGAAAACATATTACTGTTAAGGCAGGGCGTTCTTTAATGCGGTGACCTGGGATTTTGAAACACAATAGCCTTGGGCGCCTGCGCCGGCCTTCAGAAAATGGCATTCCTTTCCGTTATCCAATTTGACATCTTTGCTGACCGTGTATTGTTTGGCCCCCTCTTCGCCCGTTATGTTCAAGGTCATGGCGTTGGCAAGGGACGCGGCCGGCAGCGGAACCGCTTCGAGATTGAACGCGCTGATTTGATTGATGATATCCCGGACTTTGGCGGCATCCACGCTTTCT
>MHGR01000133.1:14228-21176 GCA_001805655.1 Omnitrophica WOR_2 bacterium RIFCSPHIGHO2_02_FULL_52_10
TCTGCCGCCGGGGCCGGCGGTTTTTTCACGGCCGAAAATTCCTTCTTGCTCTCGAGATCCGCCACGACGATGGCCGCGACGGTTTTCTCTTCGACTTTAAGTGGATTGCTCGCGAAAATATCTCCCTGCTGGCTTTCGCGGCTGTCGAACGCTGAAACCGGGACGAGAAAATGATACGCCGCCCCCTCCTGCATCACGTAATAGTTTTGGCCGTCGCTGTCCTTGGCCCCGCGGACGATTTTGACGGTTTCCCCGCCTTCCCGGGTAAACGTCCCGACCCATCCCGGCGCAGCAAACACCCCCGGTGTATCGGGGGCGATAATCTCCCGGGCATAGGTATTATTAAGGTTCTCCGCGATTTGCTTGATTTTGTTCGCGTTCAGGTTGAAATCATAAGGTAGGACGCTTTGCCACTTTTTCGTTTCATCCACCGTTGCCTGCCTCAGATCGATGACCGTTGCCTGCGCCCCGTTAACCGTTTGCGCGATGGAAATCCCGGTAATGTCATTGACCTCCAGGTGGGCAATGCGCTTGTCCGCCCATTTTTTGGTGTCCAGGCTTTGCCCGGCGCCTTCCCCGCGCGCGCCGAATACCGCCAGCAGATTCTGGTTAGCCATATAGACAGCATTGGAATCCTGCAGGCGCACAAAACTGTTCTGGTAGCCGGCCGTTTCCGTGCCGATGAGAACGTGCACGATCTGCCCGTCATTGCGCTTCAGTTTGATATTCAGAGCCTGGTCTTCCTTAATCCCGTAATCGCCGAGAATGTTCGCCTTATTCGACCTCAACTCCCCTGTCAGTTGATCCAGCATGTCCAGCGCCGAGGCGATGCCCGTTTCATCGGCGTCAACACCGTATTGGGTCATGTCCTTCCACCGCTCCCCTTCCTTAACCAGGCTGACAAAATCCCTGCGCGTATTATCACCTTCACCGGCTTCCTGCCCCTCATTCACCTGCCCATCGCTGACGCCTTCGCTTTCAGCAGGTTCCCGGCTGATCAGCATCAAGGACATTTCGCTCACCGCCGCGGCATTGACCGCCGGCGCGATAATATCAACACTCTCCTCCGTTGTCGGAACTTCCTTTCGCATGGTTTTCTTGACAAAAACCAGGCCGACCAGCACGGCCAAAATGACGAACAAAACGATTAAATTTTTTTCCTTCATGGCTTTTTACTCCGCGTTTAAGGGCACCAATTTCATGTATTGCTCTTTTTCTTTGCGGCGCATCACCGCCCGGAAGCTGCCGAAGACAACCACGGCGGCCGGCACCAGGAAAATGGTCATGAAACGGTACCACAACTTCTCCATTTTACCGAGGGCCTTGACCGTGCGGCTGATGGGGATCTTCCCGCGGATTTTAATGAGCTCCCCGCCGAGCGTCAGGGCATCCACCGCATTGATGAAGAGGTTGGCCATGCCGCCGTTGCGGATAATGTCCTCTTCGAAAAACTTGAAACAGCCCATGACGAGCAGTTTCCCCGGGGCCGGCGCCAGCGCCTCTCGCTTGGCATCCGCTTCGACCGATTCGTCAGCGACAACACTTTCATCCGCGTCTTCCTCTTTCGGCCATTCGGGGGCGGGTCTGTCTTTAAAGACGTCCGGAAACTGCCCCTCGAGCATGACGCCCAGGGTCTGATTGCCCGCATATCCCGCGGGAGGCGGGGCGAGGTCTGTTGGCTTGAGGGCGGCCCCCTCCGGATGCTCAGACAGCCAGCTGCGCGGACTGGAGGTAAACAAGGCGGTCTGTTTCAATTTTAATTCTTCAATCTTGGGCGCATCAATCTCCAGGGCCGAACCCCACAAATACAGAAAGCTGGATAACCGGCTGGTGATGGAGACATCCCTGTTCATGGTCTCCTCGGTCACCAAGACCTGCATGGGAACCTTGACGGGCATGGAAACCTCGAACGGGCCGACGTTCATCTGGCCGCTGATGGAAATCGTGTCGCTGCGCTCGTCCATCAACAGTTTCTCGCCGATCGCCACACCATAGCTCCTTAAAAGCTCATTCAGCCCGTGGTTGATCTTTTGCGGCCTGATATTAACGCCCTGAATCCCCGTGGAGCTGTAGGTATAAACGTGGCCCTGGGCCGCGATGATCACGTTCCCGCCGCCGGCCAGAAAACGGTTGATCTCATATCTTTGGCGCTCATTGAAGTCTTCCGGGGCCACGATGATCAACGTGTCCGTGCCTTCGGGGATGGGTTCCTCCTTGGTCAAGCGGATCCGGCTGACCTCGTAATCCTCATAGTCCATGATGGCACCGAGGTAGCGGAATTTATCTTCGCGGTATTGGTCCGGAAGTTGCTGGCCCATTTGCTTTAACATCGCCTGGATCTGGGCATCGGCCTGCCGTTCCGTGTAAGGCGCGACCAAAGCGACTTTCGGCCGTTTCTCCAGGGTCATGCGGTAGACGCGCGACACAAGCTCGTATTCCAGGTTATTGACGCTCTGCGGCATGATGCTCGGGATGATCGCCTCCTCCTTCTCTTTATACGCGATGGCAATGGCGGAATAAATCAGCTTGATCCCGACTTCATCCTGCTCAACACTGCGGACCTGGAAGGGCGAAATCCCTTTCTGCTGCAGCTTATCTTCGAGCGAGTCCCCGGTCTGGCCCTCCTGTCGGGCCTGCTGGACGGCCTCCATGTGGAACACTTTGTAATCCAGGTTCCCGCCGGAAATGACTTTTAGTTCATCCAGGCTGTCGGAGATGTCCTGCTCCAGGTTCTTGAGGGCGGTGGGCATTTTTTCCTGGGGGGTGATGTACAGCTTGACCATCACCGGGGCTTGAAGGCCGCCGAGGATCTTTTTGGCCGCACCGGTCACCGTGTAAAGCTTATTTTCGGTCAGGTCAAAACGCCCCAAGGGGATGTCCATGAACAGCGAATTAAGCACCATGCTGATGGCGATACAAATCCCGACGGCCGTGGAGAAGAAAACCTTGGCCTTGGGCCTTAAGCGGTCCTCGATCGAGAACATGTTCAGCGCCAGAAACACGGTCGTCATCACCGCGAAATAAAGGATGTCCCGGTTATCGATCACGCCCCTCTGGAAACTGACAAAATGGCGCGTCATCCCGAAATTCGTCTTGATGAAGCTCCCCACCCCCGGGAGCCAGCCGTCCACGATGCCCGCCATGAAATCCAGGCCGGAAAGGTAAAAGAAATAGCAGGCGACCATGGCAATGATGAAGGAAACAATCTGGTCCTTGCACAGTCCCGAAACAAAAATCCCGAGGCTTAGAAAAAACGCCCCGGCGAAGATGGCCCCGGCATAGCCGCCGATGATCGGCCCCATGTCCGGTTTGCCGACGAGAGATAACATAACGGGAATAAAAAGGGTTCCGGCCAGGGCCATGACATAAAAAACGAAACCGGCCAGGAATTTTCCGAGCACCAGCTTATAGGTCTGCATCGGAAAGGTCAGGAGCAGTTCAAACGTGTTCCCTTTTCTCTCCTCCGCCCACAGCCGCATGGTGATGGCGGGGATGAAGACGCAGAGGGCAATCGGGAGCATGCTGAAAAAATAGCGCATGTCCGCCTTGCCCACCAGGAAGAACTGGGACATGTACATCCCGTTGATCAGCACGACAAAAACGACGATGAAGATATACGCGATGGGGGAATTGAAGTAGGAGAACAACTCTCTGGTAAATATCGATGTGCCGCTGCTCTTTTTACCCATATGCCTCCTCCTATTCTGCTACGCCCCGCTGTTGGCGGGGCTTCGCTCGCCTCTGCGAAGCCGAATTATAAGATATCTCGCTTCGGCGGAGCAGGGCGGGAATATTCTTCGAGCAGAATAATTCCTCCGAAGCAAAAGAACCAAATCTATTACTTTTGCGAAGGAGAATAATGACCGGCCGGACTCTTCTTGTCCTTCGACAGCAGGGCGATGAACATGTCTTCCAGATCGAACCTGCGCTCGCTGAACGTTTTGACCGGCCACTGCTTTTCCCTGTTCAGGGCGTCGATCTCCTGCCAGATATCCTTGGACTGAAACGAACTGCTGATCTCAAACGTCTGAAACCCGTCCGCGGACTGCCCGACATGTTTGACGCCGGCCGCCGACCGCAGCCCCGACAAAGCCCGCTCGGCCGCCGTCCTTTCCTCCTTGACCGTCAGGACATGGCAGCGGTATTTCATGGCATGCTGCGCGAGCTCGTCGCGCGTTCCTTTGGAAACGATCTTCCCTTCGTTGATGATGACAATGTGGTCGGCCAGGACCTCGACCTCCTGCAGGATATGCGTGGAAAAAATAATCGTCTTTTCCTTCGCCAGCTCCTTGACCAGCCGGCGGATGCCGATGATCTGCAGCGGGTCAAGCCCGGAAGTTGGTTCATCCAGAATGAGGATTTTCGGGTCATGAATCAGCGCCTGCGCCAGCCCCACCCGCTGGCGGAAGCCCTTGGAAAGCTCGTTGATCGTGTGCTTCCAGACCGGAACAATCCCACAGGCCGCTCTCAGCCATTTGAACCGCTTCTCCAGCTCGGCCCCCTTCATCCCCCGCGCCCCGCCGACAAACGCCAGATATTCATCCACCCGCATGTCCATGTATAACGGCACGTTTTCCGGAAGATAGCCGACGAGCTCCCTGACCTTCAAGGGTTGCTCCAGAATATCAAAGCCTTCCACCACCGCCGTGCCGCCGCTTGGATAGATAAAGGTGGTCAGAATCTTCATCAACGTCGATTTTCCGGCGCCGTTGGGCCCTAACAGGCCCAGAATCTCGCCTTGCTCAACGTCGAACGATACGTCCGCGAGGGCTTTGGTCGTCCCATAGTTCATGGAAATGTTCTTAATCGATATCATAATCGCCTCCTAAGCACCCATATCAGCCGATCTGAAATATTTAGTTTAATATTGGGGTGATTAAATCCAATAAACAACTTACTTAAGAATATACTATTGACAAAAAAAGATGTCAAGTTCATCAAAATATTTTTTCTATTGAAGGGGCGGAACGGGCAGTGCGTTAGTGAGTATGCCGTTATTGCCCGAATGGAAGTTTGATCGTTTCTGTGATCGAGTCTGCCGCGCCCTTAAGCATTTCTACCGCACTTATAGGAATGGCCGTGGCATCCTGAAGCATGTCTACGTTAATGTCCACCAAAGAGGATAATGCCGTTTTTGAAACAGTCCTGGAAACGATGGCCCCCACCAGGCCCTGGACATCCTTGATATCCTTGAATTCCTCGGAAATATTCACATTGTATTCCTGTACCGCCGGCTCCCCTCCCTGGGAATAGTCCTTGTAGACGACCTTGCCCACCTTCAACGACAAATGGTCGATCTGGATGTCAGGGATTTTTTGTCCCGCTTCACCCTTCTTGGTTCCCTGTGATTCCCCTTTGGATTGCTGTTCCTGCTTTTGCGGCTTCAAGGTATCGATATTCATCTTGCCTTGAGCGTTCTTAATAATGGTGAGCTGGTCGAAATTCAGCCGCATATCTTCCAGATGTATGTTCCCCCGGATAGTATCGCCTAAGTGATAATCGACAAAGATCTCCGGGGCATGGAACATCACTTTATCGGGAAACCCGCTTGGATTGAGCAGCTCAAGGCCCCATATCCCGACCTGGCTGTTGGTGAAGCTGAGATCAAATTTCCCGATCTTCATCGGCAGGCCGGTCGCCGTTTCAACACCCTTCTCCACGGCAACCCTTATGATTGTATTTTTGAAAAGGAACAGCAATCCGATGATGGCGGCTAAGATGATGAGTATCCGGACTATTTTCCCCATTTGTCCCTCCGTTTGCATTGACAACATATCCGGGCTTATTGCCCCGATGTGTAGGTTTTTTTCTGTTTGGCGGCTTGTTTCTTTTTGCGCGCGATGTCCTTTTTGGCCTTCTTGAGCTTGCGAGCGGCGCGCCGGTTTTTTTGGATGAGGTACTTTTCTTCCTGCGGTTTACCGACGGTCGCGAACCAGTCCGCGAGGCGCGCCAAGAACGGTTCTTTTTGGCCGACCTTGTTCCGTTGCGTGGTCACCTGGGCGCTTGCCGTCACTACGGAAAGCATTAACAAAGCGGTTAATAAACTGGCGGATATTTTTTTCCTGCCGCGCATTGACCAATCCGGGTTTATTCCCCGGGATTTTCAAACTTTTGTAAGTCTTACATTTTGAAGCATTTTACTCTTGCTGGATTTTTCTGTAAAGAGAAATCCACGGACATGGGCAGGTTTACTGATGGAACGATATTACAGACCACCGCATTAGTAATGGCAGTGCATCTTTCACAACTCGTTGGAGCGGTGGCAGTATTGACGTCCGCAAAGGTTCCATTACCTATGCGGACGTCAATAGAAATACTCCCAGGACCATCAGCAGTACGCCAATCAGCCTCTCCCGCATGCCGCGCTCTTTAAAAAGCATAAAACCGAAAACGGAGCTCATGACCACACTGGTCCGCTTGACCGCAATCAGGTACGGCACCAGGGTCATCGTAATGGCGGTCATCTGGCAGACCAGGGCTACGGCATTACAGAGCCCCATGACCGCCAAAACAGGCCAGACGGACCGCAGCTTGTCTTTGAGGTCCCTGACCCTCCACATCATGATGACCGTCAGCGCGGCGGCAACGCCCGTATTTAACAGGGTAATCCACATCAGTGAAGATGAGTTGAGAACGCCGATCTTGTCGACATTGGACCCAATGCTGAACAGCAGCGCCACCAAAAGCATATAGCGCGGCCCGCGGATGCGGATTAACTGCTTGAACGGCTCCAGGTATCCCCCTTGCCTGCGCTGAAAATGCATGACGTAAGAGCCCCCCACGATCAACAGGATACCGGCGATTCCAAGGAGGCCGGGAAATTCCCCAAGCATCAAGGGGGAAGTGATCAACAAAAACAGCGGCGTAAAGGCCAGCATGGGCATGGTAATGGAGAGGTCAGAGCTCTGGATCGCTTTGAAATAAAGCGTCCAGGCGAACACCAGGATC
>MHGR01000134.1:0-482 GCA_001805655.1 Omnitrophica WOR_2 bacterium RIFCSPHIGHO2_02_FULL_52_10
TGATCACACAGGAAGAAATCGCGGCCTCCAATGCCCAGAACATCCCCGAAATTCTCCGGGAGGCCCTGGGGATCCATATTTATGACCAGAGCACGACCAAGACATCCGTCCTGGACATGCGGGGGTTCGGCGATTCGGCGACCCGCAACGTCTTGGTCCTGGTCAATGACCGCAAGATCAACAACGTGGATATTTCCGGGGCGGACCTGATCCAGATCCCCATCGATGCGGTGGAGCGCATCGAGATCATCCGCGGGGCGGGCTCTGTCCTGTACGGCGATAATGCCGTGGGCGGGGTCGTCAACATCATCACGAAAAAAGGGGAAGGCGATTTTAAGGGCAAATTCGGGGGGATGTACGGCAGCTATGACGCCCGGGCAACGGACCTCGAGCTGTCCGGCGAAAAGAGCAACATCTCCTACTACTTCTTCTCCAAATACTTTGACCAGCGCGGCTTCCGCCAGAACAGCGATGTCCTGGCC
>MHGR01000134.1:750-13141 GCA_001805655.1 Omnitrophica WOR_2 bacterium RIFCSPHIGHO2_02_FULL_52_10
TCTTTGACATCTTTTTCGGCTCGGAGACCGACCGGGAGACCAACACCCGCGGGATCAACGCGAAATACATCTTTGACCACACGGTCTTCGGCCAGGACATGAATTTCGTCACTGGGGTAGACTTTTATGACCATGAAAATGACATCAAGGGCAGCGGGACCAATACGGTCGACCTGACCATTTCCAAAGAGGAATTCGGGGTTTACAGCTTTGCCCAATACGAGATGCTCAAGGACGTCTACGTCAGCGGCGGCACCCGTTTCCATAAGGCGGATTACGCTTTCAGCCAGAGGGACGTGGCGGTCGATGAAAAGCAAAGCCCCGGTGAAAGCGTCAACATGTTCGGCATGAAGTGGGACTACGGACAAGGCTCCAACATGCACTTTAATGTCCAGCAGTCGTTCCGCTTCCTGGCGACCGACGAGTGGTACAGCTCCTCGAATTTCCCGGATTTCGGGATCACGCCCAACCTCAACACCAACCTTAAGCAGCAGACCGGGATCCAGTACGAAGTGGGATTAAAGCATAATTTCCACGATAAGGTCGTGGTGTTCGTGACCCCGTACTGGATGGACCTGAAGAATGAAATCTTTTTTGACCCGGTCAATTTCATCAACAGCAATTACGACAAGACCCGCCGCACCGGGGTGGAGTTCGGGCAGAAGACCGACATCGAGAAGTTTTTTGAGATTGATTTTCTCGATAAATTGGAATTTTTCGCCAACTACACCTACCAGCAGCCGCAGTTTAGGGAAGGCCCGAACGACGGCAAGGACATCCCGATTGTCCCCCGGCATCAGGCCAGCGCGGGGCTCATCACGAAATTCCTGAAGAACTACGAGGTCTCCCTGACCGGGCGGTACGTGGGCTCGCGCTTCGCGATTAACGACACGCTGAACGCGACCTCGCCCATCAAGCCCTACTATGTGATGGACGGGAAAATAGCCTATACCCGGGAGGCGGTCGAGGTCTATCTCGCCGTCAATAACCTCCTGGACGCGCACTATAACACCTATGTGGCCAAATCGGCCTTCAGCAACGCCAAAGACCTCTATCCCGCGCCGGAGCAGAATTTTATTACCGGTGTGGATATCAAATTTTAGATAAAGGTGTAGGCGTAGGGACAGCACATTGTGCTGTCCCTACATGATGCCGGATGGACAAGCCGGCATCGGGAATCAATGGATACCTATTACCTATGAACAAGGCTATTATGTCATGGAGCGGGGGGAAGGACAGTTCCTTGGCCCTCTATTATGCCCAAAAGAACGGGAACCTGACGATCGTGGCGTTATTAACGACGGTGACCGAAGGGTACGACCGGATCAGCATGCACGGGGTCCGGCGTACCCTTTTGGAACAGCAGGCCGCCGCGATCGGCCTTCCGGTGGAAAAAATTTATATCACGCAAAAAGCCTCCAATGAGGAATGGGAAGCGAAGATGCACAGGACATTGCTTTACTGGAAAGGGCAGGGGGTCGCATCGGTTGTGATCGGCGACATTTTTTTGGAAGACCTCAAAAGGTACCGTGAAGAAAAATTGTCCGAGGTCGATATGACTGGCATCTTTCCGATCTGGAAGCGGGATACAACGGAACTGGCCCACACGTTCATCGATTTGGGATTTAAGGCCGTGATCACCTGCATTGACTCCCAGGTCCTTCCCCAACAGTTCGCCGGCCGGCCGTTTGACCGGCAGTTTCTGGCGGACCTGCCCCAAGGGGTCGATCCCTGCGGCGAAAACGGCGAATTCCATACCTTTGTCCATGACGGCCCTATCTTCCGTGTCCCCGTACCCTGCCGGCCAGGCGAAGTTGTCTTAAGGGACAACCGCTTTTATTTCTGTGATCTCGTTCCTGCGTGATCTCTGCAGCGTACCAATTGCCACCCCCCTCGCTTTTCCCGTCCAAACAAAAGGGGACATATGCCCTCAAGCAACAAATCCAGAAAATTAAACCGTGTAACGGGGTATCATTATTCTCAAGACGGATAATTTTGAAATTTGACCTTGACAGCCGCCGGGAAATAATTTATATTTAAGCAGGATAGCGCAGGCGTTATCCTTGAAGTAAAGCATTGATGCCCCTTACCGTCTTTGGTACGGGGTTTTTTTATTTGATCGCTTTGTCTGTAGGGACATTGAGGTCCTTTTCCTGGGAGCATTTGCCGGGGGAAGGGCCTTTCTTATTTACCGAAAAGAAGGGGGGTCGTCATGAAGACCAACGAAGAGCTCCTGGCGCAGCAGATCATGAGATTATTTGTTATTTTGAATGTGAGCCTCTTTGCCCTGTGTATAAGTTTGATAATCTCCTCTGTTTAGCATCTTATCTCATGTGATCCTGCTTTGCCCCCCAGCCAACCCAATGCGTAGGGACAGCACAGTGTGCTGTCCCCTACCTTCTTCATCAATTCCCCTTCCTCATCCGCCAGGGTAAAGTTTTGCTTGTTTAAGACAATACTTCAAGTTAAAATAGCCGCGAATTAGATTCAATTAATAGTCTTAATATTAATAAAAACAAGAACGGACGCAATCCATGCAGCCGGCGGCCCCCTATCGCCTTCTTGAGCACCCCCTGATTTACAATATCTCCCAACACATTACAGCGCCGGGTTTTCATTTTCTGCTCAAAAAACATTTCCAGGCTATTTTCGGCGAATCCTGCGGTTTAGTTTTGGATGTCGGCTGCGGCCCGCGGCTCAATACGCCGGCTCCCCAGGGGGAGGTGTGCGGCGTTGACATCAATTTGGGTTATCTTCGGCAATATTCAGCCGCGCACAACCGGACCGGGGTTTTGGGCTCGGCCGACGGCATCCCGTTTAAGAATAATGTGTTCAACGAAAGCCGCTGTTTCGGGCTTTTGCATCATTTACCCAGGGAAACGGCCCTGTTAACCGTGCGCGAAATGATTCGTTGCACAAAAGCGGGCGGTCGTGTTATTATCCTGGATAATGTTTGGCCCCGTAACCCGTATGTGAGGCCTTTGGCCTGGCTGAGCCGCCGTTTGGACCGCGGCCGGTGGGTGCGCCGGGAAGCGGAATTGGTGCGGTTGGCCGAAGAGGCCCACGCCGGCCCGTGGCAGTCCAGCCGGTTCACGTATACCTTCATCGGCCAGGAAGCCCTGGCGCTTACTTTGCGGAAAACTTAATATTAAGGAAGGGTAAATGAAAAGAATTTTGGTGATTCTCTCGTGTATCTTATTTCTTGCCGGCACAGTTGTTTTTTCACCATTGGCTTTCGCTCAAACGGCCAAGGATTATTACCGGAGCGGTTATGATAAATTTCATGAAGGCAATTTTAGCCAAGCTGTATCCGACTATACGAAAGCCATTGGCCTGGATAAAGATTATAAAGACGCGTATCTGGCGCGCGGGCTTGCCTATGACGAGTTAAATAATTTCGACAAATCCATCGAAGATTATACCAGGGTTATCGAGCTCAACAGCTGGGATATGGATGCTTACCGGTCCCGGGGTAATGCCTATGGCAGCCAGGGGAAGTTTGACCTGGCCATCGCGGATTATACGAAAGCCATCGAAATCAAACCGACCTCTAACGCGTATGATGACCGGGCGATCGCCTATATGAAACAAGGCGATTTTGAGAAGGCCTATCTTGATTTTGATAAGGCAATTGAGACCAACCCTTTGGATGAGCGGCCGTATTATGACCGCGGTTTAGCCTACAACATGCAAGGAAAGCCTACCGAAGCTATTGCCGATTACACGAAAATGCTTGAGCTTCAACCCGACAGCCCAAACGGATTGAATAACCGCGGCCTTTCTTACCTTGAGATCGGGGAAAACGATCAAGCTATTGCCGATTTCAGCCGGGCTATTGAGCTTGTCCCGATAGAGGTTGATCCATTGCATACACCGCCCTATATAGGCCGGGCCAGGGCCTATCTTAGGAAAGGCGACTATAACAGGGCGCTTAAGGATTGTGATACGGTTTTGAAAGTTTCCCCCGAGGCCCCTAGGGTTGCTCGCTTGCGGAAAAATATCATTAGTCTCAGGGGATCCAAACCCGCGAGAGAGGGGGAAATTTTCTACCAGAAAGACGGATTATTTAAAGCCGCCTTGCCCAAAGGCTGGCGATGGATGGAAAGCCCGGGCGAAGTTGGCCTCATCAACCCCGAACTCAAGGGGGGAGGTTTGATCAAGTTCTATCCCGATACGACGATCACGGACGCGAATATGGAGGAAGAGCTTAAAAAAGCCAATCAGATCGTGATCGAATCTTTTGTTAAACCATTCGATGGCATTATCCTCGATGAAAAAGCAACAGAAATAAACGGTATTTATGCCCGCCGTCTGGATTTTTCAACTTCGACACCGGTACCGGGGCATACAATTGAGGGAACTTGTATTTCTTTTGAGGGAACTTGTATTTCTTTGTTTCAGAAAGGGAACGTGTTCACGATTTCTTTTAGAAGTCGAATTCAGGAAGTGAAAGCCGTTCTCGAGAGGATAGTTCAATCGCTGCAGTTTTCTGATGGGCAAGATTTGAAATCGGCCGAAAGATATGAAGATCAGGGGGCAATTGCTCAAGAAATAAAAACGGAAAAGCTTAAAAAGGAAGAAACTTTCAAGGCGGAAGCAAACGAAGCGGGCCCGTATCCGGCAGGGGAAAAGACTCGGGTGACAGTGCTCCTCAAATCCGGGCAAGAGATTACGGGGGAAATCATTGAGCGGACAGAGGGCTATATCAAACTGATTTTTCATGGCGGCACCGTGACTTTCTACAATGATGAAATCGAAAAGATTGAATAATGGATTTTTGAGCGGTTGCGATAAGGGATTGAATTTCTTTAAGGTTGAAGTTATTGTCTTTGATAGAATGTACGACTTTTTTCAATATATTTTGACTCATTCTTTTTAAAGTAGGGAGGATATTCCCGCGCGTATCTAACTCAATATATCCTGGGATATGAATGGTAGCTCGGTATCAACCGGGCCCCAGAGCATCCTTAATGAATATTCCCAGTTAGATATGCAGGAACAACAATCTTTCTTGAATGGTCCCGCCAGCGGCGGGCCATAAGGAGCTTTGCAAGCTGTCTCTCTACAAAAATTCGGTTTAGAAATGGGTTCCAGTTTAACATAATCCTCTGCACTCTTATATGGAGTAAAGATAATGCCAGGAGATATCATGGTAGAGGTAAACAATAGCAGGATTCTGATTACGGGGGGAGCCGGTTTTGTGGGCTCCACCATCATCGATCAACTCTTGCAGGCGGGCGCCAAGAAAATTGTCATCATCGATAATTTTGTCCGGGGCAACAAGGAGAACCTCAAAGGCGTCCTGACCTCCGGCAAGGTCAAATTGGTGGAAGGCGATATCCGGGACCGGGATTTGGTGGATGACCTTTTAAAAGGCATGGATTTTTGTTTCCACTTGGCGGCGCTGCGCATCACCAGGTGCGTTGAATACCCGCGGGAGGCGTTTGAGGTGATGTACACCGGCACATTTAATATCCTGCAGTCCTGCGTTGCGCATAAAATCAAGAAACTGGTCATGGCGTCGTCGGCCTCCGTTTACGGTCAGGCCGATACCTTCCCGACCACGGAGCAACAACATCCCTACAACAACCGCACGCTGTACGGGGCCGCCAAAATGGCCAATGAATTGATGTGCCGCTCGTTCCAGCACATGTACGGCCTGCATTATAACGCGGTGCGGTATTTCAATGTGTACGGCCCGCGCATGGACAGCACCGGCAAATACACGGAAGTCCTGATCCGCTGGTACCGTTTGATCAAGGAAGGCAAGCGGCCCAGGATTTTCGGGGACGGCCGGCAGGCCATGGATTTCGTTTACATCGATGACATCGCCCGCGCCACGATCCTCGCCTTGACGGCGGATGTCGATAACGAGGTCTTTAACGTCGCTTCGGGGGTGGAAACCTCCATAGAGAGGCTGTGTTATTTATTGCTCGAGGTCATGGAGTCGGATTTAAAACCGGAATTCATTCCCGTCCCCGATGAGCGCAAGTCCGTGGAGGTGATGCGGCGGCTGGGGGACACGACGAAGGCCAAGAAATTAATCGGATTTGAAGCAAAAGTCGATCTCAAGCAAGGCTTGCGGGAGCTGGTCAAATGGCTGGACACTCAAGAGAAACTGATTTTGCAAAGCGCCTGATCCCCGTCGCCAAGCCGTTCTTCACGGAAGCGGAGGTGAAGGCGGCGGGCGAGGTGATTTCCTCGGGATGGGTGGCCCAGGGCCCGAAGGTCCGGGAGTTCGAAGAGGCCTTTCGCGCCTATGTCGGGGCCGACCACGCCTGCGCCGTCGCGAATGCCACGGCGGCCCTCCATACGGCCCTGCTTGCCGCCGGCGTTAATCCGGGAAATATTGTCCTTACGGTCAGCCATTCCTTTATCGCCACCGCCAATTGCGTCCGTTACTGCGGCGGCGAGCCTGTTTTTGTTGACATTGATTCGGAAACATTCAATATGTCTGCGCAAGGGTTGTCCGAGTGCCTGCAGCGGGATTGTGAAACGCGCTCAGGGCGTTTGTATTACAAAAACGCCGCCGGACTTGCCGTCGGCGCATCCCCGCTGGTGCATTTAAAACCGGGCCCGGAATTCGGTCGCGTGGCCGCGGTTTTGGCCGTACATCAGATGGGCATGCCGTGCGACCTGCGCAGCATCATTCCTCTGGCAAGAAAATTTCATTTGCCGCTCATTGAAGACGCGGCCTGCGCGGCGGGCAGTGAAATTCTCATGGAAGACGGCGGCCGGTGGGAGAAGCTCGGCAGGCCCCACGGGGACATGGCCTGTTTCTCGTTCCATCCCCGGAAAATACTTTCGACGGGGGAAGGAGGGATGATAACGGCGCAGCGCGCGGAATATGACCGGCGCTGCCGGCGCTTGCGCCACCAGGGCATGACGATATCCGATGCGCAGCGCCATGAAAGCAAAGAGGTCATGGTGGAAGCATACCCGGAGATGGGATTTAATTACCGCCTGACCGACATCCAGGCGGCGGTCGGCATTGAGCAAATGAAAAAGATGCCGGCGCTGATAGCGCGGCGCCGCGCCTTGGCCGCCGTGTACCTCAAAGAGTTGGCCCAGATACCCTGGCTGGCGGTGACCAAAGAGCCGCCGTTTTGCCGGAGCAATTGGCAAAGTTTTCCTGTCCGGCTTTTGGAGGGCGCCCCTATGGATCAGACGGCGTTTATGCAATACTTGCTCGACAACGGTGTCGCTACGCGGCCGGGGATCATGAACGCCCATGAGGAAAAGCCTTTCGCCGCCGCGCGCCGGCCGCTGAAACATTCCGAAACGGCAAGAAGGTCCGCGGTGATCCTGCCGTTGTTTCACACGATGGAAGAGAATGATATCGGCTATATTGTCAATCTAATTAAACATGCGTAAGAAATTGATTATATTTCCCTTCGGCGGCAACGGCCGCGAGGCCGCGGCCCAAATCACCAGTAGCGCTGCCCTGAAAGAGGAGTGGGAGCTGGTGGGGTTTGTCGATGATGACCCGGCGGCGCGCGGCAAGGAAGCCTGCGGCGTTACCGTGCTCGGTAACACGAACATCCTCAAGGAATACCCCGAGGCCAAAATATTAGCCGTGCCGGGGAATCCGGGCAATTATTTAAAGCGGCGGGATGTTATTGAAGGATTAGATCTCAAGAAAGACCGGTTCGCCAGGGTCCTTGCGCCGTCGGCGGTCATTTCACCGGACGCGAAGATCGGTTACAATACGCTCTTGCTGGCGAACGTGGTGGTCGGCTGCGGGGCCACTATCGGCAATCACTGCATTATTTTACCGAATACGACGCTCGGCCATGACAGCGTGATTGAGGACTACTGCTGCATCGGGGCGAACGTGGCGGTTTCCGGGTACGTGACCATCCGGTCGGGCTGTTACATTGGCTCGGGTTCGGCCATCCGCGAGCGCGTGACGATCCGGGAGCGCGCCTTGGTGGGCATCGGTTCGAACGTCATTTCGGATATTGAAAAGGAAGTGATTGTCGCCGGCAATCCGGCAAAATTGCTCCGACACTAGCCCCGACGTAACGTCGGGGCTAGGTCGGAGTTCCGACCTCCGAAGGAGTGTCGGAACTGCGCAAATAAAGGAACCCCCGGCCGAAGTCGGGGGAGTTACACTCAACAGGTAAGCCATGATTTCCGTCATTTTCCCAACGTATAACGAGCAGGACAACATCCCCGTGCTGTATGAGCGGATCAGCGCCGTGGCCGCGGACATCCGCGGGCATGATTCCGAATTTATTTTTGTGGATGACTGCTCAACGGACCAAACGCCGGAAATCCTGCGCCGGCTGCATGACCGCGACAGCCGGGTGAAAACAATCCGTTTCGCGCGCAATTGCGGGAGCCACGCGGCGATTGCGGCCGGGCTGATCGCCTGCCGCGGGGACGGCGCGGTTGTCCTGGCGGCCGACTTGCAGGACCCGCCGGAGCTATTGCGTTTATTGGTGAATGAGTGGAAAGACGGGGTGAAGGTCGTCTGGGGCGCGCGCCGCAAGCGTTTGGGCGAAAAGGTCTCCACTAAATTCTTTTCACGCGTGTATTATTGTCTGATGAATTATTTCACGACGGTCAAGGTGCCCCCGTTAGGGGCCGACGTGTTTTTGGTCGACCGCGCCGTCATCGAGGCCTTTAAAGAGGTCAATGAAAAGCACACCTCGGTCTTCATGGTCCTGGCCTGGCTGGGATTCAAGCAAACGTCCATCGAATATGTCAAGCAGGCCAGGCTGTACGGGAAATCGAAGTGGACATTGGGGAACAAGATCAAGCTGACGCTGGATTCCCTGTTGGCGTTCAGCGATATTTTCATCCGTTATATCAGTGTCATCGGGGTGTTGACCGCGTGCACGGGGTTTGTGTACGCGCTTTTCGTGATCTGGGGGTTGTTCAACGGCGCTCCGCTCGAGGGGTGGTCGTCCTTGCTCGTGACGATCTTGGTGCTCGGCGGCATTCAGATGATCATGCTGGGGGTGCTAGGAGAATACCTCTGGCGGACTTTTGACGAATCCAGGCAGCGCCCGCGGTTCATCGTCGAATACAAACTTGGTCTGGAAAGTTACAGCCCTGCCGGGCGGGAGCAATAGCATGCGGGAATGGTCGTTAAGCTGGGGGATGTTGATCATCAGCGTGGTCTTGAACGCCCTGGGGGTGTTCATCATCAAGCTGAGGCTCAACGAGCTTGGAGTTATTAAGAGCGAATCGTTTCAATCCGTGCTCAGTTATTTTTTCGTCTTCATGAAATCGCCGTTCGTGGTTTTCGGATTGGTCTTATTTTTCCTCGCGCCTTTTTTGTTCGCCATCGCCCTCTCGCGGATGGAGATCGTGGTCGCCTATCCGGCCCAGATCGGGCTGAATTTTGTCATACTCATATTATTGGCCGTGATATTTCTTGGGGAGCAAATAACGCTTCTGAAGGCGTTCGGGACGGCCCTGGTGCTCACCGGTGTTTACTTCCTGAATAAATCGGGTTAACCCCGCAGAATGGCGAAATGAGCAAAAAAATCATAAAAGTCGGCATGGGGCAATTATTGGTCGAAGGGGGCGAGCCCCAAAGAAATCTGCAGAGGGCAGAGCGCATGATTGAAGATGCCGCCCGGCGGCAATGTCATGTCGTTCTTCTCCCCGAATGCCTGGACCTGGCCTGGACCCATCCGAGCGCCAAAACGGAAGCGCAGCCCATCCCCGGGCCGTATAGTGATCAGTTGTGCCAAAGCGCCCAAAGACACGGCCTTTATGTCTGCGCGGGGCTTACGGAAAAAGACCAAAACAAGGTTTATAACAGCGCGGTCTTGATCGACCCCGCCGGTCAAATCATTTTAAAGTACCGCAAGATTAATGTCCTGGTGGTCGGGCAGCAGTTTTACGAAATCGGGAATATGCTCTCCGTGGTTGAAACGCCTTTCGGCATTATCGGCGTCAATATTTGTTCCGATAACTATATGGACGGATTGCCTATCGGCCATACATTGGCGCGAATGGGCGCGCAAATCATCCTCTCCCCGTCTTCCTGGACGGTGGATTACTCCTACACGGAAACGGATGACCCTTACGGGGAAAAATGGATAAAACCTTATTCCTTGCTGGCCCGGCTTTATAACCTGGTCATCATCGGGACGACCAGTGTCGGGGTTATTGTCGGCGGGCCTTATGAAGGCAAGAAAATGGTGGGCTGCTCGCTGGCGGTGGGGCGCGACGGGATCATCGGACGCGGGCGGTATAATGAATTTGCCGGGGAATTGATTGTCATCGAATTTGAAGTCCCGCAAAGGAAGGAAAAAGGGACGGCGATTGGGGAGAAGGTGCTTCACCCCGACCTGGCGCATCCCCAGAAGGCGGGAAGACTATAATATGACAGTGACCGCGAATGTAGAAAAGCAGGGGTACCAGATATGCCGCCGCTGTGTTGTCGACACATCGGTCCCGGGCCATGATTTTGACGGGCGGGGGATATGCGGGTATTGCCGCCTGCATGACCAGCTGGAGCGGCGGTATCCGCTCGACAGCCGCGGGGCGCGGCAGCTTCAAACTTTGGTCAGCAAAATCAAACGCGGAGGGAAAGGCCGTAAGCACGATTGCGTTTTGGGGATCAGCGGCGGCCGGGACAGCACCTACACGCTGTATTTTGCCAAGAAAATATTGGGGCTGCGGCCGATTGCCGTCCATTTCAACGACGGCTTCGGCAATCCGACGGCCGGGGAAAACATGCGAAAAGCGACCCAGAAGCTCGGGGTGGAATTGAGGACCATTACCTCGGACTGGCGGGAATCCAAGGACCTGCGCATCGCTTACCTCAAGGCGTCGACCCCGGATATCGGCACAGCCACCGACATCGGCATTGCCACGGCTCTGTACGGGGTGGCCTGCAAGGAGCGTGTCCGCTATATCATCTTCGGCCAATCCTTCCGCACCGAAGGGATTTCGCCGCTGGAATGGAATTATCTGGACGGCCGATATCTGAAATCGGTGCATAAGCTTTACGGGACATTTCCCCTGCGGAAATGGCAGCCCATGGACGGGGGTTTTAATTTAACGCTCTGGCCGATGGTATATTACACGCTTATCAAAAGGATCAAAACCATCCCGATTCTTTATTTTACGCCGTATGTCCGCGTCGATGCCGAAGCGGTCATCAAACGGGAATTGGATTGGGTTTATCCCGGCGCGCATTATTATGACGATCTCTACCAGAGTCTGATGACCCATGTCATGCGCGTCAAGTTTAATATTGACCGGCGCCGGTCCAATTATTCCGCCCTCGTCCGTTGCGGCCAGATGAGCAGGGAAAGGGCGCTGGAACTCATCAATGCCGTTTATGTGATTGAGGATCCCAAAGTGATTGATCTGTGCATCAAGCGTCTGGGATTGACCAGGCAAGAATTCGATGAAATCATGTCCCTGCCCCCCAAAACATTCCGCGATTACAAGACCAGCTACGACCTGATCAAGCTTCTGAAATGGCCTTTGAAGCTCTGCTCCAAGTGCCACGTGGTCCCCACGACAACCTACGATAAGTATTTCAAGTGCGGTTAGCCGGACGGTTTAAGGCGTGCGGCGTTTGGCGCAGATGTGCTGCGCATTGAGCGCCGTGAGCATTAAATACAGGGGGGCGATGGGCAGGGCGTAGCGCGTGGCGATGAGGAAAGGCGCGTGCAAGACAATATTCGCCAGGATGATCACCAGACAAAAAAGATAGACTGAATACACCATTGATTTCTGGACAGAAGGGCCGGATAAATCATTGCGGTAACGCAGGACATAATAAACGCTAAAGGCCAAAGTTGCTAAAGTCACAAAAAATATCAGCAAACGTAATCCATTCCTTAACAGTTCCCACTCAAATAATGTTTCCAGCCAGTGAGGATAGTGCACAAACCCAATCCGGGTGGATTCCCAAAATACCATCTTGAGCCCTTCAGCAGCCGTGAGGAAGGCGTACTGCAAGGGATGGCTGAGAACACTCTTCACGGCGGCCTCTCTGAGTAGGGCATCAATTTTATCGTTCGCCACCCCCTGAGCCTGCAGCTCTTTGGTTTTGTTCGGCCCCAGGACGTGGATATTCTCATCCCCCCAGAACGAACATTCTTCAGCGGAGAAAATTTTCGCGCAGACCCGCTCGCCGGGGACAAACGCCAGGAACGTCAGGATATTATTTGTTGTCAAAGGCTGGGTGCGCCCTTTGGCGTTGGCGTAAAGCGACTCGGACCCGACGGCGGTCAGGCTTTTATATCCGTTGTATTTGTAATTCATCGCTTTATAAGGGGTCAGGGACAGGTGATAGACGCCGAAAATGGTTACGGTTAAAAGCAAGCCGTTGATGAAGGTTTTGAAGTTTCTAGTTGCGAGAAATTTCAAGGACAGGCAGAACAGGGTCAATACATAAAAAACCAGGACATAT
>MHGR01000135.1:0-8755 GCA_001805655.1 Omnitrophica WOR_2 bacterium RIFCSPHIGHO2_02_FULL_52_10
GCGCCGCTGCGCGTGGAAGAGGAAAGGACCATCGGTCCTTTACTGGGGAAAGATTCGATTGCGGCCGGGATCAATGCCACGATTATCGGCGGCGTGCTGTTGTTTTCCTTTATGATCGTTTATTACCTACAGGCCGGACTGGTTACCGATTTGGCGCTGACGATGAATTTGCTGTTAATTACCGGAATCATGGGCTTGTTCAATTTTTTAATGCCCGCCAGCCAGCTGACGCTCACATTGCCGGGCATTGCCGGCATCATCTTGACTTTGGGCATGGCGGTTGACGCCAACATCCTGATTAACGAGCGCATCCGCGAAGAAACCCGAAATGACCGTCCGCTGCCAGCCGCGATCAGCAACGGCTTCAACAAAGCCCTCAAGGCCATCGTTGACTCCAACACGACAACGCTCATCGCCGCGTTCATGCTGTTCCAGTTCGGTTCCGGCCCCATCAAGGGATTCGCCGTCACCCTGTCCATCGGCCTTATCGCCAGCCTGTTCACGGCCTTGTTCGTCACACGAACGATATTCAACGCGCTCATCGAATTGAAAATCGTCAAGAAACTGCCCATGCTCAGCTTTTTCGCGGAAACAAGGATCAATTTCATATCCATGAAATATATCTGCTTCACGCTTTCCATCATCGTGATCATTGCCAGTATCCTGACGATCATCCAGAGGAAGGATGACGCTTACGGCATCGACTTTGCCGGAGGGCAAGTCCAGGAATATAAATTCAAAGAGCCGATCAACGCCGATGACCTCAGAAACACATTAAAGGAAATCCATCTGGATGATGCCGTCATTCAGCAATTTGATCAGTATCCAGAGAATGTGATCATCCGCACCCAGAACGATACCTATGAAGAGGTCAGCGCCGCTTTAAAACAGAATTTCTCTTATAACCCCTTCGAGGTTTTGCGTATAGAAAAAGTGGGGCCCGTGGTTGGGGAAGCCCTGCGCAAAAAGGCGGTCTTGGCGATCCTGTTCGCCCTGGGCGGCATCCTGGTCTATATGGGCTTCCGATTCAAGCATTTTGATTTCGCCGCCGCCGGCATCATCGCCTTGCTGCACGACATATTCGTCGCGCTGGGGATACTCCTGATGCTCGGCCGGCAGATCGATCTTCTGGTCGTTACCGCGTTATTGACCATCGCCGGTTATTCCATCAACGACACCATCGTTATCTATGACCGCGTCCGCGAGAATTTGGTCAAACGCAATAAATTAAGCCTCGCCGAAATCATCAACGAAAGCGTCAATCAAACCCTCAGCCGGACCATCCTGACCACGCTGGCCACCATGCTCGTGGTGGTCGCGCTATTTTTGTACGGCGGCGAGGTCTTAAATTCCTTTGCCTTGTGCCTGATCATCGGGTTCATTGCCGGAACCTACTCAACCGTCTTTATCGTCTCGCCCCTGGTCCTGGCCTGGGAAGGCAGGGGCCGGAAAACGTAGTCCCGCCATGTTTGAGTCATTAGAGCTTTTTGTCGGACAGAAAATAGACCTCGAAGGCGTGCTCAACAACCTCACCGCGTTCCGTTATCAAAATGTCAAGAAATCCACCCAAGGTGGGGAATTCAGCCGCCGCGGAGGCATCCTCGACATTTTCCCGGCCGGCTTCGACGGCCCGGTGCGCATCGACTTCGATCACGAGACAATCACCTCTATCGCCAGCGTCAATGTCACAACCGGCAAGTCCATCTGGCAACATAACATTATCATTATCCTGCCGAACAAGCCCCGCCAAAGGGATGTTTTTAACGCCGATATCCCGCTGAGCCATTTTGTCGAAATCCAGAAAAGCGATTACGTCGTCCACAACCAGCACGGCATCGGGAAATTCCTCGGCATTGAAGAAATCGCTGTCGCGGGCGGCCCGAAAGAGCATCTCGTCATCGAATACAGGGGAGGCGACAAATTATTCGTCCCGGTTCACGATATCCGGCTGGTGCAGAAGTATGTCAGTTTTCAAAAGCGGCCCCCGCGCCTCTTCAAACTCGGCAGCAAGGAGTGGGAGCGCGTCCGCCGAAGAATCCAGAAACGCCTCCAATTAACCGCCGCGGAGCTGCTGCACACCCAGGCCCTGCGCGCCAGCCTGAAGGGATACAGCTTCGCCCAGGATACCCCATGGCAAAGCGAGTTCGAACGCTCTTTTCCCTTCGAGGATACCCCGGACCAGGTGAAGGCGACACAAGACGTCAAGAGGGACATGGAAAAGCCCCAACCCATGGACCGGCTCTTGTGCGGCGATGTCGGTTACGGCAAGACCGAGGTGGCCTTACGGGCGGCCTTCAAGGCCGTCATGGACAACAAGCAGGTCGTCTTTCTGGTCCCAACCACGATCCTGGCGGAGCAGCATTTTTACAATTTCACGACCCGCCTGGAAAAATATCCCGTGAACGTGGCCATGCTCAGCCGGGTACGCACGAAACACGAACAGGCCGAGACCGTCCGGGCGCTGGCCGAGGGGAAGGTCGACATCGTGATCGGCACCCACCGCCTGTTATCCAAGGATATCCTTTTCAAGGATCTTGGGCTGATCATCATCGATGAGGAGCAACGCTTCGGTGTCAGGGCCAAAGAGCGGCTGAAGCGGTTCCGGCTTTTAGCGGATGTCTTAATGCTGACGGCAACGCCGATCCCGCGCACGCTGCACATGGCCTTGACCGGCGCCAAGGACATGTCCATCATCTCCACCCCTCCGCAAAACCGCATTCCCGTGGAAACCCATATCGTGGCTTTTGACGAAGACCTGATCCAAGAGGCCATCACCCGCGAATTGCGGCGAAATGGGCAAACTTTTTTTCTGCATAATCGCGTTGAAGATATCGAGCAAATTGCTAAAATAATAAGAAAATCGGTGCCGGAAGCCCGTGTCGCGGTCGGCCACGGCCAGATGCCCGCGAAGCTCCTGGAGAAAATCATGATCAAGTTCCTAAAGGGGGAGATCGATGTCCTGGTCTGCACGACGATCATCGAGTCGGGCATAGACATCCCCAATGCCAACACGCTGATCGTCAATCGCGCGGACCGGTTCGGCCTGTCGGACATGCACCAGTTACGCGGACGCGTCGGGCGCTTCACCAAACAGGCCTATTCCTACTTCATCGTGCCGCCGAAAAGGGCTTTATCCGCCACGGCCAAATCCCGCATCCGGGCGATCGAGAAATACAACGAGCTCGGATCAGGCTTTCAAATCGCTTTCGAGGACCTGCAGATCCGCGGGGCGGGGAACCTCCTGGGGGAGGAGCAAAGCGGATATATCGCGGCGGTCGGCTTCGACCTCTATTGCCGGCTGCTGAAAGAATCCATCGAGCATTTGCGAAAAACAACACAACCATAGAAAGTCGCTATGAGCCACCGGACACAATGGACACTCACAACCTGTTTAACGCTGCTGCTAGTCTTCCGGCCGAATCCGGCGCCGGCCATTGAAGACGCCATCATCGCCGTCGTCAACGATGAGCTGATTACCCTGAAGGACCTTAAGGACTATGTCCAATCGACCTATGTCAGTCTCGTGGCCGAAGGAATGCCGGACGCGCAGATCCAGGAGGTCATGAAGGACATGGAGATCAACGGGACCATCAAACTCATCGAGGACAAGCTCATTTTAAGCCAGGCGAACACCCTCGGCCTGCAGGTGCGCGAGGCGCTCGTGGATGAACGCCTCGAAACGCTAAAAACAAAATACGGATCGGAGCAAAAGCTGGTTGACGCCCTGATCAAGAACGGGGCCACGCTCACGGACCTGCGCAACAAAATCCGCGATCAGCTGAAAATCAAATTCGTCGTGGACCATGAGGTAAAAGACAAGATCTTTGTCAACCCCCAGGAAGTCACGGAATACTATGAAAACAATAAACAGCAGTTCGCCCGGCAGGAACGGATTAACCTTGAATCCATCTTTGTGGGTTACAAAGAGGACAAGGATGCCGCCAAAGGAAAAGTGGATGAAATCCTTAAGAAGATCGGGGAGGGGGTGGAATTCAGCAGTTTGGTGAAGGAATATTCCGAGGCGCCGTCCGTGGGTGTTGTTGAGCACGGCCAACTCCTGCCCGAAGTCGAAAAAATCGTCTTCAATCTTTCCCTGCATGAAATTTCCCCGCTTGTGGAAACGGATAACGGCATCTTCATTTTTCGACTCATCGGAAACAGCCCCGCCGAAATCGCCAGCCTGGAAAGCGTGAAAGACCGTATTTATGAAACGATCTTCAACGAAAAGTTCAGGAAACAGTTCAGGCGCTGGGTGGATCAACTCAAAAAAGATGCCTATATCGAAATCAAGCAATAAACGCATCGGCATAACCCTCGGGGATCCCTCGGGGATCGGCCCGGAAGTCGTCGCCCGCGCCCTGGCTGAGCCCTCTGTCCGCAAGCTGGGCACGTTCACCGTAATCGGCGACCGGGCAACTTTTGAAAAATATTGTTCGACCCGATACGGAAATTGTTGCTTTATCGACCCTCAGCCGGACAATCGAATCCCGTTTAAGCCCGGCAGACCCAGCCGGGCCAGCGCGGCATCCGCCTTAAACGCCCTTCATGCGGCGGTGGGGCTGATCAAGCGGCAGGAGATTTCCTGCCTGGTGACCGCCCCGGTGTGCAAAGAGGCAATTCACCATATTGACCCGGCCTTCGTGGGCCACACGGAATTTCTGGCCGATGCGTTCGGGGTCAAGGATTTCGGCATGATGTTTGTCAGCCAAAAACTGCGCATTATCATTGTCACCCGCCACATCCCCCTAAACAAAGTCAGCGGCGCCATCCATGCCGGCAATGTGTATGATACCATCCGGCTGACGCATCGCTCGCTGAGGAACACATTCAAAATCAGAAACCCGCGCATCGCCGTTTGCGGCTTGAACCCTCACGCCGGTGAGGGGGGGACCATCGGGAAAGAAGAACTCACGAAAATCATCCCGGCCATTCAAAGAGCGCGCCGCCACAATATGACCGTGCGCGGCCCGTTCCCCGCCGACACGCTCTATTCTTCCGGAACCGCCTTTGCGTTCGACGCCATCGTGGCCATGTACCACGACCAGGGCCTCATCCCCGTGAAAACCTTAGGCCTCTCAAAACTTGTCAATCTGACCGTCGGCCTGCCGTTCATCCGCACTTCACCGGCGCACGGCACCGCGTTCGACATTGCCGGAAAAGGCAGGGCCGACCCTTCTTCGATGCGCGAAGCCATCCGGCTGGCGGCCCGATTAAACCCATGACCCAAAAAAAAGCGCCGTTTCCCAAAAAATCCCTTGGACAGAATTTTCTCATCAGCCCCTCGGTCGCAAACCGCATTGTCAATGCCTGCGGCCTGAAACCCACCGACACGGTGTTGGAAATCGGACCAGGGAAGGGAGCTCTGACAGGGGCGTTGTCAAAAAAGGTCCACACGGTTATAGCCGTCGAAAAAGACCGCCGGTTGGCGGAGCATTTGCGGGAAGGGCACCAGGGATCCAATATCCACATCGTACACGGCGACATTCTTGACTATCCCCTGGACACGCTTCCCCGCGGCACCAAAATCATCGGGAACCTTCCTTATAATATCGCTACTTTGATCATCAAAACGGTCATTCAAGAGCGGGCCCGGTTCAGCGATTTTTTTGCGACTGTCCAATGGGAATACGGCCAGCGGCTCGCCGCCCGGCCGGGAACCAAGGCCTACGGCTCCTTAAGCTGTTTTGTGCAGTATTACGCCGACATCCAGCTCCTTTTCAAGATCAAAAATACGGCGTTCTGGCCAAGCCCGAAGATCCAGTCCTGTTTTTGCCATTTCAAATTTTCGGGGAAACCGCAACGGAAGGCAAACAACAAAGACCTGTTGTTTCAGATCATCCGCGCAAGTTTCGGGCAGCGCCGCAAAACCATAGGCAACGCCCTGTCCGTTTTATACGGCAAGGAAAAAACGGCGCGTTTTCTGGAAAAATCGGGCATCAGTCCCAGGTTAAGGGCGGAAAACATAAGCTTAGAGCAATTTATCGGATTGGCGGATACGGTGGAGGGGGAGGAGCGTGATGACAAGGAGGCCGGACAAAATGGTTAGCCCTTGAAAAAATCAGGAACCTTCCCAGCCCTTAAACCATTGTTTAACGACTTTTTCCCGGTCGATTTCAAAAGCATGCTGGAGGATTAACTCCTGGACATGGTCGGAAGTTTCATAGAACGTAACGCCCATGTGGAGCGCGCCGTCGTCATGGCGCACCCATTGGACATGCCCGTTGAGCTTGATGCTTGTCGTTTCGCTTAAATGGACCGTCATCTGGATCTTTTGGTGGGAGTTTAAATACCTGTTCCCGATGATACAGGCCCCGGCGCAGCTGATGTCCTTGGTCGTGCCTTCGCGCGACACTCTGTCCCCATCAACGCTATAAACGACACGGTCGGCTACTTCCCAGCGCGGAAAATAACGCATGTCTTGGTTTCCGGAAGAGTTTCGCTCTCGATTTGGGCCAGGCATAAACCAGCTCCGTTGGTTTTGTTCACAAAAAAAGCCACATCGTCTTCATATTCCTGAAAGGATATAAAAAGCTCCGTGGCTAAAATTACATTAGCATCCCTTGACAGCCGCCGCAAGCGATAAATCAAAAAGATTTCGCGCAAGCCCTTGACACAGAACAAGTCTGATGATACAAACAGTCATCTATGGAAAAGCAAATCTATTATCATGATACGGATGCCGGAGGGGTCGTCTATTACGGCAGGTATTTGAATTACCTCGAAGAAGCGCGGACGCAATACCTTGTCCACAAGGGGATCGACCCGGACCTGTTCAGGCAGAAAAAATTCCTTTACGCCGTGCGTAAATGCACGATTACCTACAAAGCCCCGGCGCGCTACGGCGACACCATCATCTGCGACGCCAACCTTTTGCGGATCACGGCAGCCCAGCTGTTTTTTAAACAAACGATCCGTGACAAAGCGACGGGGCGCCTGGTTCTCGAGGCCGAAATCACTCTCGTCAGCCTCAACAAAGACTTCAAGCCCACGCCGATTCCGGAAGAAATTCGGTCGCTGCTGTCATAGAATACCCTTGTCAGCCTCAAACGGCAATGCTAATATAAACTCCATAATTATTAATATTTTAGGACAGTGCCATGATATCAAAAAATGACGTGGAATATGTTGCGGCTCTTGCCCGCATCCACCTGCAGGGTGATGAAGTCAGCCGTCTCACGCATGACCTTGAGCAAATTCTTGAATACATCAACAAGCTTAACACCCTGGACGTGAGCAAGATTGAACCGACCAGCCACGTTCTGCCGCTTAAAAACGTCCACCGGGCAGACAAAGTCCGGCCTTCCTTAACCCAGCAAGAAGCCCTGAAAATATCCGTCCAGCAACAGGATGGGTTTTTTAAAGTCCCGAAAGTGATCGAGTAATCATGGAACTGCATAAGCGGACAGCCCACGAGATCCTGGAGCTCATCCATACCAAACAGGCGAGTGCCGCAGACGTTTACCAAGCCGTCCAGGGGCAAATCGCCAAGTCCGAAAAAAACATCAAAGCCTTTGTCCGGCTGAATGAAATTTCCGTTGGCTCCATGCCGAAAAACAGCGGCGCGCAGCCGATTCCCATCGCCATCAAGGACAACATCTGCGTCCTTGATGCGGAAACAACGTGCAGCTCGAAAATCCTCCAGGGCTTTAAAGCCCCCTATGATGCCACCGTTATCAAAAAGCTTAAAGAATCCGGAGCCATCCTGGTCGGCAACACCAACATGGATGAATTTGCCATGGGGTCCTCCACCGAAAACTCCTGCTACGGCCCGACGTGCAATCCCTGGAATCTCGATTATGTTCCCGGCGGGTCCAGCGGCGGATCGGCGGCGGCGGTCGCGGCCAACGAGGCCATTTGGGCGATCGGCTCCGACACGGGCGGCTCGATCCGCCAGCCGGCGTCATTTTGCGGAGTTGTCGGTCTAAAGCCGACCTACGGCAGGGTATCGCGCTATGGCCTAATCGCGTTTGCTTCCAGCCTGGATCAGATTGGCCCGATCACCAAAGACGTGACCGATTGCGCTTTGCTTCTCAACATTATTGCCGGATACGATGAGCGCGATTCCACATCCGTGGACACGCCCGTTCCCGATTATACCCGTGCCCTTCAGAAAAATATCAAGGGGCTCAAAATCGGCATCCCAAAGGAATATTTCGTCCAGGGTATTGACCGGGAGGTCGAGGAGGCCGTTCGGAAAGCTATTGCGGTTTTACAAAAGGAGGGGGCCCTGCTCAAAGAGGTTTCCCTGCCGCACACGGAATACGGAATCGCGACGTATTACATCATCGCAACGGCCGAGGCCAGCTCAAACCTGGCCCGTTACGACGGCGTGCAATACGGCATGCGCGCGCACGCCGCGAAGGTGCGCAAATCCCCGCTTTTGGATATGTACGATGAAACCAGGGATGCCGGCTTCGGGGCGGAAGTCAAACGCCGCATCATGCTGGGAACATATTCTTTATCTTCAGGGTATTATGACGCGTACTACCTTAAAGGACTCAAGGTGCGCTCCCTGATCAAAAATGACTTTGATGCCGTGTTCAAGGATTTTGACGCCGTTGTCTGCCCCACCAGCCCGACGACCGCTTTTAAAGTCGGCGCCAAGGCCTCCGACCCCCTGAGCATGTACCTCTCGGACGTCTATACCGTTTCGGCGAATCTCGGCGGCATCCCGGCGATTTCGGTCCCCTGTGGATTTTCCAAAGCGGGGCTTCCCATCGGCCTGCAGATCATGGCCAGGCCGTTTGACGAAGAA
>MHGR01000135.1:8841-13092 GCA_001805655.1 Omnitrophica WOR_2 bacterium RIFCSPHIGHO2_02_FULL_52_10
TACGAAACCGTCATCGGTTTGGAAGTCCATTTACAATTGAATACGGACACCAAAATCTTTTGCGGCTGCGCGAACAAATTTGGGGAAGCCCCCAATTCGCTAACATGCCCGGTTTGCCTCGGTCTTCCCGGTTCCCTGCCGGTGGTTAATGAACGCGCGTTGGAATACGCGGTCAAAGTCGGCCTGGCCCTGAACTGCACCGTCAATCCGTTCGTCAAATTTGACCGCAAAAATTATTTTTATCCGGATTGTCCCAAGGCGTACCAGATTTCTCAGTATGATCTGCCGATCTGCCGCAACGGTTATGTAACCATTGAAGAAACAGGCGGGCCTAAAATAATCCGCATCAACCGGGCGCACTTGGAAGAGGATGCAGGGAAACTCATCCATGACGATGCCCATAACTGCAGTCTGGTCGATTATAACCGCACCGGAACGCCTTTGATGGAAATCGTCAGTGAGCCCGACATACGCTCCGCCCAGGAGGCCTACGATTACCTGCAGACCCTCAAACTGACCCTGAAATACCTGAACGTTTCCGATTGCGACATGGAAAAGGGCAGCCTGCGCTGCGACGCCAACGTTTCCATACGCCGCAAAGGGGACAAAAAGTTCGGCATCAAGACAGAGATTAAAAATATGAATTCGTTTAAAGCGGTCAAGGCCGGTCTGGAGCATGAAATCCAGCGGCACCGCACGGTCATCGCATTGGGCCAAACGATCACCCAGGAGACCCGTTTATGGGACGAGGCGCGCGGCGTCACCGTCCCCATGCGCAGCAAGGAAGAGGCCCACGATTACCGCTATTTCCCGGAACCGGATCTTGTGCCATTTGTTTTGGAGGAATCGGCAATCGAATCTATCCGCCGCTCCCTTCCGGAACTCCCGGCTCAGAAGCACCAGCGCCTGATGGACCAATACCAGCTTTCGGATTACGACGCCGGCATCCTCGTTCAGGACCCTGACCTGGCTGGCTTTTTTGAAGAATGCACCAGGCATTACAAGGACACCAAAAAAATCTGCAACTGGATCATCGGCCCGCTCCTCAAAGAGCTTAACGAGCGCAAGGTCGCCATGGCCGGCATCCGCCTGAAGCCCCAAGACCTGACGGCTCTCATGGTCAAAGTCGATGAGGCCGTTTTAAGCAATTTAGCCGGGAAAAATGTTTTGCAATTTATCATTGATACTGGCAAAAGCGTTGATACAATCATAGAGGAAAAAGGGCTGGCGCAGGTTTCCGATGACGGCACGCTGGAGCAACTCGTGCGGGAGGTCATCACCGAGCATGCGAACATCGCCGATCAGATCCGCGGCGGCAAGGAAAGCGCCATAGGCTTTCTCGTTGGCCAGGCCATGCGCAAGACGCGGGGCAAGGCCAATCCCAAAAAAATCGGCGAAATCATCAAAAAAGCATTGACCCCGTAAATCACCACCACGGCAGGGAGGCATTCATGGTTAAAAAGTTTTTTGTTTTCTTTTTCACGCTGCTGGCGTTTTTTTCGCTGACCAATCTCGCGGTTTCCCAGATCGACCAAAAAATCAAAGACGACCTGTATTCCCAGATTGAACTTTACAGTTATACCCTGACGACCATCCAAGCAGACTATGTCGAGGAAATGAAAGCGAAGGATCTTATCTATGGCTCCCTGAAGGGCATGCTGGCCACCCTCGACCCCCATAGCCAGTTTCTCGATCCGGAAGAATATAAGGAGCTGAAAACGGAAACGGAAGGCAAGTTCGGCGGCCTGGGCATCGAAATCTCGATCCGCGACGGCTTGTTGACCATCATCACCCCCATCGAAGATACCCCGGCCTGGAAGGCCGGCATCAAGGCGGGCGACCGCATCGTGAAAATCGAGGACGAACTGACCAAGGATATCACCCTCAGCGATGCCGTCAAAAAATTACGGGGAAAGCCGGGGACAGATATCTCCATTACCATTCTCCGGGAAGAGGAATTCAAAATACTGGAGTTCACGATCACCCGGGAAATCATCCACATTGAGGACGTAAAGCACACGCAGATTCTGAAAGATGGCATCGGCTACATCCGCCTGACCGAATTCCGCGAGGATTCCGCCAAGGCATTTCGTAAGGCCCTTGATGAGCTCACAGAGAAAGGGGCGAGCAGCCTCATCCTGGACCTGCGCAATAATCCGGGCGGATTGCTGAACGTGGCCATTAAAATCACCGAGGAATTCCTGCCGACCGGGGAGATGATCGTGTCCACCAAGGGGAGGCGCGCTTCTCAAAATACCGTCACCCAATCCACGAACACCCGCCATCTTGTCGAATGGCCGATGGTGGTGTTAATCAACGAGGGCAGCGCGTCGGGGAGCGAAATCCTTGCCGGCGCCCTTAAGGACAACAAGCGGGCCATCATCTTGGGGACAAAATCATTCGGCAAAGGGTCCGTGCAGTCCGTCATCCCGCTGCCTGACGGTTCGGGCCTGCGCTTGACCACCAGTAAATATTTTACCCCTTCCGGGACGTCGATTCACGGCATCGGGATTGAACCCGATATCCTTGTGGATTATGTCGAACCCAGCGAAGGGCCGGCAGACGAAAATGAAAAGAAAATCGACGAAATCTTTGATAACATCCAAGTCAAAGAAGCCGAGGACAAGGAGCAGCTGAAGCTCTCGAAAAAAGAATTAGAAATACACGATAAACTTCTGGCGGACAACCAGGTCCAAAGCGCCATCAGCGTCCTGAAAGGGATACGGGTTTATAAAAAATTCAATGACTCGATCCAGACGCCGGAGCAGGCGCCGATTGACCTGACCGAAGAGCCCGCCGTGATCCAATGAACATTCTGGGCATTGAGACCTCGTGCGACGAAACCTCCGCGGCGGTTGTTTACCAAGGCAAAAAAGTATTATCCAACATTGTCAGCTCCAGCCTCAAGGAGCATGTGCCCTACGGCGGCGTCATCCCTGAGATTGCCTCCCGCCGGCAATTGGAGTTTATCAACAGAATCTGCGCCCGCTCATTGTCAGCCGCAGGCCTTGACCTGAAGCACATCGACGCCATCGCCGTCACCCGTAACCCCGGCTTAATCGGATCCTTGCTGGTCGGATTGTCCTTCGCGCGCGCGTTAAGCTTCGCTATCCGCAAACCCCTGGTCCTGGTCAACCACATCAAGGCACACGCTTACGCGAACTTCCTGGAGCGGCCTGATCTTCCGGGAAAGACGGGAGACAGGATACCGCGGCCGCGGTTGCCGGCGGTCGCCCTGATTGTTTCCGGCGGTCACACAAGCCTTTTTCACATTACGTCTTTCAATCATTTTCGCTTATTGGGTCAAACCCTGGACGACGCTGCGGGTGAGGCCTTTGACAAAGTCGCGAAGGTCCTGGAACTGGGCTATCCGGGAGGGCCCATTATCGACCGGGTGGCAAAAAGGGCAAGCCGGGCCTATCCGCGGTTTAATCCCGCCCTGCTGCCCGGCACCTACGATTTCAGCTTCAGCGGGGTGAAAACCGCCGTTCTTTATCATTATCAAAGACATAAAAATGACCGCACATTTTCGACCGAACAAGTCGCCCGCTCTTTTCAGGACAGCGTGGTTTCTATCCTGACACGGAAGAGTATCGACGCTTGCCTAAAACTTAATTGCCGCACCCTCCTCATTGGAGGAGGGGTGGCGGCAAATTCGGCTTTGCGTGAAACCGCCAGCGATGAAGGCCGCAAAAACGGCATCAGAGTGCATGTTCCACCCATGTCCCTGTGCACGGATAACGCCGCAATGATCGCGGGACTGGGTTTTCACCTTTTAACGAAAGGGGACAATTGACTCATTCGACGACGCCCAAGCCCCGCCCTTAAGTGCGGGGATAGTCGAAGGGTTGACTTCCCCGCGCCTTTTTGATATATACTGGGATGAGACGTTGATTGTGGCCGGAGCAGGACATTATTCAGCGGCGGTGGTCGCCGCCGTTGTTGTATTTTTCGCGTTCGTGAACATGCGAACGCTGGAGCACCTTATCATCAAAAAATTAAAAGCAATATTCTAACAGGAGGACAACGCCATGGCTTTGCGCGGACGAAGAATTGAACCCAATCAGGAGGAAAGCAAAGTAGTTGAAATCAGCGCCCAAATGCAAGGCTCACTAATCTTTAAGGATCCCGTCAGCCTGAAAATCAACGGGGAGTTCAGCGGCAGCCTGGAAACAAAGGGCACGCTGTCCATCGGCAGCCGGGCCGACATCACCGCCACCATCGATGGAGAAAATATCATCATCGCCGGCA
>MHGR01000136.1:0-1897 GCA_001805655.1 Omnitrophica WOR_2 bacterium RIFCSPHIGHO2_02_FULL_52_10
AAAAAAGTGATTGAGGGGCTGACAACGCTGGAAGAAGTCCTGCGCGTCACGGCGCCGGATGATGTTCAAGATTAGGCGCCCTCCGCCCCGTAACCCCCATGGTCGAAACGCTCAAAGATAAAATTATCAAAACGCTCATCGACGCGAAGAAGCTGACCAAAGACGAAATCGATGAAGCGATCGCCCTGCAGAAAAAAATGGGCATCAGCCTGGATAAGGCCCTGCTGGAAAAGGGGCATGTCAAGGAGCAGGACCTGCTGGCGCTGCTTGTACGGGAGCTGAACATCCCGTTCATTAATCTCAACAATTACAAGATTGACCCCGAATTGCAGGAAATCGTGCCCGAGCGCGTTGCCCGCCAGTATACCATTATCCCCTTGTCCGTCCTGGATTATACTCTGACGATTGCGCTGTCCGATCCCTTCAACATTTTCCTGATTGACGACCTGAAGAGCATAACGGGTAAGGAAATCGACATCGTCATGAGCACCCATACTTCGATCATGAAGGCGATTGACAATTACTACGGCGTGGAGAAGGAGGCGACGGTCACCGAGCTCAGCAAGGATATCCAGGTTGAGGATTTTGAAATTGTTTCCGAACAGGAACAGAGCGGGGATGTCGGCAGCGTCATTGATGAAAGCGAAAAGGCGCCGATCATCCGCATGGTGAATTTGATCATCAAGGAGGCGATCCGCCGCCGCGCCTCGGACATTCATATTGAGCCGTGGGCGGAGGGCATGCGCGTGCGCTACCGCATTGACGGCGTCCTGATGGACGTCCTCAACATCCCGAAGGAAAATCAGAATGCCGTGACGGTCCGTTTGAAAATCATGTCCCGCACGGATATCACCGTCAACCAGCGGCCCCAGGACGGGCGGTTCAAGATGAAAATGGGCACGAAAGAGGTCGACTTCCGCGTTTCCATTCTCCCGACCACGTTCGGCCAGAAGATCGTGCTGCGCGTATTGGATAAAAGCAATCTGACCGTGGGGCTCGACGGCCTTGGCTTTGACGCTAAGCAGCTGAAGATCCTCAAGGAGACCATCGCCAAGCCTTTCGGGATGATCCTGGTGACCGGCCCGACAGGCAGCGGGAAATCGACGACCTTGTATTCCATCATCAGCGAGCTCAATACGATCGAGCGCAACATTATCACGATCGAGGATCCCGTTGAATATCTGATTGAAGGCCTCACGCAGATCCAGACGCACCCCGACATTGGCCTGACATTCGCCGAGGGATTACGGGCGATCCTACGGCAGAGCCCGGATGTGGTCATGGTCGGGGAGATCCGCGATAACGAAACGGCGGATATTGCCATCAAAGCGTCGTTGACCGGCCAACTGGTCTTTGCCACCCTGCACACCAACGACGCGGCCGGGGCGCTGACAAGGCTTTGCGACATGAACGTGGAGCCTTTTTTGGTCGCTTCGAGCCTGATGATGGTCAGCGCGCAGAGGTTATGCCGCAAAGTGTGCCTGCAGTGCAAGGAGCAGGAAATGGTGCCTAAAAAGCTCAGCGACCGCCTGAAATTAAAACTTCCTACCGGGGTCAAGTTTTATCACGGGAAGGGCTGTGTGGCGTGCGGGGAAACGGGGTATCTGGGCCGGCTGGGGATCGCGGAATTCCTGGTCATCGATGATACCATCCGGGACATGCTCATCAGCGGAAGGTCATCGGAGGAGATCAAGAGGTATGTCTGCGAAGGAAAGGGGATGACCACGCTTTGGGACGACGCAATGGCCAAGTGCGCGGCAGGATTGACTTCGCTGGAGGAAGCCATGCGGGTCGCCTCCAGCACTTAAATTTGCGGACATGAAAAGTGATTTTCCCTGTTTTCAAAAATCACATTGGCTGTTAGAATAAGGTCATTATCACCCCCTTAATGGGTTGA
>MHGR01000136.1:1979-4972 GCA_001805655.1 Omnitrophica WOR_2 bacterium RIFCSPHIGHO2_02_FULL_52_10
GGGTGGGTACTTCGGGCAGGTTTTGGTCAGCCTTGGATACGTCAGCGAACAGGACATCCTGGCCGCCCTCGTGATTCAATACCACATTCCCTATATCGCCGTGGATCACTATGAAATCAGCCGGGAAGTGTTGGACTTGATCCCGGAGGAGTTTGCCCGGAAATATCATGTCATTCCGCTTGATTGCGTGAACGACATCCTCAGCGTCGTCATGGCGAATCCCGCGGATGTCAACGTCATCAATGAACTGAAGCGCATGACCACCCGCCGCATTGCCCCGTTCATCGCGACATTGAGCGAGATTGACAATGCGCTCCAACGGGGGTATCAACGCTGATCCATGCCAACCTTTAAATACATTGCCAAAAATCAGGAATCTCGCTCCGTTTCGGGCAAAATTTCCGCCGACAGCAAAGAGGCGGTCATCGAAGAGCTCAGGAAGCGCAAGCTGACCATCATCTCCTTGAACGCGGTCAAAGAGGCGGGGGCCAAAGCCAAGCCGTTTCAGAGGAAGAAAGTCAAGGGTGATGAGGTCGTCATTTTCTCCCGCCAGTTGGCGACCATGGTTGCGGCCGGGATCCCCATCATCCAGGGGCTTGACGCGTTGAGCGAACAGGTGAGCCATCCGCTGTTTAAAAAGGTTCTGGCTACCGTGCGGGAAGATATCGAGCACGGCACCAGCCTTTCCGTGGCGTTTGCCAAGCATCCGCAGGTGTTCGATTCGCTCTTCATAAACATGGTTAAGGTCGGTGAGAGCGGCGGTGCCTTGAGCGAGGTGCTTGACCGCGTGGCCACGTATTTGGAAAAGACGCTGCGCCTGAAACGCAAGATCCGCACCGCGCTGGTCTATCCCATTCTTGTCATATGCATGGCCATCGTTATCACGGTCGTTCTGCTGGTCAAAGTGGTGCCGACATTTTCCGAGATTTACGCCTCGTTTGATCAGGAACTCCCCGCCATGACGCGCCTGCTTGTCGTGATCAGCAATACGTTAAGGCAGCAACTCGTGTGGTATGTCGCCGGCTTTATCGCCGCCGTTTTCGGCATCCGGCAATGGCATCAGACGGAAAAGGGCGCGTTGTTTCTGGACGGCATAGCCCTGAAATTGCCCATTTTCGGGGATCTTCTGCGCAAGGTCGCGATCAGCCGCTTCAGCCGGACACTGGCCACGCTTATCCAAAGCGGCGTGCCCATTCTGGAGTCTTTGGACATCGTTGAAAAGACGATCGGGAATCGCGTGCTCGAAGTCGTCGTGAACGATGTCAAAAATTGCGTGCGCGAGGGGGAGAGCCTTGTTTCTCCCCTGGTCAAAAGCAAGGTGTTTCCGCCGATGGTGACAAGGATGATCTCGGTCGGGGAAAAATCCGGGAAAATGGAGTCGATGCTTCTGAAGATTTCCGAATTCTATGACGATCAGGTCGATGCGGCGGTCGAGGGACTGACCAGCGTCATCGAGCCGATTATCATCGGCTTTCTCGGCATTGTCATCGGGTTCATCGTGATCGCCCTCTTTTTGCCGATTATTAACATCACCCAGATTATTTAGCGTTGAGCATGAAGAAATCTTTTTTAACCGTCCTGTTCATCTGCGCAGGATTTATTTTGTCCGCAAGCCCTGCCCTTCAATCCGCGGCGCTAGAACCGGCACGCCATGTCCCCATCGAACAGGTGCTGGAATTTACCTTGGAGCGGCTGCAGGAAAGCCTTCAAAATACCCTGCGGCAAAACGAGCAGCTTTCATTTGAGAATGCCGTCTTGCAGCGTAATATCCAGGACTTGCGGCGCAAGCAGGAATTCCTGGATTCCATGAAGGGCGCGGCGACAAACGGATCGTACCCGGATCATGTCGTAGGGGGCAAGGATTCGGAAATAATCGCATTGGATACAAGGGCCCAGAAGACGGATGAGCTGATTGCCTTTTTTGAGCAAGAACTAAAACGCCTCCAAGAGAAGCTTCGTCTGTTCGACTATAAACTGGATGAACAATCCTTTGAGTCCGGCATGAGCGTTTTGAAGCAAAGAAAGGCGATCGGGGAGCAAAACATTACCCGGGGACAAAAGAAATACAAGGCCCTGCTTGAGGCTAATAAAGGTCCGTTAGAAGCCATGGAGCGGCTCAAGACCGAAAATGAAGGCCTGACCCAGGTGTTACATGAGATCAATGCGAGGTATGGGGGAAAATAATATATTCGTAAGTGTTTTTGAATGTTAAGGTGTCCGTGAAATAGTATTGATATTACTTTAAAAATAGTACATATTTATAGCGAAGACGATAATTCTGCCATACTTCAGAGGCATAGGTTAAGGCACAGTTTTGCGTGCCCCAACCCTGCGAAGCCCCAAATCGGGACATTGCGGAACCAGTGAAATGGTCCAAGGAAAACATTGTTAAAACCCATCCAACCATTCCTATCACGCGCTTCCCGCGCCGGCCAGAACATGATCGAGTACATGCTCGTGTTTGTCGGGGTGATTGTCGTTCTGATCATCGCGGTGGGCCCCAACGGGCTGTTGACGGGAAATCTTGACCGCACGCTGGATGTCGCCTCCCAGGGCGTGGTGTGCATGGCCCTGGAGGAGTGTTATGACCCGGCGGGCTGCGGCTGGACCGCCAATAACGGTTGCTGCGAGGTGGGTGAATCCCCCGCGGTCGGCAACATGGACTGCGGTTGCTTCAGTGACGCGGACTGCTATGTTCCGGAAGGCAATTTCTGTAACGGCTTGGAGCGATGCGTTCTCAACACGTGCAAGCCGGGCATACCGCCGGATGTTAATGACGGTATTGCCTGCACTGCTGACAGCTGCAATGAGGCCACCGATGCGATTGATCATATCCCCAACGATAGTTTATGCTCTGACGGTCTGGCGTGCAACGGTGCGGAGCTCTGTAGCGCGGCCCTAGGGTGCCAGAGCAGCGCGCCGCTGGCGTTTGATGACGGCGTTGCGTGTACGGTCGATTCCTGCCAGGATCCTTTGGGCACTATTATCCATAC
>MHGR01000137.1:0-2274 GCA_001805655.1 Omnitrophica WOR_2 bacterium RIFCSPHIGHO2_02_FULL_52_10
CAAAGCCGGTATTCATCGAGCGTTTGAGGACGAAGACGGTCTTGGCCTTGTCCACGTTGATGATGGGCATGCCGTAAATCGGGCTGGATTTGTCGTGCCGGGCGGCCGGGTTGACCACGTCGTTGGCGCCTATCACAACGGCGACATCAATGGTTTCCATGACCGGATTGATATTGTCCATCTCGAACAGTTGATCGTAGGGGACATTCGCCTCCGCCAGAAGCACGTTCATGTGGCCGGGCATGCGACCAGCAACGGGGTGAATCGCGTATTTGACCTCGGCGCCGTTTTTCTCCAGGAGCTCCCCCAGTTCCCGCACGACGTGCTGGGCCTGCGCGACGGCCATGCCGTAGCCGGGGACAAACACGACCGAGCCGGCCGCCTCCAATATAAGGAAAGCGTCCTGCGCGGAAATGGGTTTGACCTCTCCGGTGAGCCCCGCGCCTTTTTTCTGAACGGTCGATCCAAAGCCGCTGAAAAGGACATTGGCCAGCGACCTGTTCATGGCCTTGCACATGATCCGGGTGAGGATGATGCCGCTGGCGCCCACCAGCGACCCCGTGACGATCAGCATGCTGTTGATGATGACGAAACCCGTAGCGCAGGCCGCCATCCCGGAATAGCTGTTTAAAAGGGATATGACAACGGGCATGTCCGCGCCGCCGATGGGGATAACCACGAGAACGCCCAAAACGAGCGACAGAACGACAATGATGAGGAAAAGATTATAATGCGCGGCGGGGTCCATGCAGAAGATAATGCCGAGGGCGACGAGGGCCAAAAGGATGCACGAGTTCACGATTTTCTGTCCGGCATACAGGATGGGCTTGCCGGTCATCACTTCCTGCAGTTTCGCCCACGCCACCACGCTTCCGGTAAAAGTCACACCGCCAATCAGCACGGCCAAGTACGTGCTTACGGTTGTTAACATGGATGAAACAGGCTGATAATGATAGGTCGACCAGCCCACCAGAAGGCTGGCCAGCCCGCCCGAACCGTTTAAAAGCGCCACCATCTGCGGCATGGCCGTCATGGCCACTTTCAAGGCAATGAAAATGCCTATGGCGGTTCCGACGGCAATGCCCACGATGATCCATTGAAATTCCAGGCCCTTGGTCAATAACGTGGCGACCACGGCGATCAACATGCCGAAGGCGGACAGGAGGTTGGCGCCCCTGGCCGTGGCGGGTTTGCTGAGGCGCTTGAGCCCGATCACGAAAAGGACGGAAGCGATGATATAAAGGATATTGGTGACAATCGCCAGGTTCACGTTTTGCCCCCTTGAGCGGGTGCCTTGCTTTTAAACATCTCCAGCATGCGGTTGGTGACCACGTAACCGCCGACGACATTAATCGTGGCAAAAATCACGGCCAAGACACCCAGCACCGTGCAAAACGTGCTGCCGGGGGTCAGCCCCGTTGCCAGGAGGGCCCCGACAATGGTGATGCCGGAGATGGCGTTGGAGCCGGACATCAGCGGCGTGTGCAGGATCGACGGGACTTTTGCGATCAATTCAACGCCCAGAAAAATCGCGATGACAAAAAGGAAGATCAGGTCGATCAGCGTCGTGGCATCCAGGTGAGTTTCCATAATATTGTCCTTTGGTGGGTTCTGCCAGGGTTTTGGCTTTATTTCAGTTTTTTGATCGTCTCATTGACGATTTGTCCGCCGTGCGTGATCAGGCAGCCCTTGATGATTTCGTCTTCCGGATTCAGCTTGAACGTTTTTTGCTCGGCATCCCAATACGATTCAAGAAGATTTGTGAGGTTGCTGGAGTACATTTGGCTGGCGTGGACGGCGACATGCCCGGGGAGGTTGCCCAGGCCGATGATGCGCACGCCGTTGACCTCAACCTCCGCGTCTAATGTAGAGCCCTCCACGTTGCCGCCGGATTCAACCGCCATGTCCACAATCACGCTGCCCGGCTTCATGGCCGCGACCATGTCTTTGGTAACAATCACCGGCGCCTTGCGGCCGAAGAGTTGTGCCGTGGTAATCACGATGTCGGAGGCGGCGCAGACCTTTTTCATGCCCTCGCGCTGTTTGACGAGCTGCTGGGGGGTCAATTCCTTGGCGTACCCGTCCTTGGTCTGCCCGGTTTCCCCGAGGTCGATTTTAACGAACTTAGCGCCCAGCGAATGCACCTGCTCTTCCACGACCGGGCGCGTATCAAAGGCTTCCACGCGCGCGCCCAGGCGCTTGGCCGTGGCGATGGCCTGCAGCCCGGCGACACCGGCGCCGATGATAAAAACACGGGAGGGGGTAATTGTCCCG
>MHGR01000137.1:2286-14819 GCA_001805655.1 Omnitrophica WOR_2 bacterium RIFCSPHIGHO2_02_FULL_52_10
CCAAAATGACCGCGACGTACCCGGCCAGATTGGCCTGCGAGCTCAAGGCGTCCATTTTTTGGGCGATGGTGGAGCGGGGAATCATCTCCATGCTGATGGCGCTGATGTTGTTTTTGACAAATTCGTCGATTAATTGGGGTTCGTTGAAGGGGTCAAGGAAACTGATGTGGAGCGACCCTTTTTTGAGCCTGCTGATTTCCTCCTGCGGCGGCTTGCGCAGGCGCAGGACAATGTCGCTGGAGGCAAGAATGGTGCCGCGGTCGGTGACGGCGGCCCCGGCCCTCTTGTAATCGTCATCGCTGAGCCCGATGGCCGCGCCGATGCCGGATTCGACCGAGATTTGGGCCCCTTTTTTGACCAGTTTTTCTACCGAAGCGGGGATGAAGGCCGCGCGATTCTCGCCAACATAGGTTTCTTTAGGAACTCCGATGACCATGGACGGTGTGTTTTCGAAATTTTAGGGAAGTTGGTGTAAGACTTGAGGTGCGTCCTCTTAATTCCATTTACATTATCAGAATCCATTTTGTTGTCAAGGGGAATTCAGAAATTGTGCCTTGACAACGGTCAATGGCAAGGTAATATACAGATTCGCGGAATAATCAGGATCTGGTTTATTGTATCGCATGACCAAATTTAAGGAACAAGGTACAAACAATTTCCAAAAATCAAATTCGAAGCTCCAAACCCGCTGAAGGTCAGATGTTTGGATCTTGAACAATTGTAATTTGAGACTTGTTTGGTTTTTGTATCTTGCATCTTGTATCTTGTAATTTTGATCAAAGGGAGAGCATCATGCCGGTCCAACTAGGAACAAATGAACGGCCTTTACGGGTGGCGATTGTGGGCAGCGGGCCCAGCGGTTTTTATGCCGCCGGAGCGCTCTTAAAAGCACCGGTCAAGGTGGCTGTGGACATGTTTGACCGCCTGCCGGTGCCTTATGGCCTGGTCCGTTACGGTGTGGCGCCTGACCATCCCAAGATCAAGAATGTTACCAGTGTTTACAAGAAGACCGCCGAGCTGGAAGGCTTTTCTTTCTTGGGCAATGTGAACGTCGGCACGGACATTGAGGTCAGTGAATTGAAAAAATATTATGACGCGGTTCTTTTCGCCTGCGGGGCGGAGACGGACCGCAAGTTAGGGATCCCCGGAGAAGATCTCAAGGGCAGCCACACGGCCACGGAATTCGTCGCCTGGTATAACGGGCATCCGGATTACCGCGGTCGCGCGTTTGACCTCTCCGGCAAGTCGGCCGTGATCATCGGGCAGGGGAATGTCGCCATGGACGTCTGCCGGATCTTAAGCAAAACCGTGGACGAACTGAAGGCCACCGATATCGCCTGCCACGCCCTGGAAGCCCTGGCCGAAAGCAATATTAAGGAAATCCACCTGATCGGCCGCCGCGGCCCGGTACAGGCCGCCTTTACGCCGGTGGAAATCCGCGAATTCGGCGAGCTGGCGGACTGTCATCCCGTGGTCGACCCCAAGGATCTTGAGGTCAACCAGGCCAGCCAGGCCGAGTTGGATGCCCCGGACAACGCCCAGCGCCGTAAAAATTACGAAATTTTAAAGAGTTTATCGGCGATGCAGCCGGGGAACAAGCGCAAGAGATTGATTGTCCATTTTCTTAAAAGCCCGGTTGAGCTGGTTGGCGATAAGGGGGTCCAAAAAGTCATTCTTGAGAAGAATAAGCTTACCGGGGAGGCCGGCAAACAAAAATCCGCAGGGACCGGGGAAAAAGAAGAGCTCAAATGCGACATCCTTTTCCGCAGTGTTGGTTACCGCGGCATCCCCATCAAGGGCGTGCCGTTTCACGAATCATCGGGCGTTTTCCCCAACGACAAGGGCCGTATCACCGAGAATGGTCAAGTTGTTCCCGGGCTATACACGACTGGCTGGATCAAGCGCGGGCCTTCCGGTGTTATCGGCACGAACAAGCCGGACAGTGAAGAGACCGTGGCCAGCCTGCTGGCCGATGCGGGCACGTTAACGCCGTGCGCCCAGCCTGACACCCGGGCCCTGACCAAAATTCTCAATGCCAAAGGCAAACGCGTGGTCACGTTCCAGGACTGGCTGAAGATCGATGCCGCGGAGATCCAGCGCGGCCAAAAGGCCGGGAAACCGCGGGAAAAATTTGTCGCGGTGGAAGAAATGATCAGTATTCTCTAAGTCCCTGCCGGGGTAAGTTTTTTTCCTTGATTACACAATCCTATTGCGCTATACTTCCATCCCTATTGACGTCCGTATAGGGAATGGAACCTTTGCGGACGTCAATACTGCTACCGCTCCAACGAGTTGTGAAAGATGCACTGGTTCCATTGCTAATGCGGTGGTCTGTAAATCAGCCATAAATACGGTCCGCAAATCAGCAAATTTCCATATATAAGACAAGGAGGCGCAGGGAGTTATGAAATTAAAAGTCAACGGTAAAGAGCAGGCGTTCAGCAAAGCTTCCCTGTCCATAAAGGAACTGCTGACGGTGTGCAAGGTCAGCCAGCTGGACATGGTTTCGGTGCAGTTAAACGGGGCATTCGTGAATAAGGAGAATTACCAAGCCACCAAGGTCAAGGAAGGCGATGAGGTCGATTTCTTGTATTTTATGGGGGGAGGTACATTCGTTGCTCGTTGTTCGTTGCTCGCGAAAAACGAGAAACCACGAGCAACCAGCAACGAGCAACTACTATTATGAATAAGCTCAAATTCATCACCAAAATTTTACATAACCCTTTCCTCAAAGAGGACCCGCACGGCTCCCTGCAGATGCCCATCTATGACAACGTGGCCTTTGAATTCAAGACCTCGGAAGACATTGAGCTGGCGTTTCAGAGAAAGAAGCCGGCGCACATGTATTCGCGCATCAGCAACCCGACCGTGGAGGCCTTTGAGCAAAGGATCCGGGCGGTGACCGACGCGGCCGGGGTCATAGCGGTTTCCTCGGGGATGGCGGCCATCACCAACGTGCTCTTGGCAATCGCCAAACAGGGGGACAATATCATCAGCACCAAGCACCTGTTCGGCAACACCTATTCGCTCTTTACCAAGACCCTCAAGGAATGGGGGCTGGAGGTGCGCTTCACCGATCTGACCCGGCCGGAAAATGTCCAACCTTTGATCGACGGCAAGACTAGGGGCGTGTTTTTTGAAACTATTACCAATCCCCAATTGGAAGTCGTCGATGTTGCGGCCATCGCCAAGATCGCCAAGGCCAAGAACGTTCCAGTGATCGCCGACACCACACTGACGCCTCCCTATGCATTTAACTCGAAGGCATTTGGGGCGGACATCGAGGTGCTCTCCAGCACGAAATATATCTCCGGCGGGGCGACTTCGGTGGGCGGGGTCATCATCGATAACGGCACCTTTGACTGGAGCAAGAACCCGAAGCTGAAGGAGGAGGCCAAGCAGTTTGGGCCCTTTGCCCTGATCAACCGCCTGCGCCGCGAGGTGTTCCGCAATCTCGGCTCGTGCATGTCGCCGCATACCGCCTTTCTGCAGAGTGTCGGTCTCGAAACCCTGCCGCTGCGCGTCGATGCCACCTCGGCCAACAGCCTCAAGATCGGCGCATTTTTGGAAGGCCACAACAAGGTCAAGGCGGCCCATTATCCGGGCTTGAAGAGTTCGCCGTTCTTCAAGATCACGACCAAACAATTCGGGGAAAGGGCCGGCGGGCTGTTGACGTTTGACTTATCATCTAAAAAAGAATGTTTTAAATTCATGGACGCGTTGAAACTCATCCGCCGCGCAACGAACTTGAATGACAACCGCACGCTCATCCTGCACCCGGCGTCGACGATCTTTTGCGAATTTGACGAGGCCACGCGCAAAGAGCTGAACGTGCGCGAAACGATGATCCGGTTGTCGGTGGGCATTGAAGATACGGACGATTTAATTGCGGACATTGAAGGGGCGTTTAATCAAATTTGACGTAGGGCGACCAGCCGGGCAACCCTTAGAACAATTTAAAAGATAAGCAATTTTAAGTAACAAGATACAAGGTACAAACAAATCTCAATGTTCAAAATTCAAGCCTCAAACGGATAAGTTGGCTGGTTTGGAATTTGAATCTTGGAGTTTGGAAATTGTTATTTGTATCTTGTTTCTTGTAATTTAACGGTCAAATTATTTAGGGAAGCAATGGATTTGAACGAACAACAACTAGAGCGCTACAGCCGCCACATCATCTTAAAGGACGTCAGCATCGAGGGCCAGCAGAAGATCATGGCGGGCAAGGTCCTGATTATCGGTGCCGGCGGCCTGGGCGCACCGGCAGCCCTTTACCTTGCCGCCGCGGGTGTGGGCACGATCGGTTTGGTGGACGACGACGTCGTGGACCTGACGAACCTGCAGAGGCAGGTCATCCATTTCACCCCGGATGTCGGCAAGCCGAAGGTGATCTCCGCCAAGGAAAAGATCCTCCAGATGAACCCGGACGTCCAGGTGGTGACGTATCAGGAATTGGTCATGGCCAATAATATCGAGCGGATCATCAAAGACCGAGATTATGATTTTATCATCGACGGGACGGACAACTTTCCGGCGAAATTTCTCGTCAACGACGCCTGCGTGTTCCTGAAAAAGCCGTATTCGCACGGCGGCATTTTGCGGTTTGACGGGCAGACCATGACCTACACGCCGGGCAATGCCTGCTACCGCTGCATTTTCGGTTTTATGCCGTCGCTCAATGCCGTGCCGTCATGTTCCCAGGCGGGCGTATTGGGGGCCATCGCGGGGATGTTAGGCACCATCCAGGCGGCCGAGACGTTGAAGTATCTGGTCGGCAAAGGTGAGCTGTTGACGAACCGTTTGCTGATCTTTAACGCCTGGAACATGGATTTCCGCACGGTCAAGGTCAAGAAAAACCCGGATTGCCCGGTCTGCGGCAAAAAACCGACGATCACAAAACTGGTTGATGAAGAGCAGAAAGCCTGTGATTTGAAGGAAAATTAGAAATATTTAAATCACAAGATACAAGGAACAAGAAACAAACAAATCCCAATACTCAAACTCCAAGATACAAACGGATAAGAATCGGTGTTTGGAATTTGATTATTGGTTTTTGGAAATTGTTTGTACCTTGTATCTTGTTTTTTGTAGCTTTAAATTCATAATTTTATGAGAATAAAGAAGGATATCTTAGAGCAGATCATAAAGCACGCGCAGGAAGGGGCGCCCATTGAGATGTGCGGCTATTTGGCCGGCCGAAACGGCGTCATCTGCAAGCAATATAAGATGACAAATACCGATCACAGCGAAAAGCATTTTGCCTTTGACCCCAAGGAGCAGTTTGCGGCGGTGAAAGACGCCCGGGCTGAAGGGCTGGAGTTCAGCGCCGTGTACCACAGCCACCCTGCCAGTCCCGCGCGACCTTCCCAAGAAGATATACGCCTGGCGTATGACCCCTCGATCAGCTACGTGATCATTTCCCTGGCCGGAAAACAGCCCGATGTCCAATCCTTCAAGATCAAAGATGCCCAAGTCGCCCGCGAGGACATTGAAATCGTCGAATAATTTTGAAAAGAAAGCACTTAAGTCTACCAAACCGGTCGTGTTAAATAAGTCTTGATTTGACTTATTTATGTGTTATAATTTCAATGAATCTAAATAATCTTATCAAAGGCGGAACACGGCATGATCAAACCGTTTAAAACTTATCAATTGCCCGATAACCTCGAAGACGAAATCAATGCCCTTGAGCAAAATGTGGAGCGCTTCAAGAGGGGGGAGATTTCGCTGGTCGAGTTCAAGGTGCAGCGCGTGCCGTTCGGCTGTTATGAACAGCGCAAGAAGGACACCTACATGGTCCGCATCCGCTGCGCCGGCTCCGTCGTGAAGCCGCAACAGCTGAAAAAGATCGCCGAGATTTCGAAAGTCCACGCGGCCAGCTATATCCACTTAACGACCCGCCAGGAGATCCAGCTGCACTATGTCCTGCTGGACAGCCTGATCCCCGTCATCCGGGAGTTGAAAACCGTCGGCCTTTCCCCGCGCGGCGGCGGAGGGAACACCATCCGGAATATCATGGCCCAGGAGGATGCCGGCATCGCCGCGGACGAGGCCTTTGATGTTTCTCCTTACGCGATCGCGTTAACGACGCGTTTCACCTCGGAACCGGATTCCTGGAACCTGCCGCGCAAATACAAGCACGCCTTTTCCGGGTCGGCGGAGGACCGCGGGTACGCGTCGATCCATGATGTGGGATTTATCGCGAAAATCAAGGACGGGCAAAAGGGCTTTAAGGTGTACCTGGCCGGGGGCCTGGGCGCCAAGCCGCAGCTGGCTATCGTGGTCCACGATTTTATTCCCGAGTCGGAAGTGTATAATGTCGCCAAAGCGGCCAAAAATCTTTTTTATAAGAACGGCAACCGCAAAAATAAGCACGCGGCCCGCCTGCGCTTCGTGCTCAAGAAGCTCGGCGAAGTGGAATTCAAGAGGAAATATTTCGAGGAGCTGGAAGCGGTGCATAAAGAACATTATCCGCCGCTGGAAATCAGCGAGATCGATAATGTGGCGGTCGATCCCGGCATTCCTGTAGACACGGTGGCCGACCGCAAGGATTTTGAATTATGGAAAAAGCGCTTTGTCCAGGAGCAGAAGCAGAAGGGGGCGTTTTGCGTCATCCTCCCGGCGCATTTGGGCCACGTGGATAACGACAATGCCATTGCCCTGGCCGACTTTTTGGCGCCGTTCGGCGAAAACACCCTCCGCATCCGCAAGGACCAGAACTTCCTGGTGCGCAATATCCCGGAGAAATATTTACCCAACGTCTATACCATGCTCAAGGCGCATTTCGAGAATTTCAACCAGCCGTTCATCATCGACAAGATCATCGCCTGCGCCGGCGCGTCTACCTGTCAGCTGGGGATTTGTCTCTCCCCGGGCGCGGCCACGGCCATCAAGCGCACGCTCGAGCACGTCGATTTTGACTTGGACGCGGCCAGCGACGCGCGCATCAATATTTCCGGCTGCCCGAATTCCTGCGGTCAGCACCACGTGGGGCACATCGGTTTTTACGGCAAGGTCAGCCGCAAGGGGGACAAAGTCATTCCGGCTTACAACGTCATGACCGGCGGCAAGGTCAAGGACGGCGAGACGGAGTTGGCGCAGCAAGTCGGTGAGATCGCCTCGAAAGACGTCCCGAACCTTGTGCGCGACGCGCTGAAAACCTATGTTGGGAAAAAGGCGAAATACCCCACGTTTGAGGAATACACCCGCAGCGAAGAAGGCCGGGCCGACATCAAGGCGCTCTGCGCCACGTATAAAAAGGACAGCGATCTCGCGCAGGAATATTATTTCGACTGGGGCACGGACAAGATCTTTTCGGTGGCCGAGCGCGGCAAGGGGGAGTGCTCCGCGGGCATCTTTGATCTCATCGAGAGCGACCTGGGGCATATCCAGAAGGCCCAGAAGCTCATCGAAGAGATCGAAACCAACGGCGGGGACGCCGGGCAGAAGGCCGGGCTTTTAAAGGACGTGGTCTTTTATTCTTCGCGCGTGCTGCTGGTTTCGCGGGCCCTGGAGCCGAAATCCGTCCAGGAAGCGTATAATTATTTCCGCGAGCATTTCATCAACACCGGTTTGGTCGAAAAGTCATTTGACGATCTGCTGAAGATCGCCGAGTCGGGCGATTTTAACGCCCTGATCGACAAAAAAGACCGGGTCTTTGCCTTGGCCACGCGCATGCAGCTGTTGTATGATGTCATGGACCCGTCCTTTAATTTTCAGTTACCCGGCGGCGAAGTCATCACCGCGCCGGCGGATAAAGTGGGCATGACGGCTTCGGCCTCCGCGACAGCGGCAAAGACGGCCGTCCAGGACGCGGTTGCGGGGAAACCGGCGGCGGTCAAGGATTTCCGCGGCGTCGGCTGCCCGATGAACTTTGTCAAGACCAAGATCGAGCTGGCCAAGCTCAAACCCCACGACATCCTCGAGATCTATCTGGACGACGGCGCCCCCATCGAAAACGTCCCCGGCTCCGTCCGGGAAGAGGGGCACAAGGTCCTGGCGCAGAAAAAAGTCGGCGACCACTGGACCGTGTTGATCCAAAAGCAGTAATCCAATATCAACCCACATCAACTTCGTAGGTTGATGTGGGTCATTTCATCCCCCCACAGTAGCCCTCTCAATAACCTTATCCCTTGTGTACGCCCTTTTTCACCGGTCCCTGTTTAGGAGTACCTCAATTATTTATTTTTGGCAGGGGGATAATAGCATGATATACTTAATACAGGATATCTGTGTACAATGGTAAACCATTCGAAAGAATGGGGCACAAAGCTATCCCGGTTTCCGACTTTTGGAGGCTCCGACACTCATGTTTCGCATGAGGTCGGAGTGCCGACCGAAGTGTCGGCATCGGGACTCCGAGTGAAGCGTCGGAGTTAGGGCCCTCGGCCGGTCGCCAGGGCAGCCAGCTGCCGCAGAAAAGGGACAGTGGTTTTCTTTGCGCCTATTCTTCGAATGAGGAATAGGATTTTTTTTTGATCCGCCTTCGGCGGATTTCGCCGAAGAATTAAAAGATACCACGGGTGTGAACCCGTGGAGCTTCATCAGCAACCGTAGAGACTGGATGAACATGAAAAAACACAGGGTTCATGGGAAAAGGGGTTTCACGTTCGTAGAATTATTGACCGTTACGGCGATTCTTGTATTCCTCTTTGCGGGGGCGGTGGTGGCCTTTTTTCGCAGTATTCAATTGGCGGAAATATCGCGCAATTCCTCGGCGGCCCTTTTAGTTTTAAAAAATCGCATGGTGCAGATAAGGGACAACCCGTTCAATCAGATCTTTGCGACCTTCAATAACGCGACGTTCTCAACGGCAGGTTTAAACGGTATCGGCGTAAGTTATGTGGATAACACCAACCCGAACCTTTACCAGGTCACAATCGCCTTTTGCTGGCAGGAAAAGAACGGCAGGGTGTTCGGCGAAGATCTCAATCTTGACGGCCAGTTAAACGCCGGTGAAGATCAAAACGGCAATGGTTTTATCGATTCGCCCGTTGAGATCACAAGCCTCATCTACAATGGCGGGTGATATGCAGATCAGAGGGAATAGAGGGTTTACGTTGATTGAGGCGCTGATGGTTATGGGGATTTTTTCCGTGATCATGGGGGCGACCTATTTTGTCCTATTTTCCGGCAAATCCGTCTGGGCGACACTGGATGTGCAGATTCAATTACAGGAAAATTTACGGAACACGATCGGGAGGGTTTCAAAGGAATTAAAGGAAACAGGGGCCGACGGTAACGGCGTTATGCAATTGAGCATAAGCGATGGGACAGGAGTCAATAATTCGGACGTCATAAGATTTTCGATTCCCGTATGCGTCTGCAGCAATATTGTCATTGACGCAAACGGGAACGTGGCTCACTGGGGAGCTCCCCTGGCCTGGGGGAAATTAAGCTGTATCACGGATGTCAATACCATCATTGCGGATTCGGAAGGAAAGGCGGATATTTGCCACCTTCCTCCCGGTAACCCTGAAAATACGCAAGATTTGAGCGTCGCCCTTAGCGCGGTAAGCGCCCATTTGGCGCACGGCGATTGGGTGGGGACATGCGCTCCCTGCACAACGGACAATAATAAGTTCATTGAATACCGTTTAAACGCGGCCAACCAATTGGTCCGGCGGATCTTGAATAGTAACACGGTTCTTGTCAGGGAAGATGTGTTTGCCCTAGGCATTGCTGATTTTCAGGCCAGTTTAAACGCGGCTCAGGACGTGGTTACGATCGTCGTGACGGCGTCCCGCAACACGATTTTCAACAGGCCGATGTCCAGGACAATCAGCATGGATGTATTTTTAAGGAATAAAGGATGATGCTATGATCACAAACATACGCAATGAGCGCGGCGTTGCGCTGATGATCGGCCTCACGCTTATCGTTGTGCTGGTGCCTCTCACAGGGATCATTGTTTTAAGGACTGTCAGAGAGAGCGTGATGGTAAAAAAAGAACGGGATACGTCCAGGGCATTTTTTATCGCTGAGTCAGGCGCGCTGGCCGGATTAGACAAGCTGGACGGCCTTATTAATACGGACATGGACAATACGCTCAATGCCATGAGCCCCACGACCGTTATCAGCACCGCGTTGACCCATTTAGATGACGGAGTGCAGTTTTTACTGCTAACGGTAAAAGAGAATGGTGTGGCCCAATTGACGTTGAATGAAACGCAGGCCGAATATGCGGGCAATAATACCAATTTTGGCGATGGGGCGTATCAGTTTAAAATCCTTTTGAGGGAGAAATCCGACCCGGTCACGATCAACTCTGACACATGGGATTTCCCTTATAACTTTCAAGTCACGTCCATGGGGGTTTTTAACGGCATTGTCAGCAGAATATTGTTGAGCGGGGACTTCACGGCCCGCGTGCAGAGGGACAGTTTCGCCCGGTACGCCCTTTTTACAAACCAGCAGACGCTGGCGGACGGCACGACCAATGTATGGTTTACGGGCAATACCAATTTTGCCGGCCCCATTCATACCAACGGGCGATACAATATTTACGGCAATCCCAGCGGGACATTCGAAGGCATTGTTACTCAACAAGAACAGTCGGCCAGATTCTACAATAATGGCTCATCGATACTGCTGGACGCGGATTTTAACGGGACCAGAGACGTCCCCACCTTTCATGAGGGATTTGACAGAGGGGTTGATGCCATTGCCCTTTCTTCCGAAGTTCAAAAGCAAGATCTGATCGATCAGGCGAAAGGCGGAGAAGCATTTCCGGGCAACGGCATCTTTGTCGCCAACAACGGCACAACATTGACGGGAGGCATTTACGTCAACGGGGACAGCACGATCAACATGTCGGTGGATGCCAACAATAATGCCGTATATTCCATCACGCAGGGGGGGACGACTAAGATCATCACTGTTGACCAAATCAATAATCAGACAACGGTGGATGCCGGGGGGGGCGGGAGCACGGTCTACCAAAGCGTTCCTGATGGGATCGATAACATGGGGTCGATCATATTTGTCGACGGGAATGTGACCAGTTTAAACGGGACCGTTCAGGGAAATACGGAATTAACCATTTCCAGCGAGAATGATATTGTTATCGCGGATCATGTCCGGTATGCCGACTATGCCGCCGCCATAGCCAGCCCGGGAGATCCCGGCTATGTCCCTCCTAACGCGGAAGAGGCCGTGAATTTATTGGGGATCGTCGCGTGGAACGGCGATGTTCGTGTCGGGACATCCGCCCCTGACGACGTGAATATTCACGGGACGATATTGGCGCAAGGCGGAGTTTTCCGGGTTGATAATTATAATAATATCGGCACGGGCCCAAGGGGAACGGCGACCTTACTGGGGGGCGCCATAACGGATAATTACGGGGCCTTCGGATTATTTAACGGATCGAGCGGAACATACCTCTCAGGTTATGGGCGCAATTTTGTTTATGACACACGGATGCAGGGAGGCAAAACACCTCCTTATTTTCCTACTTTGAGCGCTTTTATAGGGTTTTCAAATGATATAAAAGATAAAATCGTCTGGCAGGTGGGAGGATAATGATGAGGAGTTATAAAAAGCTTGGCATAATAACGTTGATTATTTTCATTTTGCTCGCGTTCGCCGTATATAAAGTAAACGCCTTGATCCTCAAACAACTCGAACAAGTAGGAACTGTAGAGACACCGGTTTTTGAACCGCCTAGCCAGGGGAATGAGGAGGAGTTAGAACGCGTCTATAAAGCGATCGAAGGGATAGTGATCGAAGGTCAGTCACCCCCCGCCGTCATAAAAGAAAAACCGCCGTCCGCCGCCATCCAAAGCCGAAAAAAGGAGGGGGCTATTTATGAGCCGTCCTCCAACGATCCTATTTTAATTCAATAGAGCTCATTTCATAACCCAAATGGCCATAACCCGGATTGTCATTCCCGCGAAAGCGGGAATCCATACCGACGGTAGTTCCAGTCTGGATCCCCGCTTAAAGCATGCGGGGATGACAAAAAGAGGTTATGAAATGGCTTCTAATTAGTAATCCTTGTTGTAGGGACACATTGTGCTGTCTCTACGTCCCTACAAATAGAACATTCGCCATAATGGGGGCCGGTATGATATAATCGATTCATTTCTTACACTTATGGAGCCTGTCTGCCGAAAGGCAGGCGCAGCGACATAAGTGTTAGAAATAATCGCCCCGCGACCGACGAATGTTCAAGTTATGGAGCGAATGAAATGAGCGAACATAACTTGGTACATGTAGTCGCGCCGCGAGTGCCGTTGGCAAAATATCGACACGAGCAGGTGCTTCTACAATATTTTCAGGGGAGCAGGGGCCACCGCCCAAAGAGGGCTTGTTATGCCCAATAAAATAGCCGCCAATTCCTATCCCGCCTTGCTTCAAAAGATCCGTAATGAAATCGACGGTGCCAGGCGCGCGATCGAATATACCCGCGCGCTGGCCTATTGGAACGTCGGCCGGCATATCAGCGAAGATATCCTCAAGAACCGAACGCGCGCCGGCTACGGCGACTTTCTGTACCGGCGCCTGGCCGGGGACCTGAACATGGGGGAGCG